>JBKDQY010000026.1:0-28239 GCA_046341655.1 Betaproteobacteria bacterium | reverse complement strand
CCTCTTCGGCCTGCTGGGCCGCGGCAAGACGCAGGTGGCCTACGCCAAGGTGACGCTCAACATCGTCAACCCGCTGACGTCGGAGGTGGTGTACTCGGTGCAGGGCGGCGGCGAGTACACGCTGTCGGAGCGCGAGATCCTCGGCTTCGGCAGCACCGCCAGCTACGACGCCACGCTCAACGGCAAGGTGCTCGACCTGGCCATCCGCGAGGCGGTGGACCGTCTGGTGGCCGGCCTGGACAGCGGCGCCTGGAAGCCGGCGCGGCCCTGATGAGCCGCGCCCTGCCCGCCCGCGGCCTGCTGGCGATGGCCGCGGTGCTGAGCACCGGCTGCGCCACTCCGCCCGCCACGCTGTACGACTGGGGCACCTACCCGCAGGCGCTGGCCCTGCACCTCAGGCAAAGCGGCGGCGACGCCGCTCGCCAGGCCTCGCGGCTGGAGGAGCAGCTGCAGCGCGCCGCCGGCGCCGCACGTGCCGCGCCGCCCGGGCTGCACGCCCACCTGGCGCTGCTGCACACGCAACTCGGCAACGAGGCGCTCGCGCTGCGCCACCTGCAGGCCGAGAAGGCCCTTTACCCCGAGGCGGCCCCGTACATGGACTTCCTGCTGCGCAACGCCCGCCGCGCCTCGCCCGCAGCGCCCCCGGAGACCCCGAAGTGAGGGCTGCGGCGCGCACCGCGGTGCTGGCGCTAGCCGGGCTGCTCGGCGGCTGCGCCAGCGTCGGCCCCCCACCGCCCGACCCCTGGCCGGCCCTGCGCGAGGCCCGGCCGGCCTCGGTGCTGGTGCTGCCGCCGGTGAACAACACCCCCGACGTCGAGGCGCCAGCCAGCGTCATGGCCCAGGCCGTGGTGCCCCTGGCCGAGTCCGGCTACTACGTGCTGCCGGTGGCGCTGGTCAACGAGACGCTGCGCAGCAACGGCGTGCAGGCGGCGCAGGACGCCCACCTGATCGGGCCGCAGCGCCTGCGCGACGTCTTCGGCGCCGACGCCGCCCTGTACCTGGAGGTGCGCGCCTACGGCTCGGTGTACCGCGTCGTCAGCTCCGACGCGGTGGTCACGGTCGACGGGCGGCTGGTGGATCTGCGCGACGGCCGCACGCTCTGGAGCGGCAGCGCCACCGCCAGCAGCGCCGAGCAGCGCGGCGGGCAGCAGGGCGGGCTCGTGGGCCTTCTGCTGCAGGCGGTGATCGAGCAGGTGGCGTCGAACTTCAATGAGCGCAATCACCAGGTGGCCGGCGTGGCGATGCGCCGGCTGCTGGGCAGCGGCTCGCCACGTGGCCTGCTGCCGGGCCCGCGGGCGCCGCCGGCTGCGCCGCCACGGCGCTAGTAAAGCCCCGGCAGCAGGCGGTGCGTGCGCCGGCAGTAGGCCGCGTAGCCGGCGTGGTGCGCGGCGAGCCAGCGCTCCTCCAGGCCCGACTTCGTCAGCAGCACGGCTAGCAGGGCGGCCCAGCCGGCGGCGGCCGGCAGGCTGGACGCCAGAACGGCCGCCGCAGCGGTCAGCAACAGCAGCGCGGCGTACATGGGGTGTCGGATCCGGCGGTAGGGCCCGTGCGCCACCAGCTGCCCGCCCTCGCGCGGCGCCGGATGGATGTTGAAGTTGCCCGGCCGGTTCGCGGCCATCGCGGCAAAGCCGAGCGCCGCGCCGGTCGTCACCAGCACGGCGGCCAGGGCCAGCACGGGCCAGCTCGGCCACGGCTGCAGCCCGCGGGCACCCAGCACCACCAGCGCCGCCATCAGGCCGAACTGGCAGGCCACGAGCAACAGCCCCAGCCCGCGGGCCCGGCGGGCGTCGAACGGGGAAGCAGCCATCAGGCGCCCGCCGAAGCCTGCGCCGCGACGGCCTCGTCGAAGGCCGCCACCGCACTGGCGGCGTACATCAACGATGGGCCGCCGCCCATGTAAGTGGCCACGCCCAGCGCCTCGTCGACCTCCTGCCGCGTCGCACCCAGCCTCGCCAGGGCCTGGGTGTGGAAGCCGATGCAGGGATCGCAGCGCGACGCCACGCCGAGCGCGAGCGCGATGAGTTCCTTGGTCTTGGCATCGAGCGCACCCGGCGCCGTGGCCGCGCGGCCCAGGTCGCTGAACGCCTTCATCAGGCCGGGCGTGCTGCTGCGCAGGCCGGCCAGATGCTGGCTGACCCGGGTGGTGAGCTGCTTGTAGCCGTGGTCTTGCATCGTGCCGACTCTCTCGGGTTGGGCGATGCCCGCATTGGGCGGCGTGGCCAGGGCCGGCGCCTTGACGGCCGTCAAGCACCGGCGGGCATGGCGGCGGCTTCGCCCAGCAGCACGCGGCCCAGCGCCTCGGCGACCTCGATGCCGTCGACCCCGGCGGACATGATGCCGCCCGCGTAGCCCGCGCCCTCGCCGGCCGGGTAAAGGCCGCGCACGTTGACGCTCTGGTGGTCGGGCCCGCGGCGGATGCGCAGCGGCGACGAGGTGCGCGTCTCCACACCCGTGAGCACGGCGTCCGCCCGCGAGAAGCCGGCGATCTGCCGCTCGAAGGCGGGCAGCGCCTCGCGGATGGCGTCGAGCACGTAGGCCGGCAGGCTGGGCTGCGCGGCGTCCGCCAGGTCGGTGAGCGTGACGCCGGGTCGGTAGGAGGGCTCGACCTCGCCCAGCACGCGCGAGCGCTGGCGCTTGACGAAGTCGCCCACCAGTTGCCCCGGCGCCTTGTAGCCGCCCTCGCCCAGCTGGTAGGCGCGGCTCTCCCAGAAGCGCTGGAAGGCGACGCCGTCGAGCGGGTCCACGGGGCCGCTGCCGGGCGCCTGGCGGTAGTCGTCGGGGTTGATGCCCACCACGATGCCGGCGTTGGCGTTGCGCTCGGCGCGGCTGTACTGGCTCATGCCGTTGGTGACCACGCGCCCGGGCTCGGACGTGGCGGCCACCACGGTGCCGCCCGGGCACATGCAGAAGCTGTAGACGCTGCGGCCGTTGCGGGCGTGGTGCACGAGCCTGTAGTCGGCCGCCCCCAGCAGCGGGTGGCCGGCACGCGCGCCGAAGCGGGCGCGGTCGATGAGGCCCTGCGGGTGCTCGACGCGGAAGCCCACCGAAAACGGCTTGGCCTCCAGGAACACGCCGCGTCGCTGCAGCATGGCGAAGGTGTCGCGCGCGCTGTGGCCCAGCGCCAGCACCAGGTGGTCGGCGTCGAGTTGCTCGCCGCCGGCCAGCGTGATGCCGCGCAGCGCGCCGCCTTCGATGTGCAGGTCGGTCAGTTGCTGCTCGAAGCGGATGCGGCCGCCCAGGCGCTCGATCTCGGCCCGCATCTTCTCGATCATGCTGACCAGCCGGAAGGTGCCGATGTGCGGCTTGCTGACGTAGAGGATCTCCTCCGGCGCGCCGGCCTTCACGAACTCGACGAGCACCTTGCGCGTGAGGTGGCGCGGGTCGGAGATCTGGCTCCAGAGCTTGCCGTCGCTGAAGGTGCCGGCGCCGCCCTCGCCGAACTGCACGTTGCTCGCGGGGTCGAGCACGCCGCGGCGCCACAGGCCCCAGGTGTCCTGCGTGCGGCGGCGCACGTCCTTGCCGCGTTCCAGCACCAGCGGCTCCAGGCCCATCTGGGCCAGGATCAGCGCCGCAAACAGGCCGCAGGGGCCGAAGCCCACGACCACGGGCCGGCTGCGGCCGGCGCGCGAGCCCTGCGCCGCGTGGCCGACGAAGCGGTACGTGGTGTCGGGCGCGGGCCGCAGGTGGGGGTCGCCGGCGGCGGCCGCCAGCAGGGCCGCCTCGTCGACGCCGGGCGCGAGCGCGACGTCGAGCGTGTAGACGAGCTGGATGTCGGACTTGCGACGCGCGTCGTAGCCGCGGCGGAAGACGCGGATCTCGCCGAGTGCCGCCGAGGGCAGCTTCAGCCGCGACTGCACCGCCTCGCGCAGCGCGGGCTCGGGGTGGTCGAGCGGCAGGCGGAGTTCGGTGATGCGCAGCATGGCTGCCCGGTGCAGGCCCCGGCCAAGCTACCCGCGCGGATCCGGCTCTGCCGGGCCGCTGCGGGGCGGCCCCCTCGGGGGGTAGCGAGCGGGAGCGAGCTTGGGGGCTCGTTCACCCCCCGCTCTTGGCGCGCTTGCCGGTGTTCTTCTTGCTGCGCGTGTGCGAGCCGCGCTCCAGGCTCACGCGCTGGCCGCGGATGGTGGTGACGGTCACGCCCTTGGGCGCGATGGGGCGCGGCGTGGCCTTGCGGTCGGCTTCGGTGACGATCTTGTTTCCCATGGTACGAGGGCTCCGGGTGATGGCGGGTGAATCCGGCAAAACCCCGGATTAAGCCACAAAGCGGCAGGCCGGGCGGCTGCTCAGCGGCTGTCGAAGGTGTTGCAGCCGTCGATGCGGCCGCCGTCGAGCCCGCGCTTGAACCAGGTCATCCGCTGCTCGGCGCTGCCGTGCGTGAAGGTCTCGGGCACCACGCGGCCCTGGCTGGCACGCTGCAGGGTGTCGTCACCGATCTGCGCCGCCGCGCGCAGGGCCTCCTCGATGTCGCCCCGCTCCAGCCAGCCCTTGCCGCGCTGCGAGTGATGGGCCCAGACGCCCGCCAGGCAGTCGGCCTGCAGTTCCACGCGTACGCTCAGCGCGTTCATCTGGGCCTGCGGGACGCGGCCCCGCATCGCGTCGACCTTGGACGTGATGCCCATGAGGTTCTGGAGGTGGTGGCCGACCTCGTGCGCCACGACGTAGGCCTGCGCGAAGTCGCCCGGGGCCCCCAGGCGATTGGCCAGGGTGTCGAAGAACTCCAGGTCGATGTAGACCTTGCTGTCGCCAGGGCAGTAGAAGGGCCCCATGGCGCTCTGCCCCGTGCCGCAGGCGGTGGGCGTCGCACCGCGGAACAGCACCAGCGTGGGCTCCTGGTAGCGCTGTCCCGTGGCCTGGAACTGCTGGTTCCACACGACTTCGGTGTCGCGCAGCACGGTGGACACGAAGAGGCCCCTGCGATCGCCGGGGGGCCCTTCGCTGGCGGGCGCCTGCTGCACAGCGGGCGCGCCGCCGCCGCCCGACAGCAGACCCAGCACCGTCAGGGGGTTGATGCCGAACAGCCATCCGGCCACCAGCGCGATGACGATGGTGCCCAGGCCGATGCCCCTGCCACCGCCCAACCGCGGCGCACCGCCGCTGACGGGGGCGCCTCGCCGGTCTTCGACGTTGCGGCTGGTCTCGTGTCCTTCCCACTTCATGCCGGGGCCCTCCTGAGGCCCGGGATTGTGGGGGCTTCGGGTTCAGTGCGTCGCGGTGGCCGCGGGGCGCTCGAAGACCGCGAACAGGCTCACCGCCAGCTCGCGCAGCGGCTCCAGGTCGCTGGCGTGGGCGCGGGACAGCTGCTCCAGGGCGTAGACGCGGTCCATGCACAGCCGCTGCAGGCTCACGCGCTGGCCGTCCAGCGCCATCCAGGTGCTCAGCTCGCGCAGCTGCTCCAGCCGAACCGGCGCCACCAGCGGCACCAGCGGCGCGGGAACCATGCCAGGGAACTGCGGGAAGGGGGCGGGAGCGTTCATCGGCGGCCTCGGCTGCCGGCGTTCAGCACCGGCGATGGGGTGCCAGTCTGGGCTCGCCAGGGGCGGCCGATGGCCCGAAAAGCGGCCGGAAGACGGCCTCTTTCCGGCGGGGTCAGGCCTTGGGCAGCGTCACGCCGCGCTGGCCCTGGTACTTGCCGCCACGGTCCTTGTAGCTGGTCTCGCAGACCTCGTCGCTCTCGAAGAACAACACCTGCGCGCAGCCTTCGCCGGCGTAGATCTTGGCCGGCAGCGGCGTGGTGTTGCTGAATTCCAGCGTCACGAAGCCTTCCCACTCGGGCTCGAAGGGCGTGACGTTGACGATGATGCCGCAGCGGGCGTAGGTGCTCTTGCCCAGGCAGATGGTCAGCACGTTGCGCGGGATGCGGAAGTACTCGACCGTGCGCGCCAGCGCGAAGCTGTTCGGCGGAATGATGCACACCGGCGCCTCGATGTCGACGAAGCTCTTCTCGTCGAAGTTCTTCGGGTCGACCACCGTGCTGTGGATGTTCGTGAACACCTTGAACTCGGGCGCGCAGCGGATGTCGTAGCCGTAGCTGCTGGTGCCGTAGCTCACGATCCTGTGGCCGTCGGCCGCATGGCGCACCTGGCCCGGCTCGAAGGGCTCGATCATGCCGTGCTGCTCCGCCATGCGGCGGATCCACTTGTCGCTCTTGATGCTCAAGACGCTCCCCCAGGGTGTTGTTGCGGATTCTAGGAGTCCGCCCCCCGCGCTAGAGTCCGCGCGTGGACAGAAGCGGCCGCGGCCGCGAGGAGTACCCCGCCATGGCCAGCCCCTTCCGCCCCGCGCCGACGCTGCTCGCCCAGTACGCCGAGTACCACCGCGACCGCCGCAACATCGCGACGCACTTCATAGGCGTGCCGATGATCATGTTCGGCAGCCTGGTGCTGCTGTCGCGCCCGGGCTTCGAGCTTGCCGGACTGGCGCTGTCGCCGGCCTGGCTGGTGCTGGCGCTGGTCATCGCCTGGACGCTCAGCCGCGGCGCGCCGGGCCTGGGCCTGGTGACCAGCGCGGTGTGGCTGGCGCTGGCGGTGCTCGCGCACGCGGTCGAGGGCCGCTGGTGGGCCTGGGGCCTGGGCTTCTTCGCCGTCGGCTGGGTGATCCAGTTCGTGGGCCACTACTACGAGGGCCGCAAGCCGGCCTTCGTCGACGACCTCGTCGGCCTGTTCGTGGCGCCGATGTTCGTGCTGCTGGAGATGCTCGCGCCCGCGGGCTTCTTCAGGCCGCTGATGGCCGAGGTCGAGCGCCACGCCGGGCCGACGCTGCTGCGCGACCTCGCTCGACCCGCCGCGCGATGAACGCCCCGCCGCGGCGCGAGGCGATCACCGGCCTCGTGCTCTGCGGCGGCCGCGGCGCGCGCATGGGCGGCGTCGAGAAGGCGCTCGTGCGCTGGGCCGGCCGGCCGCTGCTGGCGCACGTGATCGATCGTCTGGCGCCGCAGGTGGGCACGGTGGCGCTCAACGTCAACCGGCAGGCGGCGCTGTACGCCGGCTTCGGCTTGCCGCTGTGGCCCGACGCCGACGACACCCTGCCCGGCCCGCTGGCGGGCTGGCTGGCCGCGCTGGGGCGTGCGCCCACCGAGTGGCTGCTCAGCGTGCCCTGTGACAGCCCGCTGATGCCCGCCGACCTGGCGGTGCGGCTGGCCCTGCCGCTGGCGGGCCCGGGGGCGCCGCCGCTGGCCATCGCGGCCACCGCCGACGGGCTGCAGCCGGTGTTCGCGCTGCTGCACCGCTCGCTGGCCCCGGCCCTGGCAGCGGCGCTGGCGCGCGGCGAGCGAAGCGTGCAGCGGTTCGCCAGGGCCCAGGCTGCCGCCGAGGTCGCGTTCGAAGACGCCGGAGCCTTCGCCGACGCCGACACGCCGGAAGACCTGGCCCGCCTGGCGCCGCGCTGAGGCCGCCGGGCGGCCCGCGCCTTCAGCCGGCCTGGACGGCCAGGCGTCCGCGCGCTTCCAGCACGCTGTGTTCCAGCAGCTTGGTGGCGGCGTACACGGCCTCGATGGTGGGTGTGGCGACGCCTGCGATCTGGCCCAGTTCGATGACCGCCCCCACCAGCGCCTCGAGCTCCAGCGCACGGCCGGCCTCGACGTCCTGCAGCATGCTGGTCTTGTGCGCGCCCACGGCCTCGGCACCGGCCAGGCGCTGTTCCAGCGTGATCTTGAAGCGCACGCCGAGCGCTTCGGCCACGGCCTGGCCCTCGGCCATCATGCGCCGCGCCAGCTCGCGCGTGGGCGCGAAGCGGCAGATGCCCTCCAGCGTGGCGTGCGTCAGCGCGCTGATCGGGTTGAAGCTCAGGTTGCCCCAGAGCTTGATCCACAGCTCGCTGCGGATGTCGCGCGAGACCGGGGCCTTGAAGCCCGCCTTCATCAGCGCCTGGCTCAGCGCCTCCACGCGCGGCGTGCGCTCGTTGCTGGGCTCGCCCACGGTGAAGCGGTTGCCCTCCACGAGCTTCACCAGCCCCGGCGCCACCAGCTCGGCGGCGGGGTAGACGACGCTGCCGATCACGCGCCCGGGCGGAATGGCCCGGGCGATGGCGCCGTCGGGATCCACCCGGGTGACGGCGCGGCCCTCGTGCGGGCCGCCAAGCGCGTGGAAATACCACCAGGGCACGCCGTTGACCATGCTCACGACCACCGTGTCGGGGCCGTACAGCGCCGGCAGCTCGGCCACCACCTCGCGCAGCTGGTGCGCCTTCAGCGTCAGCAGCACCACGTCCTGCGGCCCGGCTTCGGCCATGCGCTCCACCGCGCGCACGCCCCTGGCGTGTTCCTCGGAGCCGTCCTCCAGTACCAGACGGAAGCCCTCGGCGTTGATGGCTTCCAGGTTGCGACGCCGCGCGATGAAGGTGACGTCCTCGCCGGCCAGCGCCAGCCGCGTGCCCAGGTAGCCGCCGATGGCGCCGGCGCCGACGATCGTGAATTTCATGATGCGGCTCGCTCCACGGCCCTGTTCATCCGCCGGCCGCCCGCTCGCGGGCGCGCAGCAGGTCCTTGGCCTTGCCCCACAGCGGCCACACCAGCAGCAGCATGGCCAGGCCGAAGATGCTGCCCACCAGGCCGTTGCTCCAGAAGATAGACAGCGACCCCTGCGAAAGCAGCATGGCCTGGCGGAAGCTGGCCTCGGCCATGTCGCCCAGCACCAGGGCCAGCACCAGCGGCGCCAGCGGGTACTTGAGCTTCTTGAAGAGGTAGCCCAGCACACCGAACACCAGCATGCTCCAGACGTCGAACATGGAGCTGTTGACCGTGTACGCGCCGATGGCGCAGATGACGATGATCACCGGCGCGATCACCGCGAACGGGATGCGCAGGATGGCCGCCCACCAGGGCACGGTGGTCAGCACGACGATCAGGCCCACGATGTTGCCCAGATACATGCTGGCGATCAGGCCCCAGACGAAGTCCTTCTGCTCGACGAACAGCATGGGCCCGGGCTGCAGGCCCCAGATCAGCAAACCGCCCAGCAGCACGGCCGCCGTGGGCGAGCCCGGGATGCCCAGCGTGAGCATGGGCAGCAGCGCGCTCGTGCCCGCGGCGTGGGCCGCAGTCTCGGGCGCGATCACGCCCTCGACGTCGCCCTTGCCGAAGCCCTGGGGGTTCTTGCTGAAGCGGCGCGCCATGCCGTAGCTCATGAAGCTCGCCGGGGTGGCGCCGCCGGGGGTGATGCCCATCCAGCAGCCCACCGCCGTGCTGCGCAGGAAGGTCCTCCAGTAGCGCAGCATCTGCTTCCAGGTCTCAAGCACCTCGCCGAAGCGGATCTTGGCGCTCTTGCCCTTGAAGGCCAGCCCCTCCTCCATGGTCAGCAGGATCTCGCCGATGCCGAACAGGCCGATCACCGCGATCAGGAAGTCGAAGCCCTTGAGCAGCTCGGTCTGGCCGAAGGTCATGCGCAGCTGGCCGGTGACGTTGTCCATGCCCACCGCCGCAAGCGCGAAGCCCAGCATCATCGCGGCCAGCACCTTGGCGGCCGGCTCCTTGCTCATGCCCACGAAGCTGCAGAAGGTGAGCAGCTGCACGGCGAAGAACTCCGCCGGGCCGAACTTGAGCGCGAACTGCGCCAGCAGGGGCGCCAGCAGCGTGATCAGCACCACCGCCAGCAGCGCGCCGACGAAGCTGCTGGTGAAGGCAGCCGTCAGCGCCTGCGCCGCCTTGCCCTGCTGCGCCATCGGGTGGCCGTCGAAGGTGGTGGCCACGCTCCAGGGCTCGCCCGGGATGTTGAACAGGATCGAGGTGATGGCCCCGCCGAACAGCGCCCCCCAGTAGATGCAGCTCAGCATGATGATCGCCGAGGTGGGATTCATGCCGAAGGTCAGCGGGAGCAGGATGGCGATGCCGTTGGCGCCGCCCAGGCCGGGCAGCACGCCGATCAGCACCCCGAGCGTGATGCCGATCAGCATGAAGCCCAGGTTGGGCAGCGTCGCGGCCACGGCGAAGCCGTTCGCGAGGTTCGCGAGTTCTTGCATCGAGCGCTTTCGGAAAGGGTGGAAGGACCGGACGGTTCAGAGGCCCAGCAGCCTCTCCAGCGGCCCCTTGGCCAGAGGCACCAGGAACCAGCGCTCGAACACGACGAAGAACACCAGCGGCACGCCCACGGCCACCGGCACCGTGAGCGTCCAGCGGTAGCGCCCGTGTCGTGCCATGAAGTAGCCGATCAGCAGCGCCGACGCGACGTAGATGCCCAGCACCTGCACCGCGCCGACGTACACCACGATGGGCCAGAGCATGGCCCATACGAGGGCCGCCTGTGCCCGCGTGAAGAAGGCCTCGGCCGTGCCAGCGCGCCAGCGGAGAAACTGGCCGAGCACCACCCACGCGGCGCTCGCGATGAGCACCAGCCCCACGTAGAACGGGAAGGTGCCGGACAGCGGCCCGTCGTCGGCCCAGCCCACGCCGATGCGCAGGCTGTCGGCCACCACGAGGCCGCCCACGCCCAGCAGCAGCGCAGCCACCGCGAGCTCGGGCCCGCGAACGTCGATGTCGGCGGAGCCGTCGTCGTCCATGGGCCCGCTCACTGGGCCAGGAAGCCGGCTTCGCGCATCAGCACGCGGTGCTGCTGCTCGTTGCGGCCGAGCCAGTCGAAGAAGGCCTGCCCGGAGAGCGTCGTCTGGTTGAAGGCGCCCTTCTCCATGAATTCCTTCCACTCGGGCAGCGCGCGCACCTTCGCGAACAGGTCCTGGTAGAACTTCACCTGCTCGGGTGTCACGCCGGGCGGCATGAAGATGCCGCGCAGCATCAGGTACTCGGCCGGCAGGCCGGCACTGGCGCAGGTGGGGATGTCCTTCCAGCCCATGGTCGCGGTGAGCTTGGCGCTGTACGGCATGGGCTTGCTGTCGAAGACGCACAGCGGCCGCAGCTTGCCGGCGCGCCAGTGGCTCTCGGCCTCGATCGGGTTGTTCACCGTGCTGTCGACGTGCTTGCCCACCAGCTGCACCGCCACGTCGCCGCCGCCCTTGTAGGGAATGTAGGTGATCTTCTTGCCGGCGACCTTCTCGATCAGCACGGTGATGATCTGGTCTTCCTGCTTGCTGCCGGTGCCGCCCATCTTCGTGCCACGGTCGGGGCCGGCCTTCACGGCGTCGAGGTAGGCCTTGGCCGTCTTGTGCGGCGACTCCTCGTTCACCCACAGCACGAACTGGTCCAGCGCCAGCATCTGCACGGGCGTGAGGTCGCGCCAGTTGAAGGGAACGCCCGTAGCCAGCGGCGTCGTGAACAGGTTCGACAGGGTGATCACGATCTTGTGACCGTTGCCCTTGTCGTTCTTGACGTCGAGGAAGCCCTCGGCACCGGCGCCGCCCGAGCGGTTCACCACCACGATGGGCTGCTTGCTCAGCGAGTGCTTGGCCACCACGCCCTGGAGGAAGCGCGCCATCTGGTCGGCGCCGCCGCCGGTGCCGGCCGGCACCACGAACTCGATGGGTTTCGTGGGCTCCCAGGCCTTGGCAGCCGGGGCCGCGGCCCACAGCGTCGCGGCGGCGAGGACGGGGATGGTCATCGTCATCACCTTCGACGCGAGCGTCGGTGAGGCTTTGGCAATGCCGGTCTTGCGAGGTGCGTTACAGCTCATGTCGTCTCCTGGATTCAGAGGGAAGTCACATGGAACAACTGCTTTGCACCACCTGGGCAGGCGGTGGGACGGCGGTGACGGTACGGCGGGTCTTGCGCTGGCGGGGAACTCCGGGCGTGGGCGTGGACAGGGACGCGATCGGGGCCGGGGGCGTCGTCAGGCCAGCCCGAGCTTGGCCGCCAGGCCGATGCGCTGCAGCTTGCCGGTGGCGCCCTTGGGGATCTCGTCCATGAACAGGATCTTCTTCGGCACCTTGAACTCGGCCGCGCGGGTGGCGACGAAGGCCTGCAGGTCGCGCTCGCTGGCCTGCGCGCCCTCGCGCAGCACCACCACGGCGGCGACCTCCTCGCCGAGCTTGGCGTGCGGCATGCCGAAGCACACCACCTGGGCCACGGCGGCGTGGTCCATGAGGATCTCGTCGACCTCGCGCGGGCTGACCTTCTCGCCGCCGCGGTTGATGATCTCCTTCAGGCGCCCGGTGATGCTGAGGTAGCCCTCGGAGTCCATCTGGCCCTGGTCGCCGGTGCGGAACCAGCCGTTCACGAAGGCTTCGGCGTTGGCCTTGTCGTTGTTCAGGTATCCGGGCGTGACGTTGGCGCCGCGGATGACGATCTCGCCCACGCCGCCGCGCGGCAGGATGGCGCCGTCGTCGCCCATGATGGCCACCTCGGGACCGGCGGCCAAGCCCACTGTGCCCGGCTTGCGCGCGCGGGGAGGCAGCGGGTTGCTGGCCATCTGGTGCGTGGCCTCGGTCATGCCGTAGGCCTCGACCAGCGGCGCGCCGAACACCGACTCGGCCTCGGCGATCACCTGCGGCGGCATGCTCGAGCTGGACGAGCGCATGAAGCGCAGCGGGTGCCGCGCGATCACGTCCAGGCTCTTGGAGGCCCGCGACAGGATGGCCTGGTGCATCGTGGGCACCGCCGTGAACCAGGTCGGCGCGGCCTCGTCCATCCAGCCGAAGAACTTCAGCGCGTTGAAGCCCGGCGTGCAGAACACGAACGAGCCGGCGGACAGCGGCGCCAGCACCCCGGCGATCAGCCCGTGGATGTGGAACAGCGGCATGATGTTCAGCCCGCGGTCGCCTGCGGTGAACTGCAGCGTGGCCGCGATGTTCTGCGCCGAGGCCGCCAGGTTGGTCTGCGTGAGAGGCACGATCTTGGGCCGCGAGGTCGTGCCCGAGGTGTGCAGCACCATCGAGACGTCGCCCGGCAGCGCGTCGCCGCCCTGCGCGGCCGGCGTGCCGGGGGGCAGGTCGAGGTCGAAGTCGCCGGCGCCGGCCTCGGCGCGCGGCACCAGCTCGATCAGGCGCACGCCCAGCTTCGCCGCCACCTCCACCGCCGGGCTGGCACTGCCGCGCTCGACGATCAGCGCCCGGGCCTGCAGGTCGGCCAGGTAGAACTCGAACTCATCGGCCCGGTAGGCCGGGTTCAGCGGCGCACTCGTCACGCCGCTGGCACAGGCCATGTAGCAGGCCGCCATCTCGGGGCCGTTGGGCAGCACGATGGCCACGGCGTCGTTGCGGCCGATGCCGGCGCCGTTGAGCGAGGCCAGGGTGCGCCCGATCAGCGCCCGCAACTCGCCGAAGCTCAGCGCCCGGCGCCCGGGCGCACCGAGCGCGGGTGCGTCGTCGGCGCCGACGGCGAGCAGGGGCTTGAGGGCCTGGAGCATGGGGTGTCTGGTTTTGTCTAAGACAGAATCCCATCTTCGCAGTTCGGACATGCCCCAGGGTTGTCCTGGGGCAACCCCAAAGGGTAATCACTGATCTCCGGAACCCGCGGGCCTGGCCTGCGGCCGCGGCTCAGCTGTCCTTCGACACCGTGATGGTGGGGAAGCGGGCCGAGTAGTCGCGCGCCTTCTGCGCGATGCGCACCGCCACGCGGCGCGCCACGGCTTTGTACAGCGCGGCGATCTCGCCGGTGGGATCGGCCACCACCGTGGGGCGGCCGTTGTCGGCCTGCTCGCGGATGCTCAGCGCCAAAGGCAACGAGCCCAGGTGCTCCACGCCATACTGCTCGGCCATGCGCTTGCCGCCGTCGGCCCCGAAGACGTGCTCAGTGTGGCCGCAGTTGGGGCAGCAGTACACGGCCATGTTCTCGACGATGCCCAGGATGGGCACGCCGACCTTCTCGAACATCTTCAGGCCCTTGCGGGCATCGATGAGCGCGATGTCCTGCGGCGTCGTCACGATGACGGCCCCGGTGAGCGGCACGCGCTGCGAGAGTGTCAGCGCGATGTCGCCGGTGCCGGGCGGCATGTCGACGAGCAGATAGTCGAGGTCGGCCCAGTTGGTCTGGCGCAGCAGCTGGTCCAGCGCCTGCGTGGCCATGGGGCCGCGCCAGATCATCGCCTGGTCGGGCTCGATCATGAAGCCGATGCTCATCACCTGCACGTCGTGCGCGGCCAGGGGCTTCATGGTCTTGCCGTCGTCGCTCTCGGGGCGGTTGTCGGGCCCGGCCAGGCCCAGCATGGTGGGCTGGCTGGGGCCGTATATGTCGGCGTCGAGGATGCCCACGCGGGCGCCCTCGGCAGCCAGCGCCAGCGCCAGGTTGACGGTGGTGGTGCTCTTGCCCACGCCGCCCTTGCCCGAGGCCACGGCGACCACGTTCTTCACGCCCGTCAGCAACTGCACGCCACGCTGCACGGCGTGCGACACGATGCGCATGACGATCTCCGGCCGCACCGCGGTGACGCCGGGCACGGTGCGCGCCGCCGCGGCCAGGGCCTCGCGCATCTCGGCGTGGCGGCTGCGCGCGGGGTAGCCGATCTCGACGTCGAAGGCCACCTCGCCACCGGCGATGCGCAGGTTCTTGAGCGCCTTGGGGCCTACCAGCGGCTGGCCGGTGGCAGGGTCGATCACGGTGGCCAGGGCGGCGTGCAGGGCGGCTTCGGAAACGGTGCTCATGCTCTGGGCGACAGGTCGCAGGTCGGCTCTGGATGAGGGAGTCTAGCCATCCCGGCAGCCCCTGACGGCGACGCGGGCGCAACCCGCGTCCCTGCGGGCTGTCATTCGATGCGCCGCACGCGCACGAACGCGCGCACGCCCTCGACTTCCAGCATGTAACTGCCGAGGGCACCCCTGCGCACCACGACCCGCGGGCTGTCAAGCCAGTAGGCGCCGCGGCTGTCGTCGACGACCTGCCAGACCTGCCCATTGGCGAGCCGGATGCGAGCGCGCGGCTCCCAGCCCTCGAAGCGCCCCTCGATGCGACTCTCGATGCGGTCGGCCGGCGACGGCTCGTCAGGCAGGCCGAAGCGCGCCGCCTTTGCGCTGCCGGCGCCCGATGGCGGCGCGACAGCCGCGGCGGGTGACGCGGTGGCGGCGGGCGCGGGACTGGCGTCGTAGCAGGCCCGCCGCGCGGCGCCATCGGCCAGCGCCCGACAACGTCGCAGCGCGTCGGGATCGGCCCAGGCCGCCTGCGAGGCCAAGGTCAGCAGGAGGGCGACGACGAGGATGGGGTTCATGGCGGGGTCCGGGCCTTCGGCAGCGGTTGCGGGGACGGATCAGACCCCCAATCCTAGAATTCCACCATGAACCGCCGCCTGTTCGTCACCACCGCCCTGCCCTACGCCAACGGCCCGTTCCACATCGGCCACATCATGGAATACATCCAGGCCGACACCTGGGTGCGGCTGCAGCGCATGCGCGGTCACGAGGTGCGCTTCGTGTGCGCCGACGACACCCACGGCGCGCCCATCATGATCGCCGCCGAGAAGGCCGGCCAGACGCCGCAGCAGTTCGTGGCCGCGGTGGCGGCCACGCGGAAGCCCATGCTCGACGGCTTCCACATCGCCTTCGACCACTGGCACAGCACCGACGCGCCCGAGAACCACGCCCTGGCCCGCAGAATCTATCTCGCGCTGCGCGAGGCCGGGCTCATCGAGTCGCGCGCCATCGAGCAGTTCTTCGATCCAGCCAAGGGCATGTTCCTGGCCGACCGCTTCGTCAAGGGCGAGTGCCCCAAGTGCGGCGCCAAGGACCAGTACGGCGACAACTGCGAGGTCTGCGGCGCCGTCTACCAGCCCACCGATCTGAAGAACCCCACCAGCGCGCTCAGCGGCGCCACGCCGGTGCTGCGCACCAGCGACCACTTCTTCTTCCGGCTCAGCGACCCGCGCTGCGTCGAGTTCCTGGAGTCGTGGACGCAGGACGGCCGCCTGCAGCCCGAGGTGGCCAACAAGGTGCGCGAGTGGTTCACGCGCGACGACGCCGGCAAGGTCACCCTGGGCGACTGGGACATCAGCCGCGAGGCGCCGTACTTCGGCATCGAAATCCCCGACGCGCCCGGCAAGTACTTCTACGTCTGGCTCGACGCGCCCGTGGGCTACCTGGCCGCATTGCAGGCGATGCTGCAGTCGCAGGGCATCGACTTCGAGGCCTACCTGGCCGACCCGGCACTGGAGCAGGTGCACTTCATCGGCAAGGACATCGTCACCTTCCACACGTTGTTCTGGCCGGCGATGCTGAAGTTCAGCGGCCGCAAGGTGCCCGACTTCGTCTACGTGCACGGCCACCTCACCGTCAGCGGCGAGAAGATGAGCAAGAGCCGCGGCACCGGCATCAGCCCTGCGCGCTGGCTCGAGCTGGGCCTCGACGCCGAGTGGCTGCGCTACTACCTCTGCGCCAAGCTCAACGCGCGCGTCGAGGACCTGGACTTCAACCCCGAGGACTTCGTCGCCCGCGTCAACAGCGACCTGGTGGGCAAGTACGTGAACATCGCCAGCCGCGCCGCGGGCTTCACCGCCAAGCGCTTCGGTGGCCGGCTGAGCGCCGACGTGGGCGTCGAGGGCCGCGCGCTGCTCGACGGCCTGCGCGCGCACGCCGACGCGGTGTTCGGCCTCTTCGACGGCCGCGAGTACGGCAAGGCGCTGCGCGAGGTGATGCTGCTGGCCGACCGCGTCAACGAGTACGTCGACCGCGTGAAGCCCTGGGAACTGGCCCGGCAGCCGGGCATGGACGCGGCCCTGCACGACGCCTGCACCGTGTGCCTGGAAGCCTTCCGCGTGCTGACGGTCTACCTCAAGCCCGTGCTGCCGGCGCTGGCTGCCAAGGTGGAGGCCTTCCTGCAGGTGCCGCCGCTGCAGTGGGCCGACGCGCAGCGCTCGATGGGGGCGCACACGGTGGGCGCGTGGCAGCACCTGATGCAGCGGGTGGACCCGGCCCAGGTGGAAGCGCTGTTCGAGGCGCCCGCCGCGCCGGCCGCGCCGCTGCCCGGTGGCGAGGCCATCGCGCCGGAGATCGCCATCGGCGACTTCGCCAGGATCGACCTGCGCATTGCCCGCATCGTGGCCGCCGAGGCCGTGGAAGGCAGCACCAAGCTGCTGCGCCTGACGCTCGACGTGGGCGAGGGCCGCCACCGCACCGTGTTCAGCGGCATCGCTGCCAACTACCGGCCCGAGCAGCTGGCCGGCAAACTGACGGTGGTGGTGGCCAACCTGGCACCGCGCAAGATGAAGTTCGGCGTCAGCGAGGGCATGGTGCTGGCCGCCAGCCACGCCGACGAGAAGGCCGAGCCCGGCGTCTACGTGCTGGAGCCCTGGGACGGCGCGCAGCCGGGCATGCGCGTGCGCTGAAGCCGGCACCGAACCGCAAACCAACGGCATGACCTCGAAACGCCAGCACGTCCTTGCCGCGGCCGCCGGCGGCGCCTTGGCCGTCCTGGCGGTCGCGCTGGCCGTCTGGCTGTGGGCGCGCGGGCCGGCTGGGCCGGATCCGGCATCGACCGCCGCGCCGGCCGTCGCCGCCTCGGCCCCGGCGCCGTCCGGCGGCCGCTACGCGGCCGTGCCCGAGCTCGCGGAGCGCATCCTCACCGCCTATCGCCGCGTCATCGTGCTCGTCGAGGGCGACTCGGTGCTCACGCCGGCCGAGCGCGAGCGAGCCAACCAGATCGGCCTGCTGCTGTTCCACGACAGCCTGACCAAGACGGACGAGCTCGCGGCGCTGCTGTCCGGCGGCGCCGCGGCCGACGCCGCCCGGCTGGCCGCCATCGCCGCGCTGCTGGACTACGTCGAGAGCGACCCCGGCCTGTTCGACGCCGACCGGCTGGCGTTCCGCGAGCTGCTGCGCAAGCTGCAGGAGCCGCTGGCGCGCGACGGCTCGCTGCCGGCCATCAAGCTGCACCGGCGCATCGCCGACGACCTGGAGGCGCTGGCGGAGATCGAGCGCTACTACGAGAAGGAGCTGCGCCAGGTCTTCGGCCGCTTCGGCAGCCGCGCCATCGAGCTCAAGCGCGAGCGATGGGACGACTACGTCGCCCGGCTGCGCACGCTGCACGACCGCGAGCGCATCCTCAAGGACTTCGGCTTCGTCGTGCCCTACGTCGCCAAGGGCCTGAAGAAGCCGCAGGCCGAGGAGGACGGCGAGTGGTTCGGGCGCAGCCTGCCGCCGAAGACGATCGTCCTGACCTTCGACGACGGCCCGCACGGCACCTACACGTCGGAGATCGCGGCCATCCTGCGCCAGTTCGGCGCGCCGGCGGTGTTCTTCCAGGTCGGCAGCAACCTGGGCAGCGTCGCGCCCGACGGCACGCCGCGGCTGGGCCGGCGGGCCGAGGTCAGCCGGCAGCTGCTGGCCGAGGGCCACGCGCTGGCCAACCACAGCCTCACGCACGCCCAGCTCTCCAGGCTTGCGGGCGACGAGCTCAAGGCCGAGATCCTGGGCACCGACGAACTGCTCAAGGCCGTGGACAAGCGGCGTTCGCCGCTGTTCCGCTTTCCGTACGGCGCGCGCAACGCCGAGGGCCTGCAGATGCTGGGCGCGGCCCACCTTCGCTCGACGATGTGGAACATCGACTCGCTGGACTGGGCCGACCCGGTGCCGGCCTCCATCGCGCAGCGCGTGCTGGCCACGGTGGCGCGCGAGGGCCGCGGCATCGTGCTGTTCCACGACATCCACGAGCGCACGGTCAAGGCGCTGCCGGCGGTGCTGTCGCAGCTGGTGGCCGAGGGCTACCAGTTCGCCGGCTGGGACGGCACCGGCTTCTCGGTGCCGCGAGCGTCCGGCGCGGCCACCGCGCCGGTGCTCACCGCGGGCCACTACGGCAAGTCCTGGGCCATCGTGGTGGGCATCGACGACTACGCCCGCTGGCCGAAGCTGCAGTACGCCGTGCGCGACGCCCGCGCCGTGCGCGACGTGCTGGTGCAGAAGTTCGGCTTCGCGCCCGAGAACGTGGTGACGCTGGAGAACGGCCAGGCCACGCGTGCGCGCATCCTGGCGGCCTTCCACGACACGCTCTCGCACGGCGGCATGCAGCGCAACGACCGCCTGTTCGTGTTCTTCGCGGGCCATGGCGCGACGCGCCAGCTCAGTTCGGGGCGCGAGCTCGGCTACGTGATCCCGGTGGAGTCCGACCCGAACCAGTTCGCCAGCGACGCCATCCCGATGAGCGACCTGCAGAACATCGCCGAGAGCGTGGCCGCCAAGCACGTGTTCTTCGTCATGGACGCGTGCTACAGCGGCCTCGGGCTCACGCGCGGCGCCGCCGGCAACCGCTTCCTGCGCGACAACGCCCGGCGGCTGGGCCGCCAGATGCTCACCGCCGGCGGCGCCGACCAGCTGGTGGCCGACGGCGGGCCCAACGGTCACTCGATCTTCACCTGGACGCTGCTGCAGGGCCTGGCCGGCCGTGGCGACCTCAACGGCGACGGCATCCTCACGGCCACCGAGCTGGCCGCCTACGTGGCACCGGCCGTGGCGGCCGTGTCGCGGCAGACGCCGGCCTTCGGCAGCCTGCCGGGCTCGGAGGGCGGCGACTTCGTGTTCGAACTGCCGGTGGAGACCGAGTTCCTCAGCGCCGGCAGCAGCCAGCTGACCAGCGAGGTCATCGCCATGAACAGCCGGCTCGACGCCGCACGGCCGGCGGCGACGGGCGCACCGGCCACGCCGGCCGCCGCGCAGGCGCCGGCCGAGGCCGCGCCCGTGATCGTGCGCGACCTGCAGGGCCGCGAGCAGCGGATCGTGCTGCCGCAGGCCGCGGCCACGTCGCTGCGCCAGCAGGCCCAGCGCGCCAACGACCGCGGGCTGCAGCTGTACCGCGAGAAGCAGTACGAGCAGGCCGAGGCGCAGTTCACCGAGGCCCTGCGCCTGCGGCCGGACTTCGCGCTGGCGGCCAACAACCTGGGCTTCATCTACCACCGTCAGCAGCGCTACCCGGAGGCGGCGCGCTGGTTCGCCAACGCCATCGCGATGGATCCGTCGCGCGCGGTGGCCTACCTGAACCTGGGCGACGCCCTGTGGGCTGCCGGCGACAAGGACAAGGCCGTCAAGGCCTACGGCACCTACCTGGAGCTGGCGCCCAAGGGCGCCGACCTGACCCAGGTGCGGCAGCGAGTCGGCCAGCGCTCCTGAGGCCGCCCCGCCGGGGCGGCGCTCAAGCCTCGTCGAACGGGTAGCGCACGCCGACCTCGCGCCGCGCGGCGTCGAGCCAGCACGCCAGCGCCAGCGACTCCGCCAGCGGCATCTGCGGGCTCTCGGCCAGGCCGGCGCGGATGCAGCGCTCGGCCTCGCGCAGCTGGTACTCGAAGCCGTTGATGTCGAACGGGCGCTCCAGCACCTCGGCCGCGCGGTGCGGGCGGTGCAGCCGCGCGCGCGTGGCGCCCCAGAACGGGTTGTCGACGGTGAGGCTGCCGCGGGTGCCCAGCAGGTGCCCCGCGTTGTCGGCCTCGACGTCGAGCGCGCAGAACAGCTGCGCCACGGCGCCGCCCTCGAAGTCCAGCGTCGCCCAGACCCGCCGGTCCACGCCGCTGGGGGCCAACAGGCCGGCGACCTGCGCGCGCAGCGGCTCCGGGCAGGTGCCGGGCTCGCGTTCCAGCGCCCAGCGCGTGAGCGTGAACAGGTAGATGCCGATGTCCAGCAGCGCGCCGCCGGCCGCGGCCGGATTCCACTGGCGGCCCTCGGGCTCGTAGTCCCAGGCGTAGCCGAAGCTCGCGCGCACGGCGCAGACCTCGCCGATGCCGTCGGGCCCGGCCAGCCGCTCGCGCAGCGCACCGTACAGCGGCAGAAAGCGCGTCCACATCGCCTCCATCAGGAACACGCCGCGCTCGCGCGCCAGCGCCACGACGCGCTCGGCCTGCGCGGCGGTGGCCACCAGCGGCTTCTCGCACAGCACGGGCTTGCCGGCGCGCAGGCAGGCCTCGACGGCCTGCGCGTGCTGCGCGTGGGGCGTGGCCACGTAGACGGCGTCGACGGCGGGGTCGGCCAGCAGCTCGGCCAGCCCGGTGACGGCGCGCGGCGCCGGGCGGTCGGGCCGCGCCCAGTGCTGCGCAAAGGCCGCGGCCCGGCCGGCGTCGCGCCCCTGCACGCGCAGCAGCTGATGGCCGGGCAAGCGCTGCACGGCCTCGGCAAACTTGTGGGCGATGCGCCCGGGCCCGACGAGGGCCCACGAGAAGCGGTTCATGGCAAGGCGGCGCGGGAAGGCTCGGCCCCGATCTTCACCCAGCTTGAGCCCCGTCAGGCCCGCGCAGGCCCCGGTGCGCAGAATCCCCAGCGTCACCATGCCCGGCCCCGTGCCCCTGCACCCCTTCCGCCCGCGCCTGCTCGACGCGCTGCGCGGCTACGACCGCGGCCGCTTCGCGCGCGACCTCGGCGCCGGCATCACGGTGGGCATCGTGGCGCTGCCGCTGGCCCTGGCCTTCGGCATCGCCAGCGGCCTGGAGCCCGCGCAGGGGCTCGTCACGGCCATCGTCGCCGGATTCCTGATCAGCGCCCTGGGCGGCAGCCAGGTGCAGATCGGCGGGCCCGCCGGCGCCTTCATCGTCATCGTCTACGGCATCGTCGACCGGCACGGGCTCACCGGGCTGCTCGTCAGCACCTTCGCCGCCGGCCTGCTGATGCTGGCCATGGGGCTGCTGCGCCTGGGCGTGCTGATCCGCTACATCCCGGTGAGCATCGTCATCGGCTTCACCAACGGCATCGCGGTGCTGATCGCGCTGTCGCAGCTGCGCGATGCGCTGGGCCTGCCCATCAGCCGGATGCCGGCGGAGTTCTTCGCGCAGCTGGCC
Organism: Betaproteobacteria bacterium; assembly: GCA_046341655.1. GTDB lineage: Bacteria > Pseudomonadota > Gammaproteobacteria > Burkholderiales > Burkholderiaceae_C > Rubrivivax. The sequence continues at coordinate 6,691 of JBKDQY010000026.1, read as the reverse complement.
TCGCTGGGGCGGCACCTCGGGCAGGTCAACCCGGGCGCAGCCGGGCTCACGGCCGGCTGCCTGCTGCTGCTGGCGCTGTGGCCGCGGCTGGGCTCGCGCTGGCGGCCGCTGGCGCGGGTGCCCGGGGCCATCGTCGTGATGGTGCTGGCCACCGTGCTGGTGGCGCTGCTGCCGCTGCCCGTGGAGACCATCGGCAGCCGCTTCGGCGAACTGCCGCGCGGCCTGCCGCACATCGAGCTGCCGCCGCTGTCGTGGGAAAGCCTGCAGCAGCTGACCATCCCCATCATCACCATCGCCCTGCTCGGTGCGGTGGAGTCGCTGCTGTGCGCGCGCGTGGCCGACGGCCTCGCCGACCACCCGCGCCACGACCCCAACCAGGAGCTCATGGCCCAGGGCGTGGCCAACATGGTGACGCCCTTCTTCGGCGGCATGCCGGCCACCGGCACCATCGCGCGCACGGTCACCAACGTCCGGTCGGGCGCAGCCACGCCGGTGGCCGGCATGGTGCACGCGGCCGTGCTGCTGCTGGTGCTGCTGGTGGCCGCGCCGCTGGCCGGCCACGTGCCGCTGGCGGCGCTGTCGGCCATCCTGCTGTTCGTGGCCTGGAACATGTTCGAGGGCCACCAGTTCCGGCGCCTGCGGCAGTTCGCGCCGACCTACCGCACGCTGATGCTCACGACCTTCGTCCTCACCGTCGTCTTCGACCTCACGGTGGCGGTGGAGGTGGGCCTGGTGCTGGCGTGCCTGTTCTTCATCTGGCGCATGGGGCAGCTGTTCAGCGCCACGCCGCGCCCGCCCAGCGCCGAAGCGCCGCTGCCCGAGGGCGTGGCCGTGATCGAGCTCTACGGCGCGCTGTTCTTCGGCGCCGTGGGCAAGATCGAGGCGCTGCCCGAGCAGCTGCCGGCGGGCACGCGGGCGCTGGTGCTCGACATGCAGCGCCTGGTGTCCATGGACAGCACTGGCCTGGACGCGCTGGAGCAGCTGTGGCGCACGCTGCAGCGCCGCCCGGTGGCGCTGGTGCTGGCCAACGTCAACCCGCAACCGCTGTCGCTGATGCGGCGCAGCGGCTTCGAGGCGCTCATCGGCGCCGAGCACATCGCCCAGAACCTGGACGCCGCGCTGCGCGCCCGCCCGGGCTGATCAGCGCCAGGGCGGCGGCGCCTCGAACACCGCGGCCAGCGCGCGCTGCGCCGCGGGCAGCCCGTGGCGCTGGCGCTCGGCCAGCAGCCCGAGCGCGAACCACACCGGCGGCGCCGGCTCCGGGTGGGAGGCCAGCTGCGCGCGCGCGGTGTGGTGGTCGTTGAGTTCGCCCAGGTGGTCGAGCGCCGGCTTCAGGGCGGCCAGCGTGCGGCGCAGGCGCTTGGGCGGCAGCAGCGGGGCCAGCGCCTCCAGCAGGTAGCGCAGGCGCTTGGCGCGCTTGCGCAGCGTGTGCAGGGCATCGGGCTCGGCGGCGGCGATGTCGCGCGCGCCGCGCTTCACCCGTTTCCACAGGGGCCGCAGCAGCGCGGCGGCGGCGGGGCGGTCCAGCGCAGGCGGGGCCGGCTCGTCCGCCTCGGCGGCCGCAAGGGCCAGCCCCAGGCTGCGCAGCAGCAGTGCCTGCACCTCCGGGCCGCGCAGCACCTCTGCCGGCGCGGGCACGTCGCCCGCAGCCGCTGCCGGCCAGGCCAGCGGCGGCAGGCCGGCGGCGGCCAGCTCAGCGTCGATGCCGGGGCCCAGGTCGCCGGCCAGCACGTCGGCATCGCGCGCCGCCCCCAGCGCGCCGAAGGGCGCGGCCCAGGCGCGCTCCAGGGCCTGCGCCTCGGCGGCCCCGGCACCGGCCAGCGGCGCGGCCTCGCGCAGCACGCTGCGCAGCCGGCGCAGGCCCACGCGCAGCTGGTGCAGGTGCTCGGGCGCGGCGGTGCCGGCGGCGATCTCGGCGCCGTTGGGCAGCACCTGGGCCAGCGCGCCGTGCACCATCGCCGCCAGGGCCTGCGGCGCGGTCTGCCCCGGCGCCACGGCCGACGGCGCGGCGCGCGTGGCCGGCACCTGCACCAGGCCTTCGGCCAGCCGGAAGCCGCGCTCGGACTTGGTGCGAACGTCCCACCACAGGCCGTGCCGCGCCACCCAGCGCGCGGCCAGCGCGACCAGGGCCGTGGCGGGCCCGGCCTGCAGCTCGAACTCGATCTCGTCCACCGCCAGGCGCTGCCCGCCGGCGGTGATGCTGCCGCGGTCGTGCGCCAGTTCCACCGTGGCGCCGCCGCTGCGCACCCGGCGCAGCGTGCGCTGGATGTCGGTGCGGTACAGCACCTCCAGCGGCACGCCGTCGGCCAGCAGCGCGAGCAGCCGCTCGCCCACGGGCGTGCCGGCGTGGCGCGTGGCGTCGAAGGCCGGCATCGCGGCGCCGCCGGGCACCGGCACCTCGTGCTCGGGGCGCGCCATGAGGCCGTCGCCGCGGCCCTTCAGCGTCTGCACCCACCGGCGGCCCTCGCGCCGCAGGCGCAGCGCCAGCCCGGCGGCGGCCAGGCGGCGGTCGGCGGTGTCGGCGTAGGCAGCCTGCAGCCGGACGCGCCGGGCACTCGCCGTGCCGACCGCGCGCGCCACCGCCGCGCCCTGCCCGGGCGGCACCTGGAACTTCAGCTCGATCTCGTTCATGCCCGGGGCCGCAGCCTAAAATCGACGGTTCACCGAGGATATCCAAGCGCACGCCATGCCCCTGTTCTGGAAGCCCTACAAGTCGGACGTGACGTCCTTCATCGACGAGCTGAAGGCCAAGAAGCCCACGCTCGAGGCCGAGCAGCGCGCCGGCCGCGCCCTGCTGTGGGACAAGAACCCCGACCGTGCGGCCCAGGCCGAGTGGCGCGACGCGCGTGTGCCGCAGAAGCCCTACGTCTACCAGACCGACAACCGGCCGGCCGCGGACGGCAAGGCCGCGTGAGCACCGAGGCTGCCGCGGCCGAGGGGCTGTCGCCCGAGGTCGTCGACCAGGTCGCAGTGGCCCGGCTGTACGGCGAGCCGCTGTTCCGCCTGCCGCAGGACCTGTACATCCCGCCCGACGCGCTGGAGGTCTTCCTCGAGGCCTTCGAGGGCCCGCTGGACCTGCTGCTGTACCTGATCCGCCGGCAGAACTTCAACATCCTCGACATTCCGCTGGCCAGCGTGACGCGGCAGTACCTCGAGTACGTCGAGCAGATCCGCGCCCGCAACCTCGAGCTCGCCAGCGAGTACCTGCTGATGGCGGCGATGCTCATCGAGATCACGAGCCGCATGCTGCTGCCGCCGCGCAAGACGGCCGACGGCGCCGAGGCCGAGGACCCGCGCGCCGAGCTGGTGCGGCGCCTGGTGGAGTACGAGCAGATCAAGCTCGCCGCGGCGCGGCTGGAGCAGCTGCCGCTGGCCGGCCGCGACTTCCTGCGTGCCCAGGTGCACATCGAGCAGAGCCTGCAGCCGCGCTGGCCCGACGTGAGCCCCGACGACCTGCGACAGGCCTGGCGAGAGATCCTGGCGCGCGCCCGGCTCACGGCCCACCACACCATCACGCGCGAGCAGCTCTCGGTGCGCGAGCACATGAGCCTGGTGCTGCGGCGGCTGCAGGGCCGGCGCTTCGTGGAGTTCCACGAGCTGTTCGAGCCCTCGCGCGGCGTGCCGGTGCTCGTCGTCACCTTCATCGCCCTGCTCGAGCTCAGCCGCGAGCACCTGCTCGAGGTCACGCAGGCCGAGGCCTTCGCGCCGATCTACGTGCGCCTGGCCTACACGCCGAACTGAGGGCCATGAAGCGGCAGGCGGCTCCAAGGCGGCGCGCCACGGCCTGGTCGATGCTGCTGGTGCTGCTGGCGGCGCTGCTGCAGCCGGCGCTGGCCGGGCTGGCCCCGGGCGGCGGCACCTGGGCCGAGGTCTGCACGGCGCAGGGCACCCGCATCGTGCCGGTGGAGGCCGACGGAGATGGCCGCGCTTCGCTGCATGGCGCCTGGGACCACTGCCCCTGGTGCCTGAGGCTCGAGGCCGCGCCGCCCCCGGCAAGGGTGGTCCGGCCCGAGCCTTGGGCGGTGCACCCGGGGCGCCTCGTCGCGGCGGCCCCGCAGGGCAACGCCGCGCCCGCTCCGCGGCCGCTGCCACCGCCACGGGGCCCGCCGCGGCCGGCGCTCGGCTGAAGCCGAACCCTCGTCGCACGCCCCCTCACCCGGCACCGGCCCTCGTCCGCAGGGCCGGCCTGCTCTCGAATCGAAAGACCATCCGATGTTCAGCACCCCCACCTTCCCCCGCACGCTGACGGCCGCCCTGCTGCTGCTGGCCGGCGCCGCGCAGGCGCAAGTCACCGTCACGGACGCCTGGGTCCGCGGCACCGTGGCGCAGCAGACCGCCACCGGCCTGTTCGCGCAGATCACCTCGGCCAAGGGCGGCCGGCTGGTGGCCGGCTCGTCGCCGGCGGCCGGCGTCGTCGAGATCCACGAGATGAAGATGGAGGGCTCGACGATGCGCATGCGCGCCATCGCGGGCCTGGACCTGCCCGCCGGCCAGGCGGTGTCGCTCAAGCCCGGGGGCCACCACCTGATGCTCATGGACCTGAAGCAGCCCCTGAAGACGGGCGAGACCGTGCCGGTGTCGCTGGTGATCGAAACCGCCGGCGGCCAGCGCGAGACGGTGCAGGTGCAGGCGGTGGTGCGCGCCATGTCGGGCGGGGGCGGGGCCGCGGGCGGCCACGGCCACCACGGGCACAAGCACTGACGGCTGCCGCCGGGCGCGGCCCCGCGCGGGGCCGCGGCGCGCTCAACGCCCCGGCGGCTTGCCCGCGAACAGCGCCGCGGCGCGGGTCTTCAGCTCCAGCAGCTCGCTGGCGCTGATCGACAGCTGCCCGGCACCGTTGACGTCGACCTTGAACTCGACGTCGCGGCCGTGGCTGGACAGCGTGCCGGCGGCGAACTCGTAGTCCTTGCGGCGCCAGGGCTGGCCCTCGGCCGCGGCGTCATAGTCGTCGAAGGCCAGGCCCTCGATGTCGCCGCTGGCCAGGTTGAGCAGCGCGCGGGCGTCGATGACGTCTTCGGTGGTCTCGAAGGCGATGGTGATGGGGACTTTCAGGTCCAAGGGCGGGTCCGCGTCGGGGTGGCTGGGGCCGCGATTGTGATCGCTCCCGCCACCGGCCCCACGGCCCGACGGCCGCCCCTCGGGCGGCGCACGCCCGGTCAGCCCGCGCGCCGCCGCCGCGCCAGCAGCGCCGCCACGCCGGCGCCCAGCATCAGCAGGCTGGCGGGCTCGGGCACGGGCTGCGCCGTGAAAGTCACCGTCACCCCGTCCAGCCAGGGCGCCACGGTGCCGCCGAACTCCAGGGCGTAGCCGAGCATCGGCGAAACGGCCGGATAGCTGCTGATGCGGTGGGTCGGGACCACGTCCATGTACAGGGTGTAGGCGGTGTTGGCGGCCAGGATGGTGTCGGGCAGTGTGATCTGCCGATCCTCGATGAACACGCCCTGCGCCACGCGCTCCGGAAGGAAGGCACCAAAGTAGAAATCTGGGCCGAACCCCTCCTTGTAAAGAGTCGCCCTGTAGAAGTTCTGGGCCGAGAAGATCGCTCCAGAGCCCCCGCTGAGGACCTCCTTGCCGTTGTAGTAGACCGTGATGTCGGACAACTGCACCGGTGCGGCACCGGTGGTCAGCGTGTAGTAGGCAGACGCCTGGAAGTCGAACCGGTCCGCGGTCCCCGTCATCTGCGCCGTGACGTCGCCGCGCAGGTTGAAGGTGTAGGAGTCCCCCATCACCTGGTGCGAGTGGCTCACGTTCGACTGGTAGGTCCCTGCCGTGCCGCCAGAAAAATCTCCGCTGCCACTTGAGTAGGTGCCCGAGACGGTGATCGCCTGCGCCTGCGCAACGGCAGACGCAAGCAACAGGGCGAGTGCGGCAAGGCTCTTCATGGGCGGCTCCGGAAGGTTGCGCGGCCAGCGGCCGCAGCGTGGGGCATGGCGATGCGCGGAAGTCTCTTGCCAGGGTCCACCGCCCTTCAACCCCCATGCGGGGGAGGCGACCCCGTTGCGGACCCGCCCCCCCCTGGATCGGTGGGCCCGCTCCCGGTTCGACACCAGCCCCCGCCAGGGAAGCCGCCGGCCAGAAACCCGGTCGCGCGGGCCGCATCGGTGCATGATGCGCATCGCGCGCTGCCGCGCGCGATACCTTCGAGGATCCGCCATGCCCGCTGCCCGCCCCGCCCTGCACCTGTCGCTGTCCGGCCGGCCCGCCCGCCGCGCAGCCCTGATGGCCGCCCTCGTGGGCACCAGCCTGTCCGTCTTCAGCGCCGCGGCGCTGGCACAGTCAACGCCCGGCACCCCGCGGCCCGCTGCCGGCGCGAGCCCAGTGCCGGCCACGCCCATGCCGAAGGCCGACGACAAGGAACGCGTCAAGACCGCCAGCCTGCCCGCGCGGGGCCTGTTCGTGGGCGACCAGCTCAGCGAATCCGCCAAGGCGCGGCTCACCGACCTGGTCATCGAGAGCATCGGCATGGACGTGCAGGTGGCCCTGATCGTGCCCACCGGGCCGTGGGTGATCGACGGCGGCGGCCACGGCGACCGCGACCTCACCGAGAAGCGCCTGGGCGCGGTGCGGCAGTTCCTGCAGCAGCGCGGCGTCGATCCGCGGCGCACCTTCGTCGAGAGCCGGATCGACCAGAAGATCAAGGAGCCGCGGCTGGACATCCAGCTGCTGGGCCGGCCCTCGAGCAATTGAGCCG
>JBKDQY010000025.1:0-7321 GCA_046341655.1 Betaproteobacteria bacterium | reverse complement strand
TCTCGTGGTCTTCGGGGCCACGGGGTTCACGGGGCGGCTGGTGGCCGAGGTGATGGCACGGCACGGCGGCGGCGAGGGCCTGCGCTGGGCGCTGGCCGGCCGCAGCCGGGCGCGGCTGGGGGCTCTGGCGACGGAGCTCGGCCTGCCCGAGAGCCACCCGTTGATCGAGGCCGATGCCGGCGATGCGCCCGCGCTGCGGCGCCTGGCCGCGCGCGCGCGCGCCGTGATCACCACCGTCGGCCCCTACCAGCTCGGCGGCGAGGCGCTGCTGCAGGCCTGCATCACCGAGGGCACGCACTACCTGGACCTCTGCGGCGAGCCGGCCTGGATGGCGGCGATGATCCGCCGCCACGACGCCGCGGCCCGTGCCCGCGGCGCGCGCATCGTGTTCTCGTGCGGTTTCGACTCCGTGCCCTTCGACCTGGGCGTGCTGGCGCTGCAGCGGCTGGCGCAGTCGCGCACGGGGCGGCCGCTGGCCGAGGTGCAGTCGCGCGTGCTGGTCATGAAGGGCGGCTACTCGGGCGGCACCGCGGCCAGCCTGCTGGCCACGCTGGAGGCGGTGTCTCGCGACCCGCAGGCGGCGCGCGACATGGCCGATCCGTTCTCGCTGGCGCCCGGCTTCCGTGGCCCGCCGCAGCCGGCGCCGGCGGCGGCCACCTTTGACGACTTCCTCGGCCAGTGGAGCGCGCCCTTCGTGATGGCGCCCATCAACACCAAGAACGTCCACCGCACCCACGCGCTGCTGGGCTACCCCTGGGGCGAGGGCTTCGTGTACGGCGAGCGCATGGCCTGCGGCGGCGGCACCGAGGGCGAGCTGCGCGCCCGCGGCCTGGTGCGGCAGGACCGGCTGCAGAACTGGGTGCTGGGCCTGGCGCCGGGCCGCGCGCTGCTGCGGCGCTGTGCGCTGCCCAAGCCGGGCGAAGGCCCGGGCCCGGCCGCGCGAGAGGCCGGCCGCTACGAGATCCTGGCCAGCGGCATCGACGCCGACGGCCGGCGCCACGCGCTGCGGGTGACCGGCCGGCGCGACCCCGGATACGGCGCCACCAGCCGCGTCATCGTGGCCTGCGCGCGCACGCTCCTGGCTCAGGCCGACGGACCCGGCGGCCTGCTCACGCCCGGTGCGGCGCTGGGGCTGGACGCCCTGCCCGAGTTGGAGCGGCTGGCCGAGCTGCGCTTCGTGCCCGAGCCGCTCGGTGCTGCCACGGTGGGCTGAACCGGTTGTGGGCCCCTCCGCGCGAGACCGCGGAGGCGAGTCATCAGCAAGTCCGGTGTTCCGGGCTCCAGGTCAGGACCGGGGTGCGGCGATCAGAAGCTCGCCCACTCGTCGTTGGTGCCGGTCTTCTTCGGCGCTGAATCGGGCGCCCGTGCCGCCTCAGCCGCCTTGTTGCCGAAGGCTGGTCGCGTCACGTTGGTGGCCCGCGCCGGGCTGCGCCGCTCGGTGGTCTTCCGGTCCTGGGGTTCGGCGGCCGTCTGCGTCGCTGTTGCCTGCAGGCCCTGCGCGAGCTTGAACACGCTCACCGCCCGCACCAGGGTGTCGGCCTGGGTCTTCAGGCTTTCGGCGGCCGCGGCGCTCTGTTCCACCAGCGCGGCGTTCTGCTGCGTGGCTTGATCCATCTGGGTGACCGCCTGGCCAACCTGGCCGACACCACTGCTCTGCTCGACCGAGGCCGAGCTGATCTCACCGACGATGTCGGTCACGCGACGGATCGAACTCACCACCTCGTCCATGGTCTGTCCCGCCTCGCCGACCAGGGCCGTACCTTCCTCGACACGCTCCACGCTGGCGACGATCAGACTCTTGATCTCCTTGGCCGCTTCGGCGCTGCGCTGAGCCAGGCTGCGGACTTCGCTGGCCACGACGGCAAAGCCGCGACCTTGCTCGCCGGCACGCGCCGCCTCCACCGCTGCATTCAGCGCCAGGATGTTGGTCTGGAAGGCGATGCCATCAATGGTGCCGATGATGTCGGAGATGCGACGCGAACTGTCGCTGATGCCCTTCATCGTCTCGACCACCTGACCCACGACTTCGCCGCCCTTGACAGCCACGCTCGAGGCGGCACGCGCCAACTGGTTGGCCTGCTGGGCGTTGTCAGCATTCTGGCGCACCGTCGTACCCAGCTGTTCCATGGTGGAGGCGGTTTGCTGCAGCGAACTGGCCTGCTGCTCAGTGCGTTGGCTAAGGTCCTGGTTGCCCTGGGCAATCTGCGCGCTGGCCGTGGCGACGTTCTCGGCATTGGCACGCACCTCGGCCACCACGCGGGCCAGCGAGGTCTGCATCTCGCCCATGGCTGCGATGAGGGGCGAGAACTCATCTCGCTTGGTGTCGGCCACCGCCCGGGAGAAGTCGCCGTCACGGACGCGTTCGGCGGTTCCCCGCACCTCGCGCACACGTCCCCGCAGCTGGGTGCCAATGGTCCAGGCCAGCAGCATCAAGCCCAGCGCGATGACGGTGCCCATCGCGATGACGCCGTTGCGCGTGCTCGTGGCCGGCCCACGCACCGCGGCGATCTGGGCACGCAAGGTGTCTTCCTGGTACTTGACCGTCTCGGAGATCTGGGTGAGCAACGCTTCTCGCGCAGGGACGGTCTTATCCACCAGGAAAGCGAACGCCCCGGCGGCATCGCCCGCCTTGATCATTGCAATGTTCTCGCCGGCCACTGTCCAGAAGTTCCCGAGAGCGGCCTTCAAACCAACGATGCGCTGGCGGCCCCCTTCGGTGGACACGTTCGTCTCGAAGTCGACCATCAGTGCATCGACGCTGGCCTTGAGTTTGCCGATGCTGGCCAAGGCCGTGGCTCGCTCGTCGGGCGTCCGCGCCAGCATGAGGTGGCGCACCTGGAGCGAGCTGCGGGTGATGCCCAGTTCGATTTTGGCCATGCGATCCAGTTGCGGCACCAGCACGCGCTCAGCGCGCTCGGTGCCGACGTCGATCTGGCCAAGCTGCCGGGCCGTGTAGACCGACGAGCCCACGAGGCACACGATGACCGACGCGACGGCGAGGTACAAGCGGCCGGTCAGGCCAAACGATTTGATCAGTGTCATGTTCTGGTTACCTGCACGCCACTGGGCGTATTGGTGTTGATCGAGCGTTCATGGGGGATTGGGTGAATCAGACCACCGCGCGCTCGGGCACTCATGCCCGGAATCCTGTCCAAGACAGAGCCATATCGTCCACAGCCGGGGCAACTTGAGCCCGAAAGAAGATGCTCTTCGGCGTGCTTGAATCGCGCAGACGGGCTGACCCGAGATCGGCTGGCGTGGTTACCTGGGACGGCTCACGAACGCTGCGCACGGCCGTAGCCGCGGAAGCGCTCATGCACCTCGGCCATGTCGGCCGCGCCCAGCAGCGCCGGCTCGCCGGCGGCCAGCGCCTGCAGGTAGATGCCGCACAGGGCCTCGACTTCGGCCAGCACCTTCTCGGCCCGGGTCAGGCTGTCGCCGGCGGCGATGAGGCCGTGGTTGGCCAGCAGGCAGGCGTCGAAGTCGGCCATCGCCACGCCCACGCCTTGCGACAGGGCCTGGGTGCCGAACAGGTGGTAGGGCACCAGCGGCACGTGGTCGCCGCCTGCGATGGCCACCATGTAGTGGAACGGCGGCAGCGGCCGCCGCAGGCAGGCCAGGGCCGTGGCGTGCGGGCTGTGCGTGTGCAGCACGGCTACGCGGCCGGCGCGGGCGCGGTGCGCTGCCAGGTGGAAGTGCCACTCGCTGCTCGGCTGCCAGCGTCCGCGCACCTCGGCGCCGTCGAGCGAGAGCCACACGAGGTCCTCGGGCTCCACCTCGGCGCCCATGCCGGTGGGCGTGATCCACACGCCCTGCCCGGCCGCGTCGCGCACGCTGGCGTTGCCGGTGCTGCCGCGGTTGAGCCCGCGCGCATCGAGCCGGCGCACGGCGGCCACCAGCTCGTGGCGCAGGGTGTCGTCGTCCCTCATGAGGTGGACATCAGCACCCGCAGGGCCACCTCGTCGGCCTGGACCACGCCGCGCTCGGTGATCAGCGCCGACACCAGCCGCGCCGGCGTCACGTCGAAGGCCGGGTTGGCGGCCGGCGTGCCCTCGGGGGCGATGGCCACCTCCAGCACCTCGCCCGCGGCCGTGCGGCCCCACAGGTGCGTGACCTCGCGCGCGCCGCGCTCCTCGATCGGGATCTCGGCCAGGCCGTCGGCCACGGCGGGGTCAAGCGTCGAGGTGGGCATGGCCACGAAGAAGGGCACGCCGTTGTCGTGGGCCGCCAGGGCCTTGAGGTAGGTGCCGATCTTGTTGCAGACGTCGCCGCGGGCGGTGACGCGGTCGCAGCCGACGATGACGAGGTCGACCTCGCCGTGCTGCATCAGGTGGCCGCCGGCGTTGTCGGCCACCAGCGTGTGCGGCACGCCGGTCTGGCCCAGCTCCCAGGCCGTCAGGCCCGCACCCTGGTTGCGCGGGCGCGTCTCGTCCACCCACACGTGCAGCGGCAGGCCGGCAGCGTGCGCCTGGTACACGGGCGAGGTGGCGGTGCCCCAGCCCACCGTGGCCAGCCAGCCGGCGTTGCAGTGCGTCAGCACCTTCAGCGGCCGGCCCGGGCCCACGCCCTTGCGTGCGGCGATGTCGCGCAGCAGCGGCAGGCCGTGCTCGCCGATGCGGCGGTTGACGTCCACGTCCTCCTCGGCGATGGCGCCGGCCAGCGCCCAGGCGGCCTGAGCGCGCTCGCCCGCCGGCAATGGCCGCACATGGCGCACCAGGCGGTCCAGCGCCCAGGCCAGGTTCACGGCCGTGGGGCGCGCGGCCTTCAGCCAGGCGGCGCGGGTGTCGAGCGCGGCGTCACCGGCGTCCTGCCGCAGCGCCAGTGCCAGGCCGTAGGCCGCGGTGGCGCCGATCAGCGGCGCGCCGCGCACCACCATGTCGCGGATGGCGTGGTGCACGGCCTCGGGCGTGGCCAGGGTCTCGAAGGCCAGGCGGTGCGGCAGCGCCCGCTGGTCGATGACGACGACGGCGCCGCCGTCGGGTGCCTCGCGCAGCGGACGCAGCGGCGACGGCGCGGCAGCGCTCACGGCGCGGCCTTCAGCACGCGGCCGGCGATGCCCTCAAGCCGGGCCACCATCGCCGGGTCGCGCGCCTCGGGGGGCGTGATCAGCGCGTGCTGCAGCGCCGTGCGGCAGGCGCAGGCCGCGGCCTCGGGGTCGTGCACCACGGCGTGCGCCAGGGCCGACACCAGCGCGCGCGCCGTGCCGGCGTTGGCCAGCAGCACCTGGATCACGGCGTCCACGGTGACGGCATCGTGGGCCGGGTGCCAGCAGTCGAAGTCGGTGACCATGCCCACGCTGGCGTAGCAGATCTCGGCCTCGCGCGCCAGGCGCGCCTCGGGCAGGTTGGTCATGCCGATGACGCTGCAGTTCCACGAGCGGTACAGCGCGCTCTCGGCCTTGGTGCTGAACTGCGGCCCTTCGATGCACAGGTAGGTGCCGCCGCGCGCGAAGGGCACGCCCTGCGCGAGCAGCGCGCGCTCGACGTGGTCGCCCAGGCGCGGGCACACCGGGTCGGCCATCGACACGTGGGCCACCAGGCCGCGGCCGAAGAAGCTGCCCGCGCGCTGCGTCGTGCGGTCGATGAACTGGTCGACGACGACGAAGGTGCCCGGCGGCAGGTCGGCGCGCAACCCGCCCACGGCCGACAAGGACAGGATGTCGGTCACGCCCAGGCTCTTGAGCGCGGCGATGTTGGCGCGGTAGTTCACCTCCGACGGCGGGATGCGGTGCCCGCGGCCGTGGCGCGGCAGGAAGGCCAGCTCCGCCGAGCCGGCCGCGGTGACCAGGCGGCCGCGGAAGATGGCGTCGGACGGCGCGCCCCAGGGCGTGTCGACCTCGACCCAGCGCGTGTCCACGAGACCCGGCAGGTCGTACAGGCCGCTGCCGCCGATGATGCCCAGCACGGGGCCTGGAGAGGAGGAGTCGCTCATGCGCCCGATGTTAGCGAGCGCCGTCAAGCCGGCAGCCGCGCCAGCCCACTGCCCTGCGCCATGGCGGCGCGCGCCAGCCGCATCACGGCCGTCGGCCGCTCGCCCTTGAGCCGGTGGTCCGACCACACCTGGCGCCAGCGACGTGCGCCCGGCTGGCCGTTGTGCAGCCCCAGCATGTGGCGGCCGGCGTGCGCCCAGGGCGTGCCCTGGTCGGCCAGGCCCTCCATGTAGGCGACAAAGGCCTCCTCCACCGCCTCTCGGGACGTGGCGGCGGGGGTGTCGGCACCGAGGAAGCGCAGGTCCCAGCCGGCCATCGACCAGGGCTCGTGGTAGGCGTGGCGGCCCACCATCGCGCCGTCGACGTGGTGCAGCTGCGCGACCAGCGCGTCGTCGCCGGCCAGGCCACCGTTGACGACGATGGTCAGCGCCGGGAAGTCGCGCTTGAGCCGGTGCACCAGCTCGTGGCGCAGCGGCGGGATCTCGCGGTTTTCCTTGGGGCTCAGGCCCTGCAGCCAGGCGTTGCGCGCGTGCACGACGAACACGCTGCAGCCGCCGCGCAGGTGCACGGTGCCGACGAAGTCGCGCACGAAGTCGTAGCTCTCGACGCGGTCGATGCCGATGCGGTGCTTCACCGTCACCGGCAGCGCCGTGGCCTCGCGCATGGCGGCCACGCCGTCGGCCACGAGCCGCGGCTCAGCCATCAGGCAGGCCCCGAAGGCGCCGCGCTGCACGCGCTCGCTCGGGCAGCCGCAGTTGAGGTTGATCTAGTCGTAGCCCCAGCGCTCGGCCAGCTTCGCGCAGGCGGCCAGGCCCTCGGGTTCGCTGCCGCCGAGCTGCAGCGCCACGGGGTGCTCGGCCTCGCTGTAGTCCAGGTGGCGCGGCACGTCGCCGTGCAGCAGCGCGCCGGTGGTCATCATCTCGGTGTACAGGCGCGTGCGGCGCGTGATCAGGCGGTGCAGCACGCGGCAGTGGCGGTCGGTCCAGTCCATCATCGGAGCGACGGACAGGCGCCAGGGGTTCGGGGTCGGGGGCGGCACGGGCGGTCGGGGAAGCTACCGCTGGATTGTCGGGCAGCCGCCGCGCGGTGGCCGGCCCGTCGGTCACCACCCGCGGGCGTCGTGACCGGCGTCGACGCGCCACCGGCTCGCGCCCGCCCCTGGCACCGAGACACGGCCGCGTGCACGACGGCCGCGCCCGAGCCATGCCGGCTACAGCGGAACGATCTCGAAGCTCTCCCAGGGTCCGACCTTGGTTCTGCTGGCCGTCAGCGGCCCGGCGCCACCGTCCTCGGCACAGACCAGCTGCCGATTGGCCACTGCTCGCAACGCAACCCGGTTGCCCGGCAGGTACTCAAGCTCGAAGGTCTCCCAGGGCCCCACCAAGTCGCGGT
>JBKDQY010000024.1:0-7713 GCA_046341655.1 Betaproteobacteria bacterium | reverse complement strand
GTCGACCAGCGGCGCCGCCAGCTTGCCGTCGGGGCGCACGGGGTACAGGCCCGACAGCTCCGGATTGCGCCAGACCACGATGTTGACGGTGTCGCCGGCGCCGATGACGTAGTTGTAGTCGGCGATGGCGGCGCGGGAGGGCGCGGGGGGGGAGTCGGTCGAGGCGCAGCCCAAGAGGATCAAGGCCAATGTCGCCAGGAAACCAGCTCGCAGGCTGCGGAAACACCACGACAAACCGTTCACATGCGACTCCTTGTCAGCTTCAAGACCCACCTGCAGGACTGGCAGTCGACCTGCCCCGGGTGGTTCGAAATGGGCCGTCAGCGCCCCAGGCATGGGTTGCCGGCACCAGCCCCGCAGCATGATGGCACAGGCCGTCGGCGCTCTGAGCGGCAGGATTCCCACGAGCGCGGGGGAGGTAGCCGTTCGTCACGAAATTCCTCGGTCCGGTCAGCCGGGAGGCCTCGCCCGCCTGGCGGCGCGGCCGGTGGTGCGCGTTGCGGCTCCGCTCCCGAGTTCGCGACTTCTTCCCGCATCCGGCGGCCGCCCCCGAGGGTGGGGATTGCTGCGGCGGTCGCCGGCCGCCTACATTTTGCGAGGTACCTGGGGCCCCACCTCAGGCCGAGACTCCGTCGGACGGCCCCGTTGCGACCCGCGTCCATGGATGTCGCGCCAGGGCTGCAGCAGCCGCGCCATGATCCGCATCTTCAACCACTACATTCCCCAGGCCGCGCTGCGTGCGCTGGTTTTCGACCTCGGGCTGGTGCTGGTGCTCGTCATGCTGGCCGTGGCCATCCACGTGGGCGGGCTCGCGCGGGCTTTGCCGGTGGCGGGCACGCACATGGTCTCGTTCGCCGCCTGCCTGGTGCTGGTGGGCAGTGCGTCGGGGCTTTACGAGTCCGGTCCCCGGGGCAGCGCCTCGCGCTCGGCCGCCCGAGCCGCCTTCGTGCTGCTGGTGCTGCTGCCGGTGGCCTACGTGATCTTCGGTCTGCTGCCGGCCGAGCACGGCAAGCTGGGCACCATCCAGTTCTCGGTGATGGCCGGCGTGGCCGCGCTGGTGGTGCGGCGGGCGTACCTCTCGCACGCGAACTCGGCAGCGTCGGCTCGCGCGCGCATCCTCATCTTCGGCGCCGGCACGGCCGCCCGCGACGTGAGCGAAACGCTGCGCAAGAACGACCCCAACGCCGAGATCGTCGGCTTCGTCCCCGGCCCCAACGAGCGCGAAGCCGCCGTGCCGGCCCACCTCATCCTCACGTTCGAAGACACCCTGCCCGCGCTGGCGGGCCGCCTGGGTGTCGACGAGATCGTCGTCGCGCTCACCGAGCGCCGGTCCGGCAGCATGCCGCTGCGTCAGCTGCTCGACTGCAAGGTCGCGGGCGTGAAGGTGCACGACCTCAACACCCACTTCGAGAAGACGCTGGGCCAGATTCGCATCGACTACCTCAATGCCAGCTGGCTGATCTTCGGCGACGGCTTCAACCAGGGCCTGTGGCGCACCGGCGTCAAGCGCGTTTTCGACCTGTTCTGCGCCACCATCCTGCTCGTCCTCGCGCTGCCGGTGATGCTGGTGACGGCGGTGCTGATCAAGCTCGAGAGCCCCGGCCCCGTTCTCTACCGCCAGGAACGCACCGGTCTGCACGGCCGCAGCTTCAGCATCGCCAAGTTCCGCAGCATGCGCAACGACGCCGAGAAGGACGGCAAGCCCGTCTGGGCCGCGGCCAACGATGCGCGCGTCACCCGCGTGGGCGCGGTGATCCGCCGGCTGCGCATCGACGAACTGCCGCAGCTGTTCAACGTGCTGCTCGGCGAGATGAGCCTGGTGGGCCCGCGCCCCGAGCGGCCCTACTTCGTGGACCAGCTGACGCAGGAGATCCCCTTCTACGCCCTGCGCCACAGCGTCAAGCCGGGCGTCACCGGCTGGGCGCAGGTGCGCTACCCTTACGGCGCCACCGTCGAGGACTCGCAAGAGAAGCTGCAATACGACCTCTACTACGTCAAGAACCACACGCTGTTCCTGGACCTGCTGGTCCTGATGGAAACGGTCGGCGTGGTGCTCACCGGCAAGGGCGCCCGATAGCGCCTGCCGCGGTGCCGGGTTCTACGGCATGAACCTGCCGCCGTTCAGCGTCGCCTCCGTGGCCTATGGGTTCGGCCTCGTCGCCCATCTGGCGCTGGCGATCTACCTCGCCCGCAGCGGGCGCTCCGTGGCCGGCACCCAGCAGTCGCGCTGGCCGGTCGCCTGGGCGCTGCTCGCCTCGGCCGCGTGGTGCGCGGCCTCGCTGCTGAGCCTGGTGTGGAACGACCTCGCGGCCGTCTTCATCGCGCAGGCCACCGACCTGGCCCGCTATGCGCTGTGGTTCACCTTCCTGATCCTGCTGCTGCCGCAGGACGGCCAGGGCCAGCCCTCGCCCGCCACGCGGGTGATGCGGCGCGTGGCCATCGGCAGCGTCACGGCCGCAGCGCTGCTGATGACCCTGGCCGCCGTGGGCGCACTGGAAGGCGAGGTCGCCCGGCTCGCCATTGCCGGCGCCCTGGCCCTGCCGGTGTGCGGGCTGCTGATGGTGGAGCAGCTGTTCCGCAACCTGCGCGAAGACCAGCGCTGGAACGCCAAGCCCGTGTGCCTGGGCCTGGCCTGCGTCTTCGTGTTCGACATCTACCTCTTCGCCGAGGGCCTGCTGTTCGGCAAGCTGGACCCCGAGGCCCTGGCCGCGCGCGGCGGTGTGCACGCCCTGGCGGTGCCCTTCCTCTTCGTGGCGGCGCGGCGCAGCCCGAACTGGATCGCCAAGCTGCACGTCTCGCGCGCCGCGGCCTTCTACTCGGCCTCGCTGCTGCTGGCCGGCGCCTACCTGCTGTTCATGGCAGCGGTGGGCTACTACGTGCGCTTCTTCGGCGGCGAGTGGGGCCGCGCGCTGCAGCTGGGGCTGGTGGTGGCGGCTCTGGCCCTGCTGGGGATGCTGGCGTTCTCGGGCGCCTTGCGCTCGTGGCTGCGGGTGTTCGTGGGCAAGCACTTCTACAGCTACCGCTACGACTACCGCGAGGAGTGGCTGCGCTTCACCGCCATGCTCTCGGCCAACCGCAGCCCCCAGGAAACGGGCGAGATGATCGTGCGCGGCCTGGCCAAGATGCTGGAATGCCCCGCCGGAACCCTCTGGACGCGCCAGGGCGACGGCGGCTATGCGCAGTCCGCGGCCTGGAACATGCCCGTCACCACCGAGATCGAGGCAGCCGAATCGTCGCTGGTGCGATTCCTGGCCACGCAGGGCTGGGTCATCGACCTCGACGAATTCCGCTCGTCGCCGCGCCGGTACGGCGAGCTCGCCCTGCCGACCTGGCTGCTCGGCGCCAGGAACGGCTGGCTGGTGGTGCCTCTGATGGTGGGCGACGAGCTGCAGGGCTTCGTGCTGCTGGCCAGGCCGCTGACGGCGATCAAGCTCAACTGGGAAGTGCTGGACCTGCTGAAGACGGCCGGGCGTCAGGCTGCGGGTTACCTGGCCCAGATGCAGGCCACCGAGGCACTGCTGGACGCGCGCAAGTTCGAGGCCTTCAACAAGATGTCCGCCTTCGTGGTGCACGACCTGAAGAACATCGTCGCCCAGCTGTCGCTGATGCTGAAGAATGCGGAACGCCTGCACGACAACCGGGAGTTCCAGCAGGACATGCTGTTGACCGTCGAAAGTTCGCTTGAGAAGATGAAGCGGCTGATGCTGCAGCTGCGCGAGGGCGCCAAGCCCCCGGGCGGCAGCCGCGGCGTCGAGCTTCAGCCCATCGTGCGCCGCCTGGTCGCGATGGCCAGGGCCCAGGGCCGCACCCTCGAAACCGATGAAGGCGAGCACTTGTTCACCCGTGGCCACGACGACCGCCTCGAGCGCGTGCTGGGCCACCTGGTGCAGAACGCGCTCGACGCCACGCCCGCCGGCGGCCGCGTCTGGTTGCGCACGTCCCGCGCGGCCGGCAGCGTGCGCGTCGAGGTCGGCGACACCGGCAGCGGCATGACCGAGGAATTCGTGCGCAACCAGCTCTTCCGGCCCTTCAGCAGCACCAAGTCCAGCGGCATGGGCATCGGCAGCTTCGAGAGCGCGCAGTACGTGCGCGAACTCGGCGGCAGCATCGACGTCGCCAGCCGCCCCGGCGAGGGCTCGGTCTTCACGGTGCTGCTGCCCGCCTTCGAGGCGCCGCAGGGCTCCGACCTGATGCGACCCGTGGCGCGCTGAGAGAGGCCGACCCGATGCGCCAGGATGCCCCGCTGCTGATCGTCGAGGACGACCTCGCGCTGCAGAAGCAGATCAAGTGGACGCTGGACCGCTTCGAGTCGGTGGCGGCCTCCGACCGCGAGAGCGCGCTGCTGCAGCTGCGCCGCCACCAGCCCGCCGTCGTCACCATGGATCTCGGGCTGCCGCCCGACCCCGACTCGGTGTCGGAGGGTTTCCGGCTGCTCGAGCAGATCCTCGACATCGAGCCCGCCACCAAGGTGATCGTGCTCACCGGGCAGAACGACCAGGCCAACGCGCTGCGCGCGGTGTCCATGGGCGCCTACGACTTCCTGGCCAAGCCCTTCGAGCCCGACGTGCTCAACCTGGTGGTCGAGCGCGCCAGCCGGCTGGCCGAACTGCAGGCCGAGAACCGCCGGCTGCAGGCGCTGCACCATCCCGATGCGCTGTCGGGCCTGATCACGCGCGACGCCGAGATGCTGCGCATCGGCCGCCTGGTCGAGCGCGTGGCGGGCTCCGACGCCACCGTGCTGCTGCTCGGCGAGAGCGGCACCGGCAAGGAGGTGCTGTCGCAGGGCCTGCACGCCGCCAGCAAGCGCCAGGGCCGCTTCGTGGCCATCAACTGCGCCGCCATCCCCGAGAACCTGCTGGAGAGCGAGCTCTTCGGCTACGAGAAGGGCGCCTTCACCGGCGCGGCCAAGACGACGCCCGGCAAGATCGAGACGGCGAACAACGGCACGCTGTTCCTCGACGAGATCGGCGACCTGCCGCACAGCCTGCAGGCCAAGCTGCTGCGCTTCCTGCAGCAGCGCACGATCGAGCGGCTGGGCGGGCGCAGCGAGATCCCGGTCGACGTGCGCGTGGTCTGCGCCACCCACCAGGACCTGAAGGGCCAGATCGCGGAAGGCCGCTTCCGCGAGGACCTGTACTACCGCCTCGCCGAGATCGTGGTGAACATCCCGCCTCTGCGCAGCCGCCACGGCGACGCCGTGCTGCTGGCGCACGCCTTCCTGCGCCGCTTCGCGCAGGAGCAGCGCCGCGGCTCGCTGCAGTTCAGCGAAGACGCCCTCGAGGCCATCGACCAGCACGCCTGGCCGGGCAACGTGCGGGAGCTGCTCAACGCCGTCAAGCGGGCCTCCATCATGGCCGACGGCGAGCGCATCTCCTGCGACGATCTGGGCCTGCCCAGCCCGCAGCGCGACGGCGATGGCGTGGCTGCCGAGCTCGACCTCCGCGCCGTGCGCGAAGCCGCCGAGCGCCAGGCCATCGTGGCGGCCCTGGCCCGCGCCAATGGCAACATCGTGAAGGCGTCCGACTTGCTGGGCGTGAGCCGGCCGACGCTGTACGACCTGATGAAGAAGCTGGCGATCAAGTAGCACCCGCCGGCCCCGGAGACCGACATGAAAGCGCGCCCCATCCCCCGCCACACGACCCGCTCGCGCAGGCAGAGCCTGCTGGCCGGCACCGTACTCGCCGCCGCGGTCGCTCTTGCTGCATGCGGGGGCATGAGCGGCGATGACCTCGCCGCCGCCGGCAAGGCCGCGCTGAAGCAGCGCGACTACGCCGCCGCCGTCATCCAGTTCAAGAGCGCGCTGCAGAAGAAGCCCGAATCGGCCGACTTCCGGCTGCACCTGGGCCTGGCGCTGCTGGAGGCGGGCGATCCGGTGTCGGCCCTGGTCGAGCTGC
Source organism: Betaproteobacteria bacterium (assembly GCA_046341655.1). Taxonomy (GTDB): domain Bacteria; phylum Pseudomonadota; class Gammaproteobacteria; order Burkholderiales; family Burkholderiaceae_C; genus Rubrivivax. The sequence continues at coordinate 1,819 of JBKDQY010000024.1, read as the reverse complement.
AGAAGGCGCAGGAGCTGCAGGCGCCCGACGACTTGGTGATTCCGCCGCTGGCCCGCGCGCTGGTGGCGGTGGGCGACGAGACGCGGCTGCTGGCGCAGTTCAGCGACACGAAGCTGGCCGACCCCAAGGCCCAGGCCGATCTTCTCGGCTCGCTGGCCGCCGCCCACCTGGCGCGCAACAACCCGCAGCGCGCCAGCGATCTCGCCGCGGCCGCGCAGACACTGGTGCCCGGCCATGCGCCGGCCGTCGTGCTGCAGGCCCGCCTGAAGGCCGCCGAGGGCGACTTCGCCGGCGCGGTGGCCCTGCTGGACGGCGTGCTCGCCCAGGACGCGGGCCACCAGGGCGCCGGCATCTTCAAGGGCGAGGTGCTGTGGTTCGGACAGCGCAACCGCGAAGCCGCCCTCGTCGCGTTCAAGCGGGTGCTCGAGAGCAACCCCCGGTCGGTGGCGGCACACACCTCCGCGATCACCCTGCTCAACGAGCAGGGCCAGGGTGACGCCGCGCGCGCGCAGTTCGCCGAACTCAAGAAGGTGGCGCCCAACCACCCCGACACCGCCTTCCTGGAAGCCCAGTTCGCCTTCGTCGACGGGGACGCGCTCAAGAGCCGCGAGTTGACCGCACGGCTGCTCAAGGTCATGCCCGAAAACGCCCGGGTGCTGGAACTCGCGGGCGCCGCCGACTTCCGGCTCGGCCGCTTCGCCGAGGCCGAGGTCTCCCTGGCGCGCGCGCTCAAGAACGCCCCGGGGCGGCTGCTGTCGCGCCACCTGCTCGCGCAGACCTACCTTCGCCTGAACCAGCCCGGCAGGGCGGTGAACGCGCTCGCCCCCGTGATCGAGGGCAAGTCGCCCGACGGCACCAGCCTCGCTCTGGCCGGCGAGGCCTATCTGCGCCTGGGCGACGACCGCCGCGCCGACGCGGCCTACGCCGCCGCGGCCCGTGCCGCCCCCGAAGACGCCCGCGTGCGCACCAGCATCGCGCTGGCCGAGCTGGCGCGCGGCAACACGGGCTCGGCCATCGCCAAGCTCGAGTCCGTGGCGGCCGATGACAAGGGCACGCGCGCCGACCTGGCGCTGGTCAGCGCGCGCATGCGCGCGAACGACCTTCCCGGCGCGCTCAAGGCCATCGACAACCTCCAGAAGAAGCAGCCCGAGCGAGCCCTGGCCTACCACCTGCGCGGACGCGTGCAGCTGATGCAGCGCCAGATCCCGGCCGCGACGCAGTCGTTCGAGGCGGCACTGGCCAAGGAGCCGGGCTACTTCCCGGCCATTGCCAGCCTGGCGGCGATCGAACTGGACGCCGGCAAGCCCGAGGCCGCGCGCAAGCGCTTCGAAGACCACGCCAAGGCCAACCCCAAGAGCCACCTGGTTCACCTGTCGCTGGCCGAACTGGCGCAGCGCACCGGCGCCGAGCCTGCGGTCGTGCTGCAGCACCTGCGCGACGCCGTGAAGGCCAACGCCGGCGAGGCGCAGCCACACCTGATGCTGGTGAACCAGCTGCTGGGCGCCGGCGACACCGCGGCAGCCCTGACCGCCGCACGGGAGGGCGCCGCGGCGCTGCCGTCAGACCCCGACCTGACGGAGGCCCTGGGCCGCACGCAGTTGGCCGCCAAGGACGCCGCCAGCGCCGTCGCCACCTTCAAGCAGCTGACCGCGCAGCACGACACCAACCCGGTCTACCGGGTGCGCCTGGCCGAGGCCCTGGTGGAGACGCAGGACTACGCCGCCGCCCGACGGGCCCTGGAAGACGCGCTGAAGCTGCGCCCGGGCTTTGGGCCGGCGCGCCGCGCCCTGATGACGGTGGCCATGCGCCAGAACAACCC
>JBKDQY010000023.1:0-8125 GCA_046341655.1 Betaproteobacteria bacterium | reverse complement strand
GAACATCGAGGTGCTGCCGCTGGAGGGCCTGGAGCACTTCAGCCTCGACGGCACCGAGTACGAGGCCTTCAACACCAGCGGCGGCCTGGGCACGCTGTGCGAAACACTCGCCGGCCGCGTGCAGACGCTCGACTACAAGAGCGTGCGCTACCCCGGCCACCGCGACCTGATGAAGATGCTGCTCGAGGAACTTCAGCTCGACCAGGACACCGAGACGCTCAAGGCCATCATGCGCCGGAGCATCCCCAGCACGATGCAGGACGTGGTGCTGGTCTTCGTCACCGTCAGCGGCCTGCGCGAGGGCAACCTGGTGCAGGAGGTGTTCGCGCGCAAGATCTTCGCCGACCGTTCCGAGACGGCGCCGCAGTCGGCCATCCAGATCACCACCGCAGCCGGCATCTGCGCTGCGGTGGACCTGTTCCGCGAGGGCCGGCTGCCGCAGCGGGGCTTCATCCGCCAGGAACAGGTGGCGCTGCCGGACTTCCTGGCCAACCGCTTCGGCGCCGCCTACCAGCAGAGCCGCCAGGTCGAGAGCATCGGCTGAGGAGGAGCCGCCCCCCACCAAAGGGGCCATGGCTGCATCGGCGACCCGGGCGACACTCCGGGCGATGACGAAGCCCCGCCCCCTCGACGCCGCCACCCTGTGGCGCCTGGCCCGCCTGGGCGCGCCCTCGATCAGCCCCTGCGGCCGCGAGGCCGTGCTGGCCGTCACCACGCACGACGCCGACCGCAACCAGGGCCGCTCGCAGCTGTGGCGGCTGCACGCCGACGGCCAAGCCCCGCGCGAACTGACGACCAGCGGCGACACGGACGGCCAGCCGGCGTGGTCGCCGCGCGGCGACCGCATCGCCTTCGTCGCCCGCCGTCCGGGCAGCGACGGCAAGCCCGACCCGACGCCGCAGCTCTACGCCATCCCCGCCCGTGGCGGCGAGGCACGGCGCCTGGCCCACTTCGCGCCCGGCATCGAGAGCTTCAAGTGGTTCGCCGACGGCCGCCGCATCGTGTTCGCGGCCTGGAGCTTTCCAGGCGCACCCACGCCTGCGGCGCAGGCCCGCGCGCTGAAGGCGCTCGAGGACGACAAGGCCACCGGCGTGGCCACCTCCGAGGCCTTCCATCGCTACTGGGACCACGACATGCCCCGCGGACGCAGGCTGCAGCTGTGGCTGCTGGACGCCGACCGCGGCCGCATCACGCCGCTGACCGCCGGCAGCGACTGGGAACTGCCGCGCACCAACGACGGCGCCAGCGCCTACGACGTGCGGCCCGACGGCCGCCGCGTGTGCTTCGTCTTCGACCCCGCCGAGGAACCGCGCCTGGGCAACCCGCTGGCGCTGGCCGAGGTCGATGTGGCCACGCGCCGCACGCGCCGCCGTGCCGTGGTGCCGGGCTGGGAGCTCGACGCCCCGGCCTACGCGCCCGACGGCCAGCGGCTGGCCTGCCTGGCCGCGCACACCGGCCGCGTGCACACGGCACCGGCGCGACCGGCCCTGGTGGCGGCCGACGGCACGCTGCAGCCGCTGTGCCCCGACTGGGACCGCCACGCCGACGCCCCGCTGCGCTGGACGGCCGACGGGCGGGCGCTGCGCTTCGCCGCCGAAGACCGCGGCCGCCGCCACCTCTGGCGCCTGGCCCTGGACGTGGCCGAGCCCGCGGTCGAGCACGCGGGCGGCTGGGTGCAGGCCTTCGATGCCGCGGGCGACACGCTGCTGCTGCTGGCCGACTCGGCGCAGCACCCGCCGCGCGTGTGGGTGCGGCAGGTCGGCGATGCGCCGCGGCGCCTGGAGTCCTTCAACGACCGCGAGCTCGCCGGCGTGGCGCTGGGCGAGGTTCGCGAGATCCAGGTCACCGGCGCGCAGGGCGAGCCGGTGCAGGTGTGGCTCACCTTCCCGCCCGGCTTCGACACGAGGCGGAAGCACCCGGTGCTGCACGTCATCCACGGGGGCCCCTTCGCGGCGGCCGGCGACGGCTTCGGCTGGCGCTGGAATCCGCACGTCCTGGCGGCACCCGAGCCCGGCACCGCCAACGACCCCGGGCGCGTGGTCGTGCAGGTCAACTACCACGGCTCCAGCGGCTTCGGACACGCCTTCCGCCACAGCCTGATCGGCCGCCAGGGCGAGCTTGAGCTGCAGGACATCGAGGCCGCCACCGACTGGGTCTGCACCCAGCGCTGGGCCGACCGCGACCGCATCGCGGCCAGCGGGGGCAGCTACGGCGGCTGCCTGGTGGCCTGGATGCACGGCCACGTCCCGGCCTGGCCCGCGGGCCGCTACCGTGCCTACGTGTGCCATGCGGGGGTGTTCGACCGCGTCGCCACCTTCAGCGCCGACAGCTGGCCGGTGCGCCCGCTGGACCTGGGTGCCGAGTACTGGCAAGACCTGCCGCGCGTGCTGGCGCAGAGCCCGCACGCCTTTGCCGCCCACATGGCCACGCCGACGCTGGTGATCCACGGCGCGCGCGACTACCGCGTGCCCGACGCCAACGGGCTGGCCTACTTCCACACGCTGAAGGCGCGCGGCGTGCCGGCGCGGCTGCTGTGGTTCGCCGACGAGAACCACTGGGTGCTCAAGCCCGCGAACTCGCTGCAGTGGCACCGCGAGTTCCGCGCCTGGGTGGCGCAGCACACCGGCCCGGCGCGGGGGCGGCGCAGGGCTAGTTCTGGCCGGTAGCCGCAGGGGGCTGCGGCTTGCCGAGCAGCGCGTCCTTCAGGCCTTCGTCGGCGGGCTTGCTGCCGATCCAGATGCGCAGCAGCGCATTGAAGAACTCGGGTTCGGCGATGACGTCGCTCTCGGGCCTGCCGTTGACGAGCACGCGCGTGCCGGTGCCGGGCACGAAGTCGATGGAGAAGTGCTCGCCCGTGCGCAGGCGCTTGCGCGCCGCGAACAGCTCGGCGAGCGCGAGCATGCCCGGTATGAACTTGCTGAACTCGCCGCGCGGTGCGTTGTCCTGCATGCCGCGCGTGAGCAGGCGGCCGAGCTCGTTGGCATCGATGTCGCGCAGCATGTGCACCTGCACGCGGCGGGGGCCGGTGGCGGCCAGCGCCTGCTCGGGCGTGGTGGCCCGGCCGGTCAGGTACAGGCCCGCGGTGTAGACCCTGACGACGAAGCGGTAGCGGATGCCGGCGCCGTTGAGCTGCAGCGTGCTGCCGCCGAGCTGCACGGAGGCCGGGTAGCGCACGCCGGCGAGTTCGGTGGTCTGCGCGCCGGCGGGGGTCAGGGCCCCCGGGCCGCCGGCCAAGGCCAGCAGCGCAAGCGTGGTGCGACGTTGCATGGTGTGTCGGAGGAAGTCAGGCCGCCGCGCGGGCCGGGACGCGAGTGTGCGTCACGAGACCCGCGCTGCGCACCGTGATTCCCCAGGGATGAGGGGGCTGCTAGACTGCCGGCGCAATGTCTCCAGCGTTCGCCCACGTCGGCTCGAAGGCCCCGCGAACCGGCTCCCGCGGCCGGGGAGCCTGGCCCTGGCGCCGCTCGGCCTGAGCCCGAGCCCGTGCCGCCCTGCCGCGCCCGCCGCCGGCGGGGCACCCCGGGGCCCTCAGCGGCCCTGCACCGACGAGAGTTGCCGACGTGATCACCGAACTCGAATTCCAGAGCCACGCCCGCCAGGGCTTCAACCGCATTCCGCTCATCCAGGAAGCCTTGGCCGACCTGGAGACGCCGCTGTCGCTGTACCTCAAGCTGGCCGGCGGCGCCCGCCACAGCTTCCTGCTCGAGAGCGTGGTCGGCGGCGAGCGCTTCGGGCGCTACAGCTTCATCGGCCTGCCGGCGCGCACGCTGCTGCGCGCCAGCGGGCGCGTGAGCGAGGTCGTCACCGACGGCGCCGTGGTCGAGCGGCACGAGGGCAACCCGCTGGAGTTCGTCGAGCGCTGGCAGGAGAGGCTCAAGCCCGCCATCGCGGCCGGCCTGCCGCGCTTCTGCGGTGGCCTGGCGGGCTACTTCGGCTACGACACCGTGCGCCATATCGAGCCGCGGCTGGCCCGGGTGGGCAAGCCCGGCGGCATCGGCACGCCCGACCTGCAGCTGCTGCTCACCGAGGAGGTGGCGGTCATCGACAACCTCTCCGGCCGCCTGTACCTGATCGTCTGGGCCGACCCCGGCCAGCCCGAGGCCTACCACCGCGCGCGCCGTCGCCTGGGCGAACTCGCCGACCGGCTGCGCTTCAGCGTCACCGCGCCCGCGGTGAAGCGCGGCGCCGCGCACGCCGTGGAGCGCGAGACCTCCAAGGAACAGCTGATGCAGGCCGTGGAGCGCGCCAAGGCCTACATCGCCGCCGGTGACTGCATGCAGGTCGTCATCGGCCAGCGGCTGAAGAAGCGCTTCACCGAGAGCCCGCTGGCGCTGTACCGCGCGCTGCGCTCGCTGAACCCGTCGCCCTACATGTACTACTACGACATGGGCGACTTCCACATCGTCGGCGCCAGCCCCGAGATCCTGGTGCGCGAGGAGCGCGTGCCCGATTCCGCCGGCGGCGGCCGCAAGGTCACCATCCGCCCGCTGGCCGGCACGCGCCCGCGCGGCACCACCCCGGAAGACGACGCGCGGCTGGAGGCCGAGCTGCGTGCCGACCAGAAGGAGCGCGCCGAGCACCTGATGCTGATCGACCTGGCGCGCAACGACATCGGACGCATCGCCGTCACCGGCAGCGTGAAGGTCACCGAGGCCTTCGAGGTGGAGCGCTACTCGCACGTCATGCACATCGTCAGCAACGTCGAGGGCCGGCTCAGGCCGGGCGTCGGCCAGCTCGACGTGCTGCGCGCCACCTTCCCGGCCGGCACGCTCAGCGGCGCGCCCAAGGTGCGGGCGATGGAGATCATCGACGAGCTCGAGCCGGTGCAGCGCGGCATCTACGGCGGCGCCTGCGGCTACGTCAGCTTCGCCGGCGACATGGACCTGGCGATCGCCATCCGCACCGGCATCGTCAAGGACAACACGCTGTACGTGCAGGCCGCGGCGGGCGTGGTGGCCGACTCGGTGCCCGAGATGGAGTGGCGCGAGACCGAGCACAAGGCGCGGGCGCTGATCCGCGCCGCCGAGTTGGTCGAGGAGGGCTTCTGAGATGCTCCTCATGATCGACAACTACGACAGCTTCACCTTCAACCTGGTGCAGTACTTCGGCGAACTGGGCCAGGACGTGCGCGTGTTCCGCAACGACGAGATCACGCTCGAGGGGATTGCCGAACTGAGGCCCGACCACCTCGTGCTCTCGCCCGGCCCCTGCAGCCCGGCCGAGGCTGGCATCTGCGTCGACGCGATTCGCCACTTCGCGGGCAAGCTGCCGCTGCTGGGCGTGTGCCTGGGCCACCAGGCCATCGGCGCGGCGCTGGGCGGCCGGGTCGTGCGCGCCCAGGTGCAGATGCACGGCAAGGCCAGCACCATCCGCACCGACGGACGCGGCGTGTTCACCGCGCTGCCCGAGCGCTTCGAGGTCATCCGCTACCACTCGCTGGCGGTGGAGCGCGCCACGCTGCCCGACCACCTGGTGGTCAGTGCCGAGACGGACGACGGCGAGATCATGGGCCTGCGCCACCGCGAGCTGCCCGTGGAGGGCGTGCAGTTCCACCCCGAGAGCATCCTCAGCGAGCACGGCCACGCGATGCTGAGGAACTTCCTGGAGCACGTGCGATGAAGCCCGTCGACCTGCGCAGCGACACCGTCACCCAGCCCACGCCGGCCATGCGCGAGGCCATGATGCGGGCGCCGCTGGGCGACGACGTCTTCGGCGACGACCCCAGCGTGAACGCGCTGCAGGAGCACATCGCCGCGCTGCTGGGCAAGGAGGCCGCCCTGTTCGTGCCCACCGGCACCATGGGCAACCTCTGCGGCCTGATGGCGCACTGCCAGCGCGGCGACGAGTACATCGTCGGCCAGATGGCGCACACCTACCGCTGGGAAGGCGGCGGCGCCGCGGTGCTGGGCAGCATCCAGCCGCAGCCGCTGGCGCAGCAGCCGGACGGCAGCATCCCGCTGGCCGACATCGAGGCCGCCATCAAGCCCGACGACGCGCACTTCGCGCGCACCCGGCTGCTGGCACTGGAGAACACCTGGGGCGGGCAGGTGCTGCCGCAGGCCTACGTCGACCAGGCCTGCGCGCTGGCGCACGGCCGCGGCCTAGCCACGCACCTGGACGGCGCGCGCCTCTTCAACGCCGCGGTGGCCAGCGGCCGCGCGGCGGCCGAGCTCGCGGCGCCCTTCGACAGCGTCTCGGTGTGCTTCAGCAAGGGCCTGGGCACGCCGGCGGGGTCGGCGCTGGTGGGCTCGCGCGCGCTTGTCGCCCGCGCCCACCGCGTGCGCAAGATGCTCGGCGGCGGCATGCGCCAGGCCGGCGTGCTGGCGGCCGCCGCGCTTCACGCGCTGGAGCACCACGTCGCGCGGCTGGCAGAGGACCACGCGAACGCGCGGCTGCTCGCCGAAGGCCTGCAGGGCCTGGAGGGCGTGAGCCTGGCGCCGCCGCAGACCAACATCGTGTTCGTCGACGTCGTGCCGGCCAAGGCCGCGGGCCTGGTCGAGCGCCTGAAGGCCGCAGGCGTGCTGTGCACGGGCCTGTACCGCCTCCGCTTCGTCACGCACCTGGACGTGAGCCGCGCCGATATCGAGCGCGCCGTGCCCGCCATCCGCGCCGCCCTGCACTGAGGAGCACCCTGCCATGAGCATCACCAACACCGAGGCGCTGACGCGCGTCATCGAGCACCGCGAGATCTTCCACGACGAGATGCTGGCGCTGATGCGTCGCATCATGAGCGGCGAGATGAGCCCGGTGATGATCGCCGCGCTGGCCATGGGCCTGCGGGTGAAGAAGGAGACCGTCGGCGAGATCGCCGCCGCGGCGCAGGTGATGCGCGAGTTCGCCACGCCCGTGCCGGTGGCCGACCGCACCGGGCTGGTCGACATCGTCGGCACCGGCGGCGACGGCTCGCACACCTTCAACATCAGCACTGCCAGCATGTTCGTGGCCGCTGCCGCCGGCGCGCGCGTGGCCAAGCACGCCGGGCGCAGCGTCAGCAGCACCAGCGGCTCGGCCGACGTCGTCGAGGCGCTGGGCGCGCACATCATGCTCACGCCCGGGCAGGTGGCGGAGTGCCTGGCCGAGACCGGCATCGCCTACATGTTCGCGCCCAACCATCACTCGGCGATGAAGCACGCCGCGCCGGTGCGCAAGGAGCTCGGCGTGCGCACCCTGTTCAACATCCTGGGCCCGCTGACCAACCCGGCCGGCGCGCCCAACCAGCTGCTGGGCGTGTTCCACCCCGACCTCGTGGGCATCCAGGTGCGCGTGCTGCAGCGCCTGGGCAGCGAGCACGTGATGGTGGTCTACGGCATGAACGGCATGGACGAGATCTCGCTGTCGGGCGAGACGATGGTCGGCGAGCTCAAGGACGGCGGCGTGCGCGAGTACATCGTGCACCCCAGCGACTTCGGCCTGCCGGTCTACGACAGCCGCGTGCTGCGCGTGGCCAACAAGGAGGAGAGCGTGGCCTGCATCAACCGCGCGCTGGCCAACGAGGACGGCCCGGTGCGCGACGTCGTGCTGCTCAACGCCGGCGCCGCGCTGTACTGTGCCGGCGTGGCCGCCAGCGTGGCCGAGGGCGTCAAGCGCGCCCGCGAGGCCGTGGCCTCGGGCAAGGCCATGGCCAAGCTGAGCCAGTTCGTGGCCTGCACGCAGCGCTTCAGGCCGGCGGCCTGAGCGTGAAGGGCTCCGTGTGCTGCTGAGGCCGCGCGATCTGCTGCCAAGCCTGGTCGCCGAGGCGGGCCGGCAGCCGCAGGTCGAGATCACGCGCCCCGAGCCGCACCCGGCCGGCGCGCTGCTGGGCCTGGGCGGTCTGCTGGTCGGTCTGTTCGCCTACCGCAGCGAAGGCCCATGGCGCGAGACACTGGCCACCGCTGCTCTGGGCGTGCTGCTGCTGGGCCTGGTGCTGCACGGCCTTTGGCGGCGGCCCGGCATGGGCTGGCGCGTGGACTTCGCGGCGCGGCGCGTGGAGCCGCTGGGCAGGTCCGGCGAGGCCGTGGTGCTCGAGGGGGAGGGCTGGAGCATCGCCGTGGCGCCCGGCGAGCGCCGCTCGCACGTGGCCATCGACCTGCGACACGCCGACCGCGGCCGCGTCGCGCGGCTGCTCGACCACCCGGCCTACGGCCGC
>JBKDQY010000022.1:0-11574 GCA_046341655.1 Betaproteobacteria bacterium | reverse complement strand
ATGCCCAGCAACTCCTCGCCCACCCACACGTATGCGGTGACCGACGCGCCTGCCTCGAACAGCAGCTTCCCGTCAGGCCCGAACGCGAAACGCGTCAGCCCTGATGAGGTCGACTTCGTCGCCCGCTGGTTGAAGGCGATGTAGGCCCGCAGGCGGCACAAGACTCAAGACTTGACCCCGGTGACCGTGAGACCAGAACCCGATGCCGCTCTGTTGGTCAAGCAAGGAACGCGTCAATAGGGTCGTCCGTTCGAATGCCCAGGTCAACATACCTACCAGTCGCAGCATCCGGACCCCACGCAACCCCAAAGAGCCCGGAACTGTCATCAACGAAGACGCGTTGCGTCGTGTGCGCAGTGATTAACCAGACCGCGCGACTACCGGACTGAACCCTCAGCGTCTCCGCGATATCCGGTTCGATTTCGATGAAACAGGCAACAGGCGGGACTAGGCTTGAATCGAAGTCCTTGCGAGCCTGTTGGATCGCATTCGGATCCCCGTCGTGACCGGGCACCCACTGACGCGGCGAGCGCGCCCTCGCCACGGCGATCAGCCGACCAATCTCCTCTGAGGTTCGGCTAAAGGTGGATGCGGGCATAGAGGTCACGGGCCGGGGAAGTGAATCGTTTCGGGCCGACCCCCGCCCGGTGGAAACATATCTACGCGCCCGTCTCTCAACTGGACGACGGTTCCGTTGGGGAGCCGCGCCACCTCTCGCGCTCCTCCGCTCGCGGTCGTGCTGCACGTAGCAGCCGACCCACCCCGAAATCGATCAAAAGCCGCGCGCGCACTGCCTGACATGTCTGTCATTCTCCCCCGACCGGTGATCTCGCGAACACTGCCTTGCGTCATCGTCGAGTAGCCACCACCGACCAACCGCGGTGCAGGGCCGATGCCGCCACTGCCTCCACCAAATCCTCCGCCACTTCCCGCGCCTCCACCACCAGCCGAGTCCATCGCAGCACGATTGATCGTCCCTTCGGGATCGATGAAGGTCAGCGGGTTCCCGAGCGCGTACGCATACGTGTTGATGCCACCTTCAAGCCCTATTGGATCGGACTGGGTGTACCTCCCCACCCCTGCATCGTAGTACCGATGCCAGTTGTAGTGCAGCCCCGTCTCGGCATCGAGATACTGCCCCGGGAAGCCGATCTGCAGCCCGCCGATGGCATCGACGTCCACCGTGCGGTCGAAGGCGAAGTTCCTCGCCTTCCACACCACCGTGCCCGCGGCGTTGCTCAGGGTCTCCGGCCGTCCCAGGTGATCGTTGACGCTGGCGTAGAACTGCCCGCCCCGCACGATGCCCAGCAACTCCTCGCCCACCCACACGTATGCGGTGACCGACGCGCCTGCCTCGAACAGCAGCTTCCCGTCAGGCCCGAACGCGAAACGCGTCAGCCCTGATGAGGTCGCCTTCGTCGCCCGCTGGTTGAAGGCGTTGTAGGCGTACTCGCCCACCACCTGCCCGCTGCCCAGCAGCCGCACCCGGCGCAGGCGGTTGAAGCCGTCGTACTCGAAGCCCCGGTCGGCCATGCCGGAGCCGCTCTCGCTGGTGCGGTTGCCGGCTGCGTCGTAGCCGTAGCCGCGCAGCATCGCACCCGACACCCGCAGCAGTCGGTTCGAGCCGGTGTCGAGCTCGTGGATCATCGTGCTGCCGCGCCGCGAGTGCTGCGTGCGGTTGAGCACCCCGTCCACCTCGAAGCCCTGCTCGTCGCCCACGCGGCTGGCGCGGCGCAGCGCGCCGTCGGCGCCGTACTCGAAGCTGCTGCTGCCGGCCGCCCCGCCCAGTGCGTCGGCGATGCCCGTGATCTCGTCGTCGACGGAGTAGCCGAGGCGCTGGCTCTGCAGCCCCGCGGCGTCCAGGGCCTCGGTGCGGGCGTCGCGGTCGCTGCCCACGATGCGCACGCGCTCGCCGCGGATGCGCCAGGCCGCCGGCCGGGCCTGCAGCGGCTGGTAGCGGAACTGGTCGGCCAGCGTCGGCCAGCCGGCCACGGAACTGCCCACCCGGGCCACGCGCCCGTCGGCGTCGTGCGCAAAGTCCAGTGCCGTGCCGTCGGGGTACACCATGCGGCTCAGCCGGCCCGCCGCGTCGTACTGCCAGCGCATCTTCCAGGTCGGGCCGGCCGCGAAGCTGACCACCTGCCGCGTCGTCCGCCCCTGGGCGACGTACTCGAAGCTGGTCTGGCCGCTGGCATCGGCCACGCGCGTCAGCCGGCCCACCCCGTTGGGCGACTCGTCGTAGAAGAAGCGTTCGACCTCGCCCGTGGACGCACTGCGCCACACCATGCGGTCCAGGCTGTCCCAGCCGTAGCTCACGACCAGGCCGGTGGCCGACTGCTCGCTCTGCAGGCGGCCGGCCCAGTCGTAGGTGTACTGCGTGGTCCCGGTGTCGGGGCTGCTGCGAGAGACGGCGTCGCCGAAGGCATTGCGCTTGTAGCGCGTCACCAGCCCGCGCGGGTCGGTGACGCTGTCGACGGCGCCTGTCTCGTGATACGTCGTCCGCGTCACGGCGCCGCTCGGGGCCGTGGTCTGCACCGTTCGGCCCAGAGCGTCGTAGTCCGCCCGGGCCACGCGGCCGGCCGGCGAGTTGCTCTGCAGCGGGTTGCCGTCGGCGTCGAAACGGCGCACGTGCGCATGGCCATCGGCGCTGCGGCTCTCCAGGGGCCGGCCCAGGCTGTCGAACAGCGTGCTGCCGGCAAACGGCGCGGCCGCACTGCCGACGATGCTGCCGCTGCCGCTGAACTGCAGGCGGCTCTGCGTGTGCTGCAGCAGGCCGCTGGACGGATTCCAGGCCTGCGTGAACTCGCCCTCGCCGTCCTTGGACACGCGCATCAGCCGCCCGCCGAGCGTGTACTGGAAGCGCCGCGACCACCCGCCCGGGTGCGTGGCCATCGCCAGCTGGCCGCCCGCGGTGTACGCAAAGGTCTGGGTGCCGTCGGCGGTGGCGAGCGCCGTCAGCCGGCCCGTGGCGTCATGGGTGTAGCTGTCCACGGCGCCGTTGGGCCACACCCGCCGGGCCGGACGCCCGAGCGCGTCATGCCCTTCGAAACGCACGGTGTTCCCAAGGGCGTTGGTGACCGCCACCAGGTTGCCCAGGCTGTCGTAGCTGCTGCGGGCCAGAAGTTCGGGGCCCGCTGGCCCGACCCGGCTTTGCGTCGTCGTGGCCAGCACCCCGCTGGGGTGGAAGGTGTAGCTCCAGGTCGTGGTCCGGGATTGATTGCTGCGCAGGTCGGTCGTGCGCTCGCTCGCCTTCCAGTGCGGCGTCGGGCCGCCGCCGTAGGTGTATTCCACGCGCAGGAACGGGCTGCCCGCCGCATTGCTGAGCGTCGTGCTCGTCAGGTTGTTCAGCGAATCCCAGGTGTGGTCGGTGGTGGTCTGCTCGGGCCGGCCGGCGGCCCGCACCTCGCGCCGCACCTTGCCGTCGCGCTCGGTCTCGAACCGGGTCTCGACGCCGCGGAAGTCGGTGGCCGACGCGATGAAGCCGTTGCCGTCGTAGCGCTGGGTGCGCGCACTCAGCGGGCAGGTGCTCGTGGCCAGCCGATCGACGCCAACCAGCCGTCGGTACGCGCCCGCCTGCGCGAACAGATACCGCCTGACCTGCCCCCGCTCGTCGGTGACCTCGGTCCGGTCGGCCGCGTACGACAGCCGCTCGAAGGCTTCTTCGTCGGCCGTGCCGCTGCGGACCACGCGCCGCGTGCTGTCGTACTCGTAGCGGGTCTGGCGAACGCCGTCGATGGAATACCCGGTGACCAGTCGGTTGTCGACCGGCGATTCGTAGTGGTACGTCACCACGCCCACGCCCCCGGGCGGCGTCACGGTGCGCAGCGTCAGCTGCGGGGTGTAGTCGTAGCGCCACACGCGCCCGGCCGGGTCAGCCGCGCTGGACACCAGGCCGTTCGTGAACCCGAAGCTGATGCTGCGGCCCGTGCGCGACACGACGCGGCTGAGCAGCGGTCCGGCGAAGCCCGGCGTGTACTCGAAGCTCAGGGCGCGACGGTCGCCCTCGTCGATGGCGGTGAGCGCCTTCGTGGCGCTGGCGTAGTGCAGCACCTCGCCGCGCAGGCGCACCTTCCAGACGCCGGCCGTGAATGCATCGATGTAGCCGAACGCGCTGCTGCTCGATTGCCCGTCGAGGAAGTACAAGGGTGCGCTCGACAGGAGGAAGGTGTGCCGGGTGTTCTGCCGCGTCGTCACGCGGATCCAGTCGGGCAGGCAGCCGGCGTAGGAGTGGCCGGTGATGCGCCGGCAGGTGGTCGAGGTCTCGAGCTTCGTGAAGGCGAAGTTCGAGCGCCAGCCGATGCCGAACTCCGACAGGGCCACGCGGGTCGATGCGTAGTCGCGGCGCAGGCTCAGGCCGGCCAGGGACTGGTCGACGAAGTCCTCGGCATCCAGGACCTTCTCGCCCGTGGCGTAGATGACGGGCTTGCTGCCCTGGGGCGACACGCAGGCGCTGTCGCCGGGTTGGTTGGTGTCGCTGGGAGGGCGGCGGATCTGCTCGTAGACCTGATTGAGTGTCTGCAGCCCCCCGCTTGACTGCATGTTTCCAAAGCCACTCGGGCGACGACCGGTGATCGTGATGCAGGTTCCCGGGTCCTTCCCATGGCAGCTGTTGTCGTCCGGCATGTCCCACGCCCAAGCGACCTCCACCGCCCCCGCCGCCAGCATCCCCATCAGCAGCCGCGCTAAGCCCATTACGGCGCGCTTCAGCCAGGCCTCACCCCCCCCCGCCATCCGCGGCATCCCTGCGCATGATGTCTCCCCCCGTCGTTGCTCGAGCCCATCGCCTCGGCCGGGCTAATGCTAATCAGGAGCGGAATCAGCTGGCAAGCCCCGGATACCGCCGGCTACAGCATCGCCCTCAGGAACCGCCCCGTGTGGCTGCCCAGTTCCTCGGCCCGGGCCGCCACGTCCTCCGGCGTGCCCGCCGCCACCACGCGCCCGCCGCCGGCGCCGCCCTCGGGGCCCATGTCGATCAGCCAGTCGGCGGTCTTGATGACGTCGAGGTTGTGCTCGATGACGACGATGGTGTTGCCGGCGTCGCGCAGCTGGTGCAGCACCTTCAGCAGCAGCGCCACGTCGTGGAAGTGCAGGCCGGTGGTGGGCTCGTCCAGGATGTACAGCGTGCGGCCGGTGTCGCGCTTGCTCAGCTCCAGCGCCAGCTTCACGCGCTGCGCCTCGCCGCCGCTGAGCGTGGTGGCCGCCTGCCCCAGGCGGATGTAGCCCAGGCCCACGTCGAGCAGCGTCTGCAGCTTGCGCGCCAGCGCGGGCACGGCGCTGAAGAAGGCGTGCGCGTCCTCCACCGTGAGGGCCAGCACCTGCGTGATGTTGCGGCCCTTGTAGAGCACCTCCAGCGTCTCGCGGTTGTAGCGCGCGCCCTGGCACAGATCGCAGGGCACGTACACGTCGGGCAGGAAGTGCATCTCCACCTTGATGACGCCGTCGCCCTCGCAGGCCTCGCAGCGCCCGCCCCCGCTGGCCGCCGGCACGTTGAAGCTGAAGCGGCCGGCGCCGTAGCCGCGCTCGCGCGCCATCGGCACCTCGGCGAACAGCTCGCGGATCGGCGTGAACAGCCCCGTGTAGGTGGCCGGGTTGCTGCGCGGCGTGCGACCGATGGGGCTCTGGTCGACGTTGATGACCTTGTCGAAGTGCTCCAGGCCCTCGATGCGGTCGTGCGGCGCCGGCTCGGCGTGGCTGCCGTAGAGCTTGCGCGCGACCGCGGCATACAGCGTGTCGTTGATCAGCGTGCTCTTGCCCGAGCCGCTGACGCCCGTCACGCAGGTGAACAGGCCCACGGGGATGTCGACGTCCACGCCGCGGCCGCCCGGCGCGCCGCGCAGGTTGTTGCCGCGCGCGCCCAGCACCTGCAGCCGCAGCGGCGCCGCGCCGAAGCCCATGCCGGCGCGGCGCCGTGGCAACTCGATGCGCAGCGCGCGCGCCAGGTACTTCCCGGTGAGCGAGTCGGGGTTCGCGGCCACCTCGTCGGGCGTGCCCTCGGCCATGACGCGGCCGCCGTGCACGCCGGCGCCCGGGCCCATGTCGATCACGTGGTCGGCGCTTCGGATCATGTCCTCGTCGTGCTCCACCACGAGGACGCTGTTGCCCAGGTCGCGCAGGTGGCGCAGCGTGCCGATCAGGCGCTCGTTGTCGCGCTGGTGCAGGCCGATGCTGGGCTCGTCGAGCACGTACATCACGCCCGAGAGGCCGCTGCCGATCTGGCTGGCCAGGCGGATGCGCTGCGCCTCGCCGCCCGAAAGGGTGTCGGCACCGCGCTCCAGGCTCAGGTAGTTCAGGCCCACGTCGTTGAGGAAGCGCAGCCGGCTTGAGATCTCGCGCACGATCTTGTCGGCGATCTCGGCCTTGGCGCCGATGAGCTTCAGGCCGCGGAAGTAGGCCAGCGCCTCGGCCAGCGTGGCGTGCTCGATGGCGTAGATGGGCAGGCCCTTGCGGGGCGCGCCGCCATCGCCATCGCCACCCGCGTGCTGCAGGAACACGTGCCGAGCCTCGCGCCGCAGGCGGCTGCCCTGGCACTGCGGGCAGGGCCGGGCAGCCTGGTAGCGCGCGAGCTCCTCGCGCACGGTGGGCGAGTCGGTCTCGCGGAAGCGGCGCTCGAAGCTGGGGATCACGCCCTCGAACGGGTGCCGGCGCTTCACGCTGCGCGACTTGCCCCGGCCCCCGGCAGCGCCGGCCGCCTCGGCCGTGTAGGTGAACTCGATGGCCTCGTCGCCGCTGCCGTGCAGCACCAGCTGCTGGTGGGCAGGGCTGAGCTTCTCGAAGGGCGTCTCGACATCGAAACCGGCGTGCCGTGCCACGGCCTCGAGCAGGCCGTGGGTGTAGCTGTTGCGGCGGTCCCAGCCCTTGATGGCGCCGCTGGCCAGGCTCAGGCCGGGGAAGCCGACCACGCGCTCGGGGTCGAACACCGTCACCTGGCCCAGGCCGTCGCAGGCCGGGCACGCGCCCACGGGGCTGTTGAAGCTGAACAGGCGCGGCTCCAGCTCGGGCAGCGAGTAACTGCACACCGGGCAGCCGAACTTGCTGCTGAAGAGGTGTTCCTGGCCGCTGTCCATCTCCAGCGCAATCGCGCGGCCGTCGGCGATGCGCAGCGCGGCCTCGAAGCTCTCGGCCAGGCGTTGCTTGATGTCGGCGCGCACCTTCAGGCGGTCGATGACGACATCGATGTCGTGCTTGTCGGCCTTCTTCAGCGCGGGCAGCGCGTCGGCCTCGACGATGGCGCCGCCGACGCGGAAGCGCACGTAGCCGCGGCTTTGCATGTCGGCGAAGAGATCGCTGAACTCGCCCTTGCGGTCGCGCGCCACCGGGGCCAGCACCATCAGCCGGGTGTCATCGGGCAGCGCCAGCACGGCGTCGACCATCTGGCTCACGCTCTGCGCGGCCAGCGGCAGATCATGATCCGGGCAGTAGGGCGTGCCGGCGCGCGCGAACAGCAGCCGCAGGTAGTCGTGGATCTCGGTGATCGTGCCGACCGTGCTGCGCGGGTTGTGGCTGGTGGCCTTCTGCTCGATGCTGATCGCCGGGCTCAGGCCCTCGATCACGTCGACGTCGGGCTTGTCCATCAGCTGCAGGAACTGCCGCGCGTAGGCCGACAGGCTCTCGACGTAGCGGCGCTGGCCCTCGGCGTACAGCGTGTCGAAGGCCAGGCTGCTCTTGCCGCTGCCGCTCAACCCCGTGATCACCACCAGCGCGTGCTTGGGGATGTCGAGGTCGATGTTCTTGAGGTTGTGCGTGCGCGCGCCCCTGACGCGCAGCACGGGCGTCTCGTGCGGGGCAGGGGCGGGGCGGCGCGCGCTGGGCATGGAGGACGAGGGCAAACCGGCCATGATATCGGCGTCACCCGGCGCGCCGTGCTTTGCCGACGCGGGCGCCCCGTCCGGGCACAATCGTGTCCTACCGCGGCGCGCGCAGCACCCCGGCAGGCGAACGTCGATCCCCCGCGAGATGAACGATCCCGGCGCGTCCGGCGCCCCGGACACGCGCGAAGCCGCCGCGACGGCCGAGGCCGAGCGTCTGGCCGTGCTGGACCGCTACGGGCTGATGGACACGCCGGCGGATGCCGCTCTCGACGCCATCACCGCGCTGGCGACCCGGCTGCTGCAGGTGCCGGTCAGCGCGGTGTCGCTGCTCGACGCCGAGCGGCAATGGTTCAAGTCGCGCCACGGCCTGGAGCTCGAGCAGCTGCCACGGTCGCAGGCGCCTTGCGAACAGGTGCTGCGCGATGGCCAGCCGCTCATCGTGCCCGACACCGCGCTCGACCCGCGCTTCCGCGGGAACCCCCTGGTCACGGGCGAACTGGGCATCCGCTTCTACGCCGGCGTGCCGCTGCGCGTGCCCGAGGGCGCCATCCTGGGCACGCTGTGCGTGATCGACCGCGTGCCGCGCGAGCTCGACGCCGCCGGCCTGCAACTGCTGCATGAGCTGGCCGCGCTGGCGGTGCGGCAACTGGTGCTGCACCGCCGCGAGCACGCGCTGCAGGCGGCCGAGCGCGAGCTGCAGCGGCACCGCGGCTTCTTCGAGGACGGGCACACCCTGAACTGCGTGGCATCCGCGGACGGGCGCTTCGTGGCGCTGAACCGGCGCTGGACCGAGCTGCTCGGCCACTCGGTGTCCGCCATGCTGGGCGAGCAGCTCCTCGGTTTCGTGCACCCGGACGATCGCGATGCCACGGCCGCGGCCATGGCGCAGCTGCGCGGCGGCGTGCCCGTGGCGGGCTTCCGCAACCGCTACCGCTGCGCCTACGGCAGCCACCGGTGGCTGGAGTGGGACGCGCACCCGACCGGCCGCGACGACGAGGCCGTGTTCGCCAGCGCGCGCGACGTCACGCAGACCGTGGCCGCCGAGCGGGCGCTGCGGCTGCGCGACGGCATCCTGGCACTGATCAACGACGCGCAGACGCGCTTCATCGCCGACGGGGCCGATGCGGCCTGGTGGGACTTCCTGCTCGAGCGGCTGCTGCAGCTGACCGACAGCGAGTACGGTTTCGTCGGCATGACCGAGACCGACGCCGGCGGCCCGTTCCTGCGCACCAAGTCCATCACCAACATCGCCTGGGACGAACACACGCGCCGCTTCTACGACGAGCACGCGCCCGCGGGCATGGTGTTCCGCAACATGAAGACGCTGTTCGGGCACGCCATGCTCACGCAGCAGCGCTACCTGGCCAACGACGTCGCCCACGACCCCCATGCCGGCGGGCGGCCCGCAGGCCATCCGCCCCTGAACGCCTTCGCGGGCCTGCCCATCAAGGACGGCGAGCAGATGGTGGGGCTGGTGGGCCTGGCCAACCGGCCCGGTGGCTACGACGAAGACCTGACCCGCAGCCTGGACCCGGTGCTGGCCTTCCTGGGCAAGGTGCTCAACGTGTTGTCGCTGCGCGCGCAGCAGCGCTCGTTCGTGGCCCGGCTGGAGGCCTCGCGCGAGCTGCAGGAGCGCGTGCTCGAGGCTTCCGAGACGGGATTCGTCGCACTCACGGCCGATGGCACCGTGGCGCTGGCCAACCGGCGCGCCCGCGAGCTGCTCGAGCCGCTGCGCGACCCGCACCGGGCCGCGCACGGCCCGGGCAGCCTGACCGCGGCCCTGGGTGCCTTGCTGGCCGAGCCCGAGGCCTGTCGCTGGGCGCTGTCGCTGGTGGAGACGCCGGCCCAAGGCGTGCTGGGCCCGCGCAAGGTACGCCTGCAGGGTGCGACGGACGATGACGCCGGCGTCGAGCTGACCGTCACCCGGTTCCGGCAGGAGCCCGATCGCCCCGAGGGGCTGCTGCTCGCACTGGCCGACCTGCGGCAGCGCGCCGCGCTCGAGCAGTCGCTGCGCCTCAACGCCGGCCTGGAGGAGCGCGTCAGCCAGCTGCGGCGGCAGCAGCGCGACAACGAGATCCTCTCGGAGTGCGTGGAGTACCTGCAGCGCTGCGCCACGCTGGACGAGGGACTGGAGCTGGTGTGGCGCGCGCTGCAGCGCCTGTTCCCGGGGGGCAACGTCGCGCTGTACACGGCGCGCGAGGGCGGCGCGCCCATGGCCCTGAGCCGCGAGGTGCAGCGCTTCGCCGGCGACGAGCTGGCCACCGAGCTGCCCGCGGCCCGCTGCTGGGCGTTGCGCACCGGGCGCGCCTATGGCGCCTGGCCGGGCGGCCATCACCTGGCCTGCCAGCACGCCCCGTCGGCCGCCGACCGCAGCCCCACCTACTGCGTGCCGCTGTTCACGCTGGAGCAGAACGTGGCGCTGTTCAGCGTCGCGCTGCCCGAGGACGAGGCGCGCTCGCCCGACGCCGCCGAGGCGCGCATGGCGCAGTTCGTGGCGATGGCCCAGAGCGTGTCGGGGGCGCTGTCGACCATCGCGCTGCGCGAGTCGCTGCAGCGGCTGGCGCTGATGGACGAGCTGACGCAACTGCCCAACCGCCGCGCCTTCGAGCTCGAGGTGGCGCGCAACATCGCGCACCACCGCCGCAACCGGCGCGCGTTCGCGCTGTGCGTCGTCGACGTCGACCACTTCAAGAGCGTCAACGACCGCCACGGCCACGACGCCGGCGACCGCGTGCTGCAGCACATGGCCGAGGTGATGAAGCGCAGCCTGCGCGAGGGCGACCTGGTCGCCCGGCTGGGCGGCGAGGAGTTCGCGGTGTTCCTCTCCGACCTGGACACCACCGTCGCCGGCACGCGGCTGCGGGGCCTGCTGCAGGCGCTGCGCGCCACGCCGGTGCTGCCGGACAGCCCCGTGACCGCGTCGGCCGGCTACGCCCACTCGGGCGACTTCGAGGCCGACGCGGGCTACGCGACGCTGATCAAGGCGGCCGACGTGGCCTTGTACCGCGCCAAGGCCGAGGGGCGCGACCGCGGGGTGCGGGCGGTGCTGCCCTCGCCCTGAGCGAGCACGGCGCGCTCAGGCTGCGCCGTCGGCGACGGCGAAGCGCGTCACGCGGCGCGGCTTCAGGTACACGCGGCTGCCGCGCTGCAGGGCCAGGCGGTCGCGCAGCGCCTGGTACTCGGCGCGCGGCAGCTCGACGTCGAGGTAGCCGGCCTCGGCGCCGCCCGGGCCTTCGCGCCGGAACTCCACGCGCGTGTTGGCACCCACCGTCAGCGTCTGGCTCAGCGTGGCGGCCCAGGCGCCCTCGGCCGGCTCGGCCACGATCTCCAGCTCGTGGGGGCGCACGTACACCGTCTCGCCCGGCTGCCCGTGGAAGCCGCCGCCCGCGCCGGGCGTGTGCTCGGTGCGGCCGTGGAACAGGTTCACGTCGCCCAGGAACTGCAGCACGAAGGGCGTGGCCGGATGGTCGTAGACCTCGTCGGGCGTGCCCACCTGCTCGATGCGGCCCTCGTTCATCACGACGATGCGGTCGGCCACCTCCATGGCCTCGTCCTGGTCGTGCGTGACGAAGACGCTGGTCACGTGCACCTCGTCGTGCAGCCGGCGCAGCCAGCGGCGCAGCTCCTTGCGCACCTTGGCGTCGAGGGCGCCGAAGGGCTCGTCGAGCAGCAGCACCTTCGGCTCGACGGCCAGCGCACGGGCCAGCGCGATGCGCTGGCGCTGGCCGCCGGACAGCTGGTGCGGGTAGCGGTCGGCCAGCCAGTC
>JBKDQY010000021.1:0-8038 GCA_046341655.1 Betaproteobacteria bacterium | reverse complement strand
GACCATCATCGCGCTGGCCTTCGGCGTGCACATGGTCATGGCCATCGGCGGCGCCGACATGCCGGTGGTCGTTTCGATGCTCAACAGCTACTCGGGCTGGGCGGCGGCGGCCACGGGCTTCATGCTGAGCAACGACCTGCTCATCGTGACGGGCGCGCTGGTCGGCAGCTCGGGCGCCATCCTCAGCTACATCATGTGCCGCGCGATGAACCGCAACTTCATCAGCGTCATCGCGGGCGGCTTCGGCGGCGGTGCACCGGCCCCGGCGGCCGCGGGTGGCGCGGCGGCGCAGCCCCAGGGCGAGGTAGTGCCCGTGAGCGCCGTCGAGACGGCCGAGCTGCTGAAGGAGGCCAAGAGCGTGATCATCGTGCCGGGCTACGGCATGGCGGTGGCGCAGGCGCAGCACACGGTGTACGAGATCACCAGGCTGCTGCGCGACCGGGGCGTGAACATCCGCTTCGGCATCCACCCCGTGGCCGGCCGCATGCCCGGCCACATGAACGTGCTGCTGGCCGAGGCCAAGGTGCCCTACGACATCGTGCTGGAGATGGACGAGATCAACGAGGACTTCCCGCAGACGGATGTCACCATGGTCATCGGCGCCAACGACATCGTGAACCCGGCCGCGCAGGACGACCCCACCAGCCCCATCGCCGGCATGCCGGTGCTCGAGGTGTGGAAGGCCAGGACCAGCATCGTGATGAAGCGCAGCATGGCCAGCGGCTACGCGGGGGTGGATAACCCGCTGTTCTACAAGGAGAACAACCGCATGCTGTTCGGCGACGCGAAGAAGATGCTGGACGAGGTGCTGGCGGCGTTGCGGGGCTGATTCGGACCGCTGCCCAGCGGTCGCAGATGTTGCGATGCGATCGCATCAACGCATCTGAGCCGTGCACACCTCCCTGGCCCCCGACGACGTGCAGGTCGATGCCTAGACCCACGCGGCGCGCGAGAAACGCTCGCTGGGCTCGGTGATCTCGGAACTCGCGCGCCAGTCGCTGCAGCGCCCGGCGGGCGACGTGCGGGTGTCCTTCGACGCCGCGGTGCCGCTTTCGGCGGTGCGAGGGGCCCTGAAGAAGCACCTGTTGGCGCTATAGCCGCCAGTGCGCCGGGCGGCGGTGCCCGGGTACGGGGAAGTCGGCACAGACGCTGGCTTGCATGGACCTTACATTCTGGGCATGCACGACCTCGCCCACCCCGGCACGCCGTTGCGGGAGCCGGCGCTGGCGCCCCGGCACGCGGCCTCGGCCGGCGTCCTGGCGGCGGTCTGACCCGGAGCCTGCCCGCGATGCTGGCCCCCCGCCCTTGGCCCCCCGGCGAGCTCGCCGTGCCGGCGGAACCTGCCCGTGCCGGCGCAGAGGCGGCCACGCTCACCGCGGCGCTGAACGTGGCACTCGAGCGCCACGCGGCGCGTGCCGCGCTGCGCTGCCACGGGCGCACGCTGACCTACGCCGAGCTCGACACGGCCTCGCGGGCGCTGGCCGCCTTCTGGCAGCAGCGCGGTCTTGCCGCGGGCGACCGCCTCGCGGTGATGCTGCGCGGCGGCCTGCCGCTGCCGGTGGCGGTGCTCTCGGCCTGGCGCGCCGGCCTGGTGGTCGTGCCGGTCGACCCCGCCCTGGCCGGCGAAGCCCTGCTGCACCAGCTGCGCGACAGCGGGGCCCGCGCGCTGGTGGCCGACGAGGCTGCCGCCGCGGCGCTGGCCCCGGTGCTCGAGTCGCAGCCGCTGCCGCTGGTGGTGGTGGCCGACGTCGGCGAACTGCTCGGCCCCGTGCGCGCGGCGCTGGTGCGGCGCCGCCAACGCCCGCGCCCCGCCGCCCCCGCGCTGCCCGGCGCCGTGGCCTTCGGCGTGGCGCTGGACCGCGGCCGCTCGTTGCCGCTGGCCGAGGCCGAGCCCGGCCCCGACGACATCGCCGTGCTGCAGTACACCGGCGGCACCACCGGCGTGGCGCGCGGCGTGGTGCTGATGCAGCGCCAGCTGCTGGCCAACCTGCAGCAGGCCGAGCAGTGGCTGCAGCCGGCGCTGGCCGCGAGGCCGCTGGAAGAACCCTGGACCACCGTCGCCGCGCTGCCGCTGCACCACGTGTTCGGCTTCACGCTCGCGCTGCTGCTCACGCTGCACCGTGGCGGGCAGCTGCTGCTGGTGCCCGACTGGACCGACACCGACGCGCTGGCCGCGCTGCTGCAGCGCGAGCGCTTCCACCTGTTCCCGTCTCTGAACCCGGTGTTCGAGGCGCTGGCGCGCCACCCGTCTGCCGAGCGCATCGACTGGAGCGGCCTGCGCCTGAGCCTGGCCGGCGGCCTGGCCGTCGACCCCGCCACCGCGATGCTGTGGCTGCTCAAGACCGGCAGCCCCATCATCCAGGGCTACGGGCTGGCCGAGTGCAGCCCGGCCGTCACCTGCAACCGCGTCGACGACAGCCAGTTCAGCGGCCACGTGGGCTACCCGCTGCCCGACACCGAGGTCCGGCTGGTGGATGCCGAGGGACAGCCCGTGCCCCCGGGCGCCAGCGGCGAGGTCGCCGTGCGCGGTCCGCAGGTCATGGCCGGCTACTGGCAGCGCCCCGACGAGACCGCGCGCGTCATGCTGCCCGGCGGCTGGCTGCGCACCGGCGACCTGGGCCGCTTCGAGCCCGACGGCGCGCTGGTGCTGATCGACCGGCTGCAGGACGTGGTCTGGGTCGGCGGCCTGCCGGTGGTGCCCAACCAGGTGGAGGCCGTCGTGGAGAACCTGCCCGGCGTGCGCGAGTGTGCCGCCGTGGGCGTGCCGCACGCCGAGGCCGGCGAGGTGGTCAAGCTCGTGGTCGTGCGCGCCGACCCGGCCGCGGCCCAGCCCACCGAGGCGCAGCTGCGCGCCCACTGCGAGCGCCACCTGGCGGGCTACCAGCGGCCCGCGCACGTGGTGTTCAGCGCCACGCTGCCGCGCAGCGGCACCGGCAAGGTGCTGCGCCGCGCGCTGCGCGCCGCGCCCTGATGCGCCTGTTCGTCGACACCCCGCTGGCCGCGGGCGCCGAGGCCACGCTGCCCGAGGCCGCCGACCGCCACGCCCGCGTGCGCCGCGTGCAGCCCGGCGATGCGCTGCTGCTGCTCGATGGCCGCGGCGCCGAGTGGCCGGCCACGGTGCGCACGGTGGGCCGCAGCACCATCACCGTGCAGCTGGGTGAGCCGCGGACGGTGGACCGCGAGCTGGCGCGGCCGGTGACGCTGGCGGTGGTGGTGCCAGCCAACGAGCGCATGGACTGGCTGGTGGAGAAGGCCACCGAGCTGGGCGCCGCCGCGCTGCAGCCTCTGCAAGCCGAGCGCTCGGTGCTGCGCCTGGGTGGCGAGCGTGCGGCGAAGCGCCACGCCCACTGGCAGGGCATCGTGCGTGCCGCCAGCGAGCAGTGCGGGCGCACGCGGCTGATGGGCGTGGCGCCGCTGCGCGAGCTGCGGGAGTGGCTGGCCACGCTGGCGCCGGCCCCACCCGACGAGGCGCGCGGGGTGCTGGACTTCGCCCCCGACGCGCCGTCGCCCGGCGCGGCCGGCGCGCCGCCGGTGGCCATCACGTCGCTGTCCGGCCCCGAAGGCGGCCTCTCGCCGGCCGAGCTGGCGGCGGCGCGCGCGGCGGGCTTCAGGCCGCTGTCGCTGGGTCCGCGCGTGCTTCGCGCCGAGACCGCGCCGCTGGCGCTGCTGGCCTGGGCCGCCTTGACGCCCCGGCCCTAGAACGGGATGTCGTCGTCCATGTCGTCGAAGCCGGTGGCCGGCTTCGACGCGGCGGGCTTGGGCGCCGCGGCGGCACTGCGGGCGGGCGCTGCGCTGCGCGCGGCCGGGGCGGCGCCCATCTCGGCGTCGCCCATGCCGCCGCCTTCGCGGCTGCCGAGCATGGTCATCTCGTTGGCGATGATCTCGGTGGTGTACTTCTCGACGCCGTCCTTGTCGGTCCACTTGCGCGTCTTCAGGCGGCCCTCGATGTAGACCGACTTGCCCTTCTTCAGGTACTCGCTGGCGATCTCGGCCAGGCGGTCGTAGAAGACCACGCGGTGCCACTCGGTCTCTTCCTGGCGCTCGCCGGTGGTCTTGTCCTTCCAGTTGCGGCTGGTGGCGATGGTGACGTTGGCGATGGCCGAGCCGCTGGGCGCGTAGCGCACCTCGGGATCGCGGCCCAGGTTGCCGATCAGGATGACTTTGTTGACGCTGGCCATGGCGGGCTCCGGGTGTGGCGGGGAATGCGCCGGATTATCCGCCGCGACCCCGGCGCGAAGGGTCCCCCCCGTCGGGCCGCGCCGCCCCCGCCCGGCCGGGCGCCCCCGCCAGCGGGTAGCCCCCATGGCGCACCCGGAACGGCTCTTGCTAAAAGCCGGGGTCCAAAACCCTTCACCTGCCAGGAGTCCCCCGATGTCGCTCGCGTCCCGCCGCCACGTTCTCGCCGCCGCCAGCGCGGCCGCCCTGCTCGCCGCCGGTGCACCCGCCCTCGCCCAGGGCGGCAAGCTCAAGGTCGCTGCCATCTACACCGTGCCGGTGGAGCAGCAGTGGGTCAGCCGCATCGACAAGGCCCTGAAGGCCGCGGTCGCGCGCGGCGAGATCGAGTACGTCTTCAGCGAGAAGGTGGCCAACGCCGACTACGAGCGCGTGATGCGCGAGTACGCCGAGAAGGGCAACACGCTCATCGTCGGCGAGAGCTTCGCGGTGGAGGCCGCGGCCCGCAAGGTGGCCAAGGACTACCCCAAGGTGAGCTTCCTCATGGGCTCCAGCGGCAAGCCGCAGGCGCCGAACTTCAGCGTCTTCGACAACTACATCCAGGAGCCCGCCTACCTGACCGGCCTGATCGCCGGCGGCATGAGCAAGAGCGGCAAGATCGGCCTGGTGGGCGGCTACCCCATCCCCGAGGTCAATCGCCTGATGAACGCCTTCATGGCCGGCGCGCGCGAGGTCAACCCGAAGGCCCAGTTCATGGTGACCTTCATCAACAGCTGGTTCGACCCGCCCAAGGCCAAGGAGGCCGCCTTCGCGATGATCGACAAGGGCGCCGACGTGATGTACGCCGAGCGCTTCGGCGTGTCCGACGCCGCCAAGGAGCGCAAGGTGCTGGCCATCGGCAACGTCATCGACACCCAGGCCCAGTACCCCGACACCGTGGTGGCCAGCGCGCTGTGGAACATGGAGCCCACCATCGACGCCGCGCTCAAGGCCGTGAAGGCGGGCAAGTTCAAGGCCGAGGACTACGGCCACTTCTCCATGATGAAGCACAAGGGCTCGGAGCTGTCGCCGCTGGGCACCTTCGCGGCCAAGGTGCCCAAGCCCATCCTCGACAAGGTGGCGGCGCGGCAGAAGGAGATCCTCGCCGGCACCTTCACCGTCAAGGTCGACGACAACCCGCCGAAGGCGACCGCGAAGTAAGCGCGGCCAGGGCCAGCGTGCCCGCCAGCCACAGCGCCAGGGTGCCGGGCTCGGGCACCGGCGCCGTGCCCTGCACCCAGGCCCAGTTCACGGCCGCGCCGAGGTCGGTGCCGTCGGCGCCCAGAAAGCGCACCTCGGCCAGGCCCGATCCGTCGCGGAAGTCGGCCACGGCGTTCACTGAGCCGCCGCCCTGCCGGAACCACGCGTTGGTGGCCGTGGCGGCGGTGACGAGCCGCTGCTCGTAGGCCAGCGTGGCGCCGGGGGCCGTGGGTGCCCAGGCCACGGCCAGCGTCACCGGCTGCTGCACGGCCTCGGCCCACGAACCACCGGCGCCCGACGCGGTGTCGCGCGCCAGCGAGGCCGCGGCCGACGCCACCGCCGGCGTGCCGCCGGCGCGCAGCTCCAGCCGCGCCGACACGCGCCCCTGCTCCACGCCGGGCGGCGAGATCGTGCCGCGCGTGAGCTCGATCCCGAAGGCGCCGTCGAGCACCCCCGTGAACACCACCTGCGCCGGCACGGCGCCGCCCAGCCACACCAGCGTGTCGAGCCAGCGCAGCTCGGTGGTCGCGGTGCGCTCGACGGGCTCGAACAGCACCTCGGCGCCGGCCAGGCCGCGGAGCACGCCAGCGGCCTGCGTGGCTTCGCCCCACGAATGGATGCGGTTGTTGCCGTTGAGCTGGCAGTCCAGCGCCGCGGGCACGGACGACGGCGTGGTGAGCACCGGGCAGGGCGGCGCGTCGATGCGGTTGAGCGAGCCCGGGTCGGCGGCGCGCGCGGGGAGCGCCGCCACCGCGAGGGCCGCCAGGGCCGCGGCGCCCGTGCCAGCCGCCCGCCGCCGCGCCGCCATCAGCAGCGCCATGCCCAGCAGCGCCATCAGGGCGCTGGCGGGCTCGGGCACGGCGCTGATCGGCAGCCGCCAGTCGTAGCCCGAGGCGCTGAACACGTCGCCGGCCATCGGCGTGCCGTCGGGGTTGAAAAGCTGCAGGTGGCCGGCATGCAGCGCGCTGGACAGGTTGCTGTCGGCCTGGCAGGTGAGCATCCCCACGCCTCCGGTGATGGCGTGGCAATAGGCACTCGAGAACAGGCCCAACTCGAAGCGGTTGCTGCCCGCGGTGACGTTGAAGCGCAGGCGCACGCCGAGCGAGCCGGGGTTGGCCACGCCGTAGTCCAGGCTCAGCAGTTCCCACCCCGGGACCAGGCCGAACGTGTCGCTGACGCCGATGTCTTCGGAGGCGACCGTGAAGGGCACGCCATCGCTCGCACCGAATCCCCCGGTGCGCCGCACGAAGGCCCACACATCCGCGGGCATCGTGCCCAGGCGCCACGACATCTCGCCGCTGCTCAGCCAGCTGGCCGACCAGTTGGGCCAGCCCGCGGCCGGTCCGGCCCCGCCGCCGTCGACATGGCCGCTGAGCACCAGCTCCAGCGTCGCGTAGCCGCTGGCCGGCACCCACAGGCGGTCCTGCAGCCGGGCGCTGGCGTCGGCATGACTGCCACCCCGCGTGGCGCCGTCGTCGACCCACTCGTGGCGCACCTGGCCGCCGTCGGCGTAGGCCCGGCTGCGCAGCACACCCCAGTCGGCCCGCGCCCAGGCGGTGGCGTAGTGCCAGGTGGTGGAGCTGCCCAGCTCCTCGGTCGTGTAGGCGGCCAGCGTGGGCAGCTCGACGCGGTCGACCTCGCGCGCGATCGTGCCGGTGAGCTCCTCCAGCGGACCACCCGCCACGCTGCCCGACAGAACCACCGCCGCCGGCCCCCAGCCGGGCGGCGGCGCAGCCTGCGCCGAGGCCGCCATCAGCGCCGCGCAGCCGAGCCCCACCGCACCGGCCCGCCGTCGCCGCGCCCACAGCAGCGCGCCGCCCCGCGCGAACAGCAGGCCCGCCGCCGGCTCGGGCACCGGCGCCAGCGGCAGCAGGTGCACCTGCAGCATCCCGGCCAGCGGCACCGGCTCGCCGTCGGCGCCGGTGAGCACCAGGCCCTCGATGCCCAGCAGCCGCGTGATCGCGGTGTCGTCGAAGTTGGCGGCCACCGTGCCGAAGCCGTAGCCGAAGGCCCAGCCGGCGCGCGCCACCTGCTCGAGCTCGAAGGTGAAGCGCGCAAAAGGCAGCGGTTGCCCGCCTTCGTAATACGGAAAGCCGACCTGGAAGCCGCTGCTCACCAGCATCGGCCGCAGCGCCTCCAGCCGCACGCCGCCGAGCGCGCCGAAGGGGTCGGCGAGGTCGTTGCGCGGGTCGCCGGCCGGGACCAGGCGCGCCGTGGTGCCGTCGTGCAGCGGCATCGTCGCCGCGTCGGCGTCGGACCAGCCGCCGCTCCACGTGATGCCCAGGCTACCCGGTGCACGGTCCGACGAGAAGCTCGCGCCACCCTGCAGCGTGACCGCGTTGCTGCGGCTGGAGAGCGTGGCGGTTTCCTCGAAGCTCGCGCGGCCCGTCGGCTGGCCGGGTGTCACCTGGAACGCCCCCTGCGTGAGGTGCAGGAACGAGAAGCCGCGCTCGGGGCCGCTGCAGTCGACGGGGCTCAGGATGGTGCCGCCCGGGCAGCCCAACGTGTCCATCAGCTGCGCGTACAGCCCCGGGCCGATCAGCGGCACCTGCAGCGGGTTGATGACGACGTCGATCTGCCACTGCGCCGACAGCGTGGCCTCCGCGCGCCCGGTGGCGCTGGCCAC
>JBKDQY010000020.1:0-8440 GCA_046341655.1 Betaproteobacteria bacterium | reverse complement strand
TCGGGTACAGCTGCAGCAGCTCGCCGCTGGCGCCGTACGTGAAGACGTAGACGAAGCCCTCGCGCGCACTCTGGATCGTGAAGCCCAGCTCGTCGCGGTCGATGCGGTAGCTGGTGCGGCTGGTCTGCAGCCGCACGTCGAAGCCGGCGGCCTGCGCCTGCACGACGCGCGCGAACTCCGCGGCGGGGTCGAAGGTCTGCGCAGCCGCGGGAGGCGGTGCGGGCTGGGCCGCCGGGGCGACGGCCGGCGTGACGGCAGGCGTGACAGCCGGCGCGACGGCCGGGGCCTGGGCGACCGCCGCCGGCGGCGGCGGCGCCGGTGACAGCGCCACGTATGCGGCACCCGCGACGGCCGCCAGCACCCCCACGCCGATGCCGGCACCGATGAGCGTCCGGTTGCCGCCGCGCGCAGCCGTCGGCGATGCCGCGGGGGCGGGGGCGCGGCGCGGCGCGGCAGACGGGGCCGAAGGGACTGCCGGCGCACGGACAGCGTCGGGGCCCGGCAGCGCGCCCGGTGGGAGCGGCGGCGTCGCGTAGGGGTCGATGCTCGCCGCGCCCAGGCTCAGGTCCTGGCGCAGCTCGCCGATGCTCTGCGTTCGTTCCTCGGGCCGCACCGCCAGGGCGCGGTCCACCGCGGCCAGGAAGGATTCGCTGTAGCGGCCGGCCGCCGCCTGCGCCAGCGGCACGTAGGTGTCGTTGAGCAGCCGTCCGACCGAGGGCGGCGGCGTGCGGCCCACGATGGCGAAGTAGATCACCGCGGCCAGCGCGTAGACGTCGGTCCACGGGCCCTGCTTCATGCCCGGGATCTCGGCGTACTGCTCGACCGGCGCGTAGCCCGGCTTCAGGATCACGGTCAGGGCCTGCGTCATGTCGCCGATGACGCGGCGCGCGGCGCCGAAGTCCAGCAGCAGCCAGCGGTTGCCCAGCAGCATCACGTTGTCGGGCGCGATGTCGCGGTGGTAGCACTGCTCGGCGTGGATCACCAGCAGCGCCTCGGTCAGCGGGCCCAGCACGCTGCGCAGCCAGGCCTCGTCGGGCGGCGCCGGCATCCGGCGCAGCACGTCGCGCAGCGTGGTGCCGTCGAGGAAGGGCATCACCATGTAGGCGGTGCCGTTGGCTTCCCAGAAGCGGTAGACCTTGACCAGCGAGGGATGGTCGAAGCTGGCCAGCAGGCGCGCCTCGTTGATGAAGCTCTTCAGCCCGGCCTCGAAGGTCTCGCGATGGCGCTCGCTCTTGACCTGCACGCGGCTGCCGCCGCCCCGCGCGGCCAGCGAACTGGGCATGTACTCCTTGACCGCCACGCGGCGCTGCAGCGAGTGGTCGTGCGCCGAGTAGACGAGCCCGAAGCCGCCCTCGCCGACCAGCGCGGTGATCTCGAACTCGCCCAGCCGCGTGCCCACCGGCAGACCGCCGGTGTCGCCGGCGGGCGGCTGCTCCGCGGCCGCGGGGCCGGCCGGGATGCCCGGGCCGGCGGCGAACTGCGTGCGGTCGTCGTCGCTGCCGACGGGCCGGCCGGCGTTCGGCGCGCCGCCGGGCCCGCCCAGCCCGCCAGGGCGGATCACGGTGCGGTCGTCGTCGTCGTCGGGACTCATGGGCAGGCCCCGGTCAGCCGAGGCCGGGCAGTGTCGAGACGGGCGCGATTGTGGCAGCGGCCCCGAAGAACCGCCCCAGCAGCGCCGGCTGCGGCAGGCCCTGCGAGGCGTAGAGGCGCGGCGCCCCTTCGTCCGGGCAGGCATACCACCAGCCGCGCCCGCGGGCCCGAGCCGCCCAGAGGGACTGCGCCTCAAGCCCGATGGCCTCTGCCGCGTCCAGGCCCGCCGGCAATGCCGCCCGTTCGCCCGGCTGCAGCAGGGGGCCCTGGTGCGCCGTCGGCGCGGTGTCGAGCTCGGGCCGGGCCATGCGCGCCAGCTCGGCCTCCAGGCGCTCCAGGCTCCAGTCGTCGAAGAGCGCGTCGCGCGCCAGCTCGTCCAGCCGCCCCAGCCAGTGCCACAGCGCGGTCATCTGCACCGTGCTCGCCGGGCCTTCGCCCAGCGGCAGCGCGATGGTCAGCGGGAAGTAGCGCCCGACGCGGTCCACCGACGGCATCAGCACGCCGGCCCAGCCCTGCTGCGCGGCCGGGTCGGCTGCCGCCACCGGCAACGCGCCCGGCATGAGCAGGAAGCGCCAGCTCGGAGACCCGAGGTAGGCGGCGAGCCAGTCCTGTGGGGCGGCCTCGCGCAGCGCCAGCAGACCGGCGGCCAGCCAGCCGTCCCAGGGCTCGACGAAGGCCTGCGGCAGCCTGCGCGACGCGAAATCTCCCAGCGACGGCAGCTTGCCGTGCCAGCCGGGCGGTGCGGTGGCGCTCACAGTGCCGAGGGGCAGCGGAACTGTCGGATCTCGCGCATCTGGAACGGGTTGAACACGCTGGCGGCGAAGACCTCCAGCCGTGCGCGCCGGCCGTCCAGGTTGAGGATCACGCCGAAGCGCTCGGGCACGTCGCCCGGCTGCACCTGGAAGCTGTCGAACAGGCGGAACAGCGCCCAGGGGCCCTCGGTGCGGACCGACGGGCCGGCATCGCCCAGCCCGGTGCTCAGGCGGATCACCGAGGCCACGCGCTGGCTCGGCCAGGCGACCGCGATCGAGGGCCCGGTCGTGGTCATCTTCTGGACCTGTCCGTCGATGTCCAGGTTCAGTTCGCGCAGCGACGGCTCGAGTTCGACCAGCCGCAGCTCCAGCCGCATCGCCGGCGCCTTGCCCCCGGCGCGGAAGAAGGTCTCGCGGATGCGCTGCGCGCGCTGGAAGTCGGCCAGCGCCGCCGGCGACACGGGGCGCGAGCCGTCGGCCAGCGGGCGGTAGGCCCACACCGGGCGCGTGGTGTCGACCAGGGCCGCCAGGCGGCGCTGGAAGAACTCGTCGAACAGGCCGCCCTGCCCGAAGAGCTGGCCGAAGTCCTCCGGCAGCACGTCGGCACGCGAGCCGCTGGCGAACGGGTAGCGGTTGGTGATGGCGCGGTTGCAGAACTCGGTGATGGGCTGCAGCTCGGCGGCGAGGTTGCCGAGCTCCGCGCCGCGGCTGACCGCCCCCGTCGCATCGGCCATCTGCTCGACCAGGGCACGCACCGCCGCCGGCTGCTGCGCCGCTGCGATCTTGACGCGCTCGGCGCCGGCGCCGCCGCCGGCAGGCGGTGGCGTGCCGGACTTCTTGGCCGCGTCGGCGGCGGCCAGCTGGGTGAAGAGTTCCTCGAACAGCTTGCGCGTCTCGCCGATGGCCGGCGGCTCGCCCTGGAACAGACGCTGCAGGCCGGCGAAGTGGTCGTCGACCATGCGCTCCAGGGGGCCGCCGGCGCCGCCGGCCGCGGGCGCACCGCCGGCGATGCGCGCGGCCTCGGCACGCGCCTGGTTGGCCGCGCGGTCCAGCACGCCGGGCGTCGTTGCCGGCGGCACCAGCCGGGTCTGCTCGGCGGCGGCGCGCAGGAAGGCGGTCATCGGCGAGTCGACCGCGGCGAGCAGGCGCGAGACGGCCAGCGCGCGCTCGGCGTCGGTCAGCGGCACCAGGCGCACGTCGGCCAGGTAGGCGTCCCAGGTCTTGATGTAGTCCTCGAAGTAGAGGCGGCGCACGCGGTCGTGGATCGCCCCGCCGGGCGCCGCGGCACGCTGGCGGGCGGGGTCGGCCTGCAGGCCGAGCACCCAGGACTCCTCGCGGGCGAGCTGCGGCGCCGCCCGCTCGATGGCCGGCAGCAGCGCGCTCCGGTAGCCGTCGCGCGTGAACAAGCCGCTGATGCCCTGCGTCAGCGGCTCGCCGCTGGCGCGCCGGAACACCTGCGCGGCGTTCGGGCCGGCGGCGCCGGCGGCCGTGAAGTCGGGCACCGTGCCGGGCTTGTACTGGCGCTTCGCGCGGCTGTAGATGCGGTACTCCAGCGGGAAGCTGACCAGCATCTCGCGCACGCTGGCGACCAGGGCGTCGTCGCGCGGCTGCGCAGCCCGCGGCGCGCCCAGCGCCAGCAGGGCCTGCAGGTGGCGGTCGAGCTCGGCGCGCTGCTCGGGAGCCAGGCGGGCGTAGTTGGCGTCCCAGTCGGCGCCGATCCAGGCCTGCAGCGACGCGGCGTCGAACTGCTCCGGCTGGTGCAGCATCAGGTAGGCCTTCAGCGCCTCGTAGGCCTGCTCGAGGTTGTCGCGGCTGGCGGCGCGCAGCTGTTCCTCGAGCCGGCGCGCCACCCGGGGCGCCAGCGTCTTGGCCAGCACCCGCCGGTAAGCGATCTGCGCGCCGGCATCGAGCTTGTCGCCCTGGTACAGGCCCAGGCCGTTGAGCAGCGGCGGGGCGTCGAGGTCCAGCCCCTCGATGCGCGCGGCGTCGCGCAGCGCAGTCAGCGGCGGCGGCAGCGCCGAGACGTCGGCGGTGGTCGGCGGCGGCAGCGTGGCCACCGCCTGCTTGACCGCCGGCAGCTTCAGCGCCACCTGCGCGGCGTGATCCAGGTTGCGCGCCCGGCTGACCGCCCAGCCGACGACGACCGAGACGGCGAACACCGCCATCGCCGCCATCGCCGCCATGCGCAGCCCGTGGCGGCGTCGCTCGGCCTTCGCGTTCACCGTGCCCAGGCCGCGCTCGGCGAAGACCACGTCCTTCAGCAGCCGGTGCAGGAAGAAGCTCTTGCCGCGCCCGGGAGCGATGGCGGCCGAGCGCTGGTCGATGCCGAAGGAGCGCCCGAGCGCGCCCATCACGCGGTCGATCGGCGAGCCCTCCTGCGTGCCGCTGGTGAAGTAAACCCCGCGCGCGCGCGGCGCCGTCTCCAGATTGCCACCGCCGCCGAGCACCTGGCGCAGGAAGTCGCCCAGCACCGGCGTCAGCGCCGCGAACTCCTGAGGGAACGCGAACATCGCGCTGCGCCGAAGCACGTCGCGCTCGCCTTCCAGGCGGTCGACGAGCTGGCCCACCAGGCGCTGCTGCAGGGCCTGCATCTGCGACTGGAACGAGGCCAGCAGGTCGCCGTCGTCCTCGGGCGCGAGCGTGAAGCCCCAGACCTGGTCGCGCTCGTCCTTGCCCAGCGCCTCGAAGCTCTCGTTGAAGCCGCCGATCAGGTCGGCCTTGGTCACCAGCACATAGACCGGCGGGCGCAGGCCCAGCTTGGCGTGTAGCTCGGCGAGCCGGGCGCGCAGCTTGGCCGCGTGCTCGGCCCTCTCGGTGGCGCCCTGCTGCAGCAGATCTTGCACGTTGACCGTCAGCAGCACGCCGTTGATCGGCTGGCGCGGCCTCGTGCGCTTGAGCAGCGCGAGGAAGTTGTCCCAGGCGCTGGCGTCGACGTCCTGGTCGGACTCCTGCGTGGCGTAGCGGCCGGCGGTGTCGATCAGCACCGCGTCCTGCGTGAACCACCACTCGCAGTTCCGCGTGCCGCCCACGCCCTGCACCTTGGCCTTGGCACCGTCGCCGAGCAGGAACTGCAGCCCGGCGTTCATCAGCGCCGTCGTCTTGCCCGAGCCCGGCGCGCCGACGAACACGTACCAGGGCAACTCGTACAGGTACTGCCCGCCACCCCACCACTTGCGCCCGCGGGCCGCCTTCAGCCGCGAGACCGCCTCGTCGAAGCGCTGCATCAGCAGCTGCGCTTCCTTGTCGCTGGCCGACGGCCCGGCGGCCAGGCCCTTCAGGAGCACCGCGTTCGTGCGCCGGCGCCTGTGCGCGCGCCAGGCGACGATGCCCAGCCACACCCCCCAGATCAGCACCAGCAGCGCGACGCGCAGCCAGACGGGCTCGAAGGGGCGCGACTCCCCTACGGCGATCAGCGGCCCCAGGAACCAGATCAGCGCCGACAGCGCCACCAGGCCCAGGACCGCGAACAGCAGCGGGTTCAGCAGGCGCGACAACAGGCCCTTCATGTGCCGGCTCCGGCGGTCAGCAGGTTGATCATCACGACGATGCCGCGGCCAGCAGCACGATCTCGACGCGCCGGTTGCGCGCCCGGCCCTCGGCACTGCCGTTGTCGGCCACCGGCTCGGTGTCGGCCCGGCCCTCGGCCGTCAGGCGGGCTGCCGGCACGCTCGCCTGCAGCAGCGCCTTGACGCTGGCCGCACGGTCCTTGGACAGGTGCCAGTTGGACGGGAAGCGCAGGCTGCGGATCGGCGCGTTGTCGGTGTGGCCGGACACCACGACCTGCCCCGGCACCTGGTTCAGCGCCGCGGCGATGCGGCCGAACAGCGCGCGCGAGGAGTCGGCCACGTCGGCGCTGCCAGCGGCGAAGAGCCCGTCGCCGCGCAGCGTGACGATCGAGCGGTCGGCCATGTCGCGCACCTCCAGCAACCGGGCGTCGATGTCGGTCTTCAGCAGCTGCGCCAGCCGGGGCGGCGGCGGCGGTGCCGCAGGCGCCGGCGGCGGGGCCGGCGGGGCCGGCACGTCGATGGCCTGCAGCGCGCTGAAGGTGGCATCGGTCTGCGCAGCCAGCGTGAGCCGCAGCACCAGGAACAGCGCCAGCAGCAGGCCGGCCAGCACCGCGCCCACCGCCCACAGCGGGATGCCGTCGGTCAGCCGCGCCGCCGCCGGGGCCGCACCCTGCCACTGCGGCGACAGCGCCTTCTCCGCCGGGCCGGCGAGCTCGCGCAGCTTCAGCGCCAGCCGCTCGCGGATGCTGTCGAGCTGCGCGCGCCCGTTGTCCAGCACGCGGTAGCGGCCCTCGAAACCCAGCGACAGCGCCACGTAGACCAGCTCCAGCAGGTTGCGGTGCTGCGCCGGGCTCTCGGCCAGGCGCGACAGCAGCTGGAAGACCTTCTCGCCGCCCCAGGCCTCGTTGTGGAAGTGCACGAGCAGGCTCTGCGACGCCCAGGCTCCCGAGCCACCCCAGGGCGTGCTGGACGCCGATTCGTCGAGCAGCGTGCACAGCACGTAGCGCGCGGCCACGACCTGCTCGTTGGGCAGCCCCTGCTGACGCGCCGCGGCCTCGAAGCGCTGCACCGACTGCACCAGCGACGCGCGCAGCGCCGCCGGGTTGGGGTGACGCACCATGGCACGCAGCCGAGGCGCCGCCGACAGCAGCGGCGCCGCCGCCTGCACCAGCGGGTTCAGGCTGGCGGCGCCCGGCAGCTCGGGCAGCGCAGCCTCGGGCGCGGGACCCGCCCCGGCTGGGGCACCGGGGATCGCGGCAGGCGCCCCCGCCGCCGGCGCCCCCGGCCGGGCGCCGCGGCCGGCACTCGGCTTGATCACCGTGCGGTCGGCCTCGAAGGCGGCGAACGGATCCGGGGCTACGTCGGAGTTGCTCATCGCGTGCTGCTCCTGCGCCGCGGCCTCACCCGCGGATGGCCCAGAACTCGAGCGCCAGGCCCGGGAACTCGCCGGCGATCGCCATCGCCAGGCCGCCGCTGGTCTCGAGCTGCTTCCACAGCTCGTTGCCCCGTGTCTCGAGCTCGAAGTAGGTGAAGCCGGCGTGGTACGGAATCTGCCGCGGCGCCACCGGCAGCGCGCGCAGCGTGACGCCCGGCAGCTGCAGGTTGACGAGGTCGCGGATGCGCTCGGCCGGGCCGATCTTGACCTGCGTCGGGAAGCGCGCGCGCAGTGCCTCGCCGGGCATCTGCGCGTTGACCGCCAGCACGAACATGGCGTTGCGCAGCAGCTCGACGTCCGAGATGATGGCCACGCGGATGCCGTACTTGCGCTCCTGCAGGTCGATCGGGATCGCGGTCTGCTCCATCACCATCGACAGCGACTGCCGGAGGTCGGTCATCACGGCGCGGAAGCAGCCGGCGAGGTCGTCGTGCCGGTACTCCGGGTAGGCCGCAGGGCGGCGCGCCTCGCGGAAGGTCGAGAGCTCACCGGCCAGGCCCAGGCAAAGCTCGTACAGGCGCTCGGGATGCAGCACCGGCAGGCGCTGCAGGTGCGCGAACAGCGGCTGGTGGCGGTTGACGGCCTGCAGCAGCAGGAAGTCGACGATCTCTCCGACGCCGGCGCGGCCCGGCTGGGCCAGCCGCGCGCCCAGCGCCTCGCCGCGCTGGTGCAGCATGCCGTGCACCTCGCGCAGGTGGCTGTCCAGCACCACGTGCGCCGGGGCGTGCAGCATCGGCGGCACGTACTGGCTGTCCAGCAGCACGCGGCCGTCGGCGCGACGCTCGACCACGCGCACCGCGCCCAGCGCGGTGTAGCCTTCGCCAGCATCGCGCGCCAGCATCAGGCGGAGGTTCAGCCGCCCCACCTGCACCGGCGCCTCGCGCAGGCTGGTGGCGTGGACGTCGGCGGCCTCGATGTCCGCGACGCGCCAGCGCGGCGACATCGCCGTCTCGCCGCCCTCGACGTCGCTCTCGGTCACGCCCGGGCGCGCCTGCGGTGCCGCGAGCACGACGACCTGGTCGCGTGCATCGACCGGCACCTCGAAGGCGGGCGGCGCCGGGTCGTCGGCGGGTACCGCGAAGGCCAGGCCGTCGGGCATCACGCCACGCGCGGCGGTGATCATCACCTTGCCCTGCAGCAGCGCGGCGTCGTCGAAT
>JBKDQY010000019.1:0-6631 GCA_046341655.1 Betaproteobacteria bacterium | reverse complement strand
CAATGAGCATCCGCTTCGACATCCTGCCGTCCGACGCCGTGCCGATCTATCGCCAGATCGTCGAGCAGGTGCGCCGCCGCATCGCCAGCGGCAGCCTGGCGGCGGGCGAGGAACTGCCCAGCGTGCGTGCGCTGGCGCTGGAGCACGCGATCAACCCGATGACGGTGTCCAAGGCCTACAGCCTGCTCGAGGCCGAGGGCCTGCTGGAGCGCCGGCGCGGCATGGGCATGGTCGTCGCCGCGGTGCGGCCGGCGCGCTCGGTGGCGCAGCGCCAGGCGCTGCTGGAGCCCGCGCTGCAGGCCGCGGCGCAGCAGGCGCTGGAGCTGGGCCTGACGCCGGCGCAGGCGCAGGCGCAGTTCGCGCACTGCCTCGAGCGCGCGCTCGCAGGCGCCGAAAACCCACCTGAGGCAAGCCCATGACGACCACCGAACCCGACGCGCCGGCCCTCGCGGCACCGGCCATCGAGGCCCACGGCCTGAGCGTGAGGCTGGGCAGCGGCCGTGCCGCGAGCGACGTGCTGCAGGGCATCGAGCTGCAGGTGCCGGCCGGCGCCGTGGTGGGGCTCGTGGGCCGCAACGGCGCCGGCAAGACGACGCTGCTGGACACGCTCGTGGGCCGCCTGACGCCGCACAGGGGCCAGTCCCGGCTGCTGGGCTGCCCCTCGACGGACCTGAGCGACGCCGTGCGCGAGCGGCTGGGCTACGTGGCGCAGACGCCCGATCTGTTCGAGGGGCTGACCGGGCGCGAGCACCTGGAGCGCATCGGCGCGCTGTATCCAAGCTGGCACGAGCCCCGCGCGCGGGCCCTGGCGGCGCGGCTGGGGCTGGACCTCGGGGCGACGGCCGGGCGGCTGTCGCTGGGCGACCAGCAGAAGTTGTCGCTCGTGCTGGCCCTGGGCCACGACCCCGACCTGCTGATCCTGGACGAACCGGTGGCCAGCCTGGACCCGCTGACGCGGCGCGAGTTCATGCGCACGCTGTTCGAGCGCCGCTGGATCAACCAGCCCCCGCGCACCGTGCTGGTCAGCAGCCACCTCCTCACCGACCTGGAGCGCGTGGTCAGCCATGTCGACTTCCTGCGCGAAGGCCGGCTTCAGCTGTTCGACGAGTGGGACGCCGTGGCCGAGCACGTGCGGCTGCTGGAGCTGCCCGAGGCCGCGACCCTTGCGCTGCCTGAAGGGGCGGTTGTGTTGCGGACGGTCCGCGACGGCCGGCAGCGCATCGTCTACGACCCGCGCCGCGTGCACGGAGCGGCACCCGAGGGCCGCGGCCTGGGGCTGGAGGACCTGTTCGTGGAGCTCAACGCATGAAGCCCTGGGCCAGCGCCTGCGCGATCGTCGCGCTCGCGAGCGCCTTCGTCGCCGGCAGCGCGGCGCTGCTCGCTCCGGAACTGCCGCGCGCCCCCTACGAGACGCTGCTGCGCGCGCTGTGCTGGCTGTCCGCGGCGCTGATGCTGGCCTGGGCGGCCACCCATGTGCGCGCAGCTCTGGACGAGCAGCGCGTACTCGGCGCGCGCGCCGCGCCGCGCGCGGCCCGGCCGCGCGGGCCGCGGGCGAGCCTGGCGCTGATGGGCGTCAGCGCCGCAGCGCTTGCGCTGCCCCTGGTCTGCCTGTCGGTGGTCGTGGTGGCGCCCCCCGGGGCGGCGACGCCCGCCCTGCTGCTGGCTGCCGCAGCCGCCGCGCTGGCCACGGCAGGCCTGCTGCATGCCCTGAGCTGGCTGGGCCTTCTGGCCTGGTGGGGCCGGGCAAACCCGCGCTGGCTGGTGGCAGCCTGCGCGCCGATGGTCCTGCTGGCCTGGGGCTGGGACGCCGTACTGGTGGGATTCGCGCAGTTGCCCTGGCTGGTGCTGCCGGTGGGTGCGGCCGCGGCCGCGGCCGCCATGCTGGCCTGGCGCGCCCTGTGGCCGCCGGGGTCGGGAGCCAGTGCGCCCGCGGCGCCAGCGCCGCATGCGCGAGCCCTTGCACTCGCGCGGCGGCTGCGCGGCGCGACCGCCCGGGTCGACCGCGTCGAACTCCCGCTTCTGGCCGTGCTGTACCTGCTGCTGGCGCCAGCCCTGGGCATGACCCCCGAGCGCGAGAGCCCGCTGCTCGCGCCCTGGGGCAGCCGATTCGATCTCGATGGCGTGGCCCGCCTCGGCCTGATGGCGGCGGTGATGGCCCTGTGCCTGCGCATGGGCGCGCTGCACTGGCGGCTGCAACTGGCGCCGGGCGGTCGGTTCCGACGCACGCTCGGGGCGGGCATCGTGTGGCGCTCCTGGCTGGCGGCGCTGGCGATTATCGGCCTGGTGGGTCTCGTCGCCGTGCTGGTGCACCGGATCTGGCTGCTGGCGCCCGACCGTGTCTTCGTGCCGGCACTGAGGCTGCAGGCGCTGGACTGGCTCAGCGGGCTCTGGCCGCGCTTCGGCCCCACGCTGCTGTGCGAGCTGCTGCTGGCCACCGCCGTGGCGGCCTGGCTGCGGCCGCTGATGGCCAACGCGGTTGCGGCGGCACTGGCCTGCGCGGCTGCCGCCGGCGTGGTGTTCGCGGCGGCGGGCCTGCTGGCTTGGTCCGGCCACGCCGCCGCACTGCCCGGTTGGCCGCGCGAGGGCGCTCACCACCTGGGCGTGCTGTTGCTGGCGGCCGGCTTCACGCTGCTGGCCAACGCCAGCTGGCGCCGCGCCGACCTGCGCCGCATCACCGGCCCGCAGCCGGGCCTCGGCGAGGCCTGGCGGCAGATCGTGGCTTCCTTGCGGCCGGCCGGCCGCGGCACGCCCCGCGGGCAGGCCTGACCGGCCCCCCGGCGCTGCCGCTCAGCGCGCGCGCCGCCGCGCCTTCACGGCCTGCGCCAGGCCGTCGAGCAGGCCCACCGTGTCGGCCCAGTCGATGCAGGCGTCGGTGATGCTCTGGCCGTAGGCCAGCTTCGCCGCGTCGTCCTTGCCCGGGGTGAACTTCTGCGCGCCGCCGTTGAGGTGGCTCTCCACCATGACGCCGAAGATGCAGCGGTTGCCGGCCGCGAGCTGGCCGCCCACGTCCTTCATGACGTCGATCTGGCGCTGGTGCTGCTTGCTGCTGTTGGCGTGGCTGGCGTCGATCATCAGCCGGCACGGCAGCTTCGCGGCCTCGATCTCGGCGCAGGCCGCGGCCACGTGGGCGGCGTCGTAGTTGGGCGCCTTGCCACCGCGCAGGATGACGTGGCAGTCCTTGTTGCCCCGGGTCTCGACGATGGCCACCTGGCCGTTCTTGTGGACCGACAGGAAGTGGTGGCCGCGCGCCGCGGCCTGGATGGCGTCGATGGCGATCTTGATGTTGCCGTCGGTGCCGTTCTTGAAGCCCACCGGAGCGCTCAGGCCGCTGGCCAGCTCGCGGTGCACCTGGCTCTCGGTGGTGCGCGCGCCGATGGCGCCCC
The DNA here is from genome assembly GCA_046341655.1 of Betaproteobacteria bacterium. Lineage (GTDB taxonomy): Bacteria > Pseudomonadota > Gammaproteobacteria > Burkholderiales > Burkholderiaceae_C > Rubrivivax. The sequence goes on along the minus strand of JBKDQY010000019.1, from coordinate 3,248 downwards.
AGGCGATGAGATCGCCGATGTACTGCGGGCTGATGACGTCGAGGAACTCGCTGCCCGCGGGCACGCCCAGGCGGTTGATGTCCACCAGCAGCTGCCGCGCGATGCGCAGGCCCTCGTGGATGCGGAAGCTCTCGTCCAGGTAGGGGTCGTTGATCAGGCCCTTCCAGCCCACCGTGGTGCGCGGCTTCTCGAAGTACACGCGCATCACCACCTCGAGCTCGCCGGCGTGGCGCTCGCGCTCGGCCTTGAGCCGGCGGGCGTACTCCAGCGCCGCGGCGGGGTCGTGGATGCTGCAGGGGCCGATCACCACCAGCAGCCGGTCGCTGCCCTCGCCGTGGCCCTGCATGATGTGGCGGATGCGCTTGCGCGTGTCGCCCACCAGCGACTCCACCGGCGTGCCGGCGATCGGGAAGAAGCGGATCAGGTGCTCCGGCGGCGGCAGCGGCGTGACGTCGCGGATGCGCTGGTCGTCGGTCTGGCTGGTGCGCTCCGACAGAGCCAGGCGCTCGTCGGTGGGGGCTGCGGACTTCGGGCTCACGGGAGGGGTCCTCTTTGGGGCCTGGGCTGGTGGCGGGCAACAAAAAACCGCCGGGGCCGCCGGCGGTTCTTGGGGGGTCTGCGTTCGCTGCGTGTCGCTTACGCCTTTGCCTCTCCAGCCGCCGTGCGGTTCGAGAACCAAAAGTACGCAAAGTGGAACGATGCGACACGCATGACAGCGACTGTAGCACGCGAGCCTGTCGCGGGCCGGCGCACGGCGCTTAGCCGGCCGCGCGGCCAGACGCGTTGCCGGGCGCGGGGCAGCCCAGCCGCAGGCCCAGCAGGCCAAGCCCGGCCAGCATCAGCCCGAGCGCGCCCGGCTCGGGCACCACCGAGATGAACACGCCGCCGGCGGCCTCGATCTGGGTGCGGAAGGGCGCCACGCCCGTCCACCAGGAGATGTCGCCGTACACGCTGTTGTCGGTGGTGCCGCCGCTTAGCACGCCGATGACCGTCCACTGCCCGCCGTTGTCGAACAGCAGCGGGCCGCCGCTGTCGCCCGCGGCAGTCGTGGCCTCCAGCGCCCCGGCGGCGGCCGAGCTGCCAAGCCAGCCCAGCGTGTTGCTCGTGCCCGAGGGGTCGTCGAAGTCGGTGGAGAAGATGTTCGCCGTGCCGACGATGGCCGCAGACGTGCCGAGCGCAGCGCCGTAGAAGTCGAGCGTGTTCGAGCCGCCGCGGCGGATGCCGTCGAATCCGGTGGCGCCGGTGCTGCCGATGCCCCGCAGGCCGTAACCGAGCGTCGCGACCTGCACGCCATTGAGGGTGGTCGTCGCGTCGGCCATCGGCAGCGGCGCCGCGATAGTGGCCGGCACGGCCTGGGCCAGCGTGACGATGGCGACGTCGCCGCCGTCCAGCAGCGGCGACCCCGCCGAGCCCCCGCCCGGGAAGGACACGGCCTGGATGTTCGAGCTGAACGCCGGACTCGAGTAGTTGGTGCCGAAGCGCACGAACTCGCCGGGCACCGGCGCGCAGTGGCGGGCCGACAGCACGGTGGTGGGCGCGATCAGCACGCCGCTGCAGTATTGGCCGCCGACGAAGCCCAACGCCACCACGCCAGCGAAGGCCGGGTCGGCCGCGAAGCTGGCGGCCCCGCCGAGGCCGACGTCGTCGCGGATGACGATGCGCGGGAAGATGCCTTCCCGCGTCAGGCCGGTGGCCACCAGCGCGTCGTAGGCTGCGGTCGAGGCCTGGGCCACCGGCACGCACAAGGCCAGCATCGAGGCGGCCAGCAGCCGCCGGGTCGCGTTCATGGCTCGGGGCATCGCGTTCCTCCGCAACGGACGCGCACGGCGAAGATGTCCGCCGGCGTCAAAGCTCGAAGGCTCCCATCGCGGCCGGTCGGGCCAGACCCGGGTTAGCCCTTGCCCGATGCGTCGGCGCGACCGTCTCCCCCGGAATGCGGGGGGACCGCAGGGGGCGTCGGCCCGACCCCCGGCGTCAGAAGCTGTAGCCCAGCCCGAAGGTCAGCTGTGGCACGAAGCGGACCCGGCCCACGCCCTCGCGCAGCTCAGACAGCTCGGCGTCGATGTCGGCCTGCGAGACACTGCTGGCCCAGGGGCCTGCCAGCGCGTACGACAGTGTGGCCTTGCCGAGCTTGGCGCCGATGTCGAACGAGAAGCGCAGGCCGCTGTTGCTCTGGTGGCCCCAGCCCAGGCCCACGTAGGGCATCGACGACGGCAGCTTGATCTGCACGTTGAGCCGGTCCGCCGAGGTCGTGGTGTAGGTGTTGTTGCCCACCGTGATGGAGCCGCCGGAGCCGGTGGCCAGCAGGTCCAGCGAGTAGCGGCTGCTGGTGACACCGCCGGTGAAGCGGAAGCCGCCGCCGAACACGAACCAATCGGCCAGCAGCGCGCTGCGGCTGCCCTTGAGCGTGGCGTCGTAGGTGATGCCGTTCTCGGTGCGCCGTTCGTTCACGGTGCCCACCGTGGCGGCGTCCAGGCGCAGGCCGAAGTGCGGGCCCAGGGGCTGAGCCCAGCCGGCGACGAGCCCCGGCACGCCCGCCTTGACGTAGAGCTCGCCGGCGCGCGCCGAGCCCGCCGACAGCAGCGCCGCCGCGGCGATGCTGGCCACCGCCACGACGGCCGAGACGGTGCGGATCAGTTTTTGTTCGCGCATGGCAGCTCCCTGGACTTCGGACGCCTTCATTCTCGGCAGCCCTGCCGCGGGCCTTGAGTGAATGAGCACCGCAAAACGGGCCCTTATTCGTGCCGAATCGTGACCGGATGCAAGCGCCGGCGCGTCCTCCCGCAGGCGGAGGCGGGGCCGGGAGCCGGCCCTTCAGTGGCCCGGGGTCGTGAACCCTGCCGCGGCCAGCCGCGCCAGCACCTCGTCGACGTGCTCGCGGTTGCGCGTCTGCAGCACCAGCTCGACCTCGACGTTCTGCGCGGAGAGCGTGCTGAAGGCGCGCTGGTGGTGCACCTCGTCGATGTTGGCGCCGGCCTCGGCCACCACGGCGGTGATGCGGGCCAGCACGCCGGGGGTGTCGCGCGCAGCGACGCGGATGCGCGCCAGCCGGCCGGCGCGCACCATGCCGCGCTCGATGATGCTGGCCAGCAGCAGCGGGTCGATGTTGCCGCCGCACAGCACTAGCCCCACGCGGCGGCCGGCGAAGGCCCCGCGGTGGCGCAGCAGCGCCGCCAGCCCGGCGGCGCCGGCGCCCTCGACCACGGTCTTCTCGATCTCCAGCAGCATCAGCACGGCCTGCTCGATGT
>JBKDQY010000018.1:0-20625 GCA_046341655.1 Betaproteobacteria bacterium | reverse complement strand
CGCGCCCCCGGCTGCGCCGCCGCGCGGCGCGCGCGGGCCCCCGGCGGCGGGTGCGCCTGCCGCGGGGCGTCCGCGCCCGCGGGCGCCGCCGTGGCCCTGCGGCCCACTGCGCGCTATGCGCACGGCCGCGCCTACCTGGAGGCCCTGGCCGCGCGCCACGGCCTGACGCACATCCAGCCGCCCGAGGCCGCCACGCTGCGGCTGGAGCAGCGCCAGCCCGTGGCCGGCCAGCTGTGGTGGCTGGCCGCGCCGGCGTGAGGTCCTCGCGGGCCTCGGCTCAGTGCCGGTGATGCTCGCTGCCCGCGGCGGGCAGCACCTCCAGCAGCGCAGCAGGTGCCTTCAGGCCGGCTCGGCTGGTGCTCTTGGGGTCCGCCGGCGTCTCGAACCAGTCCCACTGGCCCTTCTCGCAGAGTTGCTGCACCTTGAACCACAGCGGCCCGGGCTGCGCCGGCAACTGGCCGCGCAGCACGAACTCGTCGTAGTGGGCGTCGGCCAGCCAGGCCTCGCGGCTGGCCGCCGTCCAGGTGATCTCGACCACGTCGTCGGTGATGCGGCGGCCGTGGCTCTCGTAGGGCTGCGCCAGCGGCTCGCGCTTCGTCTGCAGCGTCCAGCCCGGCTTGGGCATGGGCTTGGCACCCCGAAAGCCCGCCGGCACCAGCACACGCAAGGTGTGCGTGGCGCTGCCTTCGCAGCCATGGCCCACGCGCAGCGTGGCCTTGTAGGGCCGACCTGCCTGGCCCTGGGCCTGCTCCAGGGTGACGTGCGCCGCCACCGGGGCGCAGGCCGCTGCCGCCAGGATGGCGACCATCGAAAGGACTCGGTGCTTCTTCATGGCTTTGCTCACAGGTCGAACTTGAGTTCCGCCACGACCGTGCGCAGCGGGTAGGGGTGGAAGTTCCAGTACAGCTCGTTGGTCAGGTTGTCGATGCCCACCGCCGCGCTCCACTGCCGCGTGGCCTGCCAGCGCAGGCGCAGGTCGGCCACCAGGAACCTGCTCGCGCCCTGGTAGCGCGCGCCGTTCGGGTCGCTGTTGTCGAGGCTGTTGAACTGCTTGCCGCCGTAGCGCACGCCCAGCGTGCCGCTGAGCGCCTCGGTCGGCCGCCAGGTGGCCACGGCGTTGGCGCGCCAGCGCGGCACGCGCGGTTGCCACCGGCCCACGCTGGCGGGAAAACGGCTGTTGGCCGTGATGATGGAGTCGGCGAAGGTCACGCTGCCGCTCAGGTCCAGCCCGCGCACGCCCAGGTCGCGTGCCGACGCCGCCAGCTCGAAGCCCTGGGTGCGGATGCGGTCGACGTTCTGGATGTTGGTCACGTTGGGCGTGACCGTGGTGTTGGTCTGGCTGTAGAGGGCGTTGCGCGTGCCCTCGTGGAACAGCGTGGCGCGCAGCGAGGCGCCCTGCTGCCAGGCCCACTCGCTGCTGAGCTCGGTGGTCCAGGACACCTCGGGCTGGAGATTGGGATTCCCGTTGCTCAACGCGCCGGTGCTGGCGTTGACGCCGCCCTGGAACAGCTCGCTCACCGTCGGGAAACGCACGGCACGGCCGCTGGACAGCTTCAAGGACCAGTCGTCACGCGGCTGCCAGCCCACCGCCAGCTTGGGGCTGGCGGCGCTCTCCCGGCGCGTCGGATGGGCGAACGCAGCGGCGCCGTTGGCCGTCAGGCCGCGTTCGGCCTGCCACTGTTCGAACCGCAGGCCCAGCACCGCTTTCCAGTCGGTGGCAAAGGCCCAGGCGTCCTGCGCCCACAGGCTGGTGAGCGTGGTGTTGCCCTCGAAGCGCGAGGCCGGGTTGCCGGCTGCGGGCGCGCCCGAGATCCAGTCGGCCGTCGTCGACACCTTGTTGCGCAGCTGGTGCGCGTCGCGCTGCAGGCCGAACTCGACCACGTGGCGGCCGGTCTCGCCAACGCCCGGGCCTGTGGGCCGCCACGTGCCCTTGGCAGCCAGGGTGTTCCAGCCGGTGCCGGCCTGGTCGGTGATGCGGCCGCCGGCCGGGTTGGCGGCCGCGGTGGCCGTCGCGGCCACCGGCGCCCAGGCCCGAACCTCGTCCTTGGCGTAATCGAACAGGCTGGCCGCGAACTGCCAGTCGAACACCCCGCCCGTGGTCTTCCGCAGCGACAGGCCATGCATCACGTGCTGCAGCCGCTCGCGCGTGCGGCCGAAGTCGGCGGCGCTGAGCGTGTAGCCGCGGCCGTCGATGGCGACGGCCCGCGTGCCGCCCACGCTGACGGGGAAGTTGTCGGGCCGGATGTCCACGCGCTGGCCGCTGGCGTCCTGCAGCCAGCCCTCGGGCCGGCGCTCGACGGAGTTGTCCCAGAAGCCCAGCGTGTAGCTGGCACGAATCGCGGGCTGCAGCCGCCAGGCCAGCTTGAGCTTGGCGTGGTCCTGCACCGTGCGCGCCTGGCTGCTGGTGCCGATGAGCAGCCAGTCCTGGTCGAAGCGGTTCTTCTCGGCCACCGCGCCCGTCACGGCCACGGCGCCGGCGGCGGGCGCTGCCGTGCTGGGCGTGCGCGTGGCGTAGACGAGTGGATGGCTCTCACTGTCCTGGCGGCTGAGGTTGAACCACCACGCGAAGTCACCCACGCCGCTGCCCACGCTGGCGGCCGCCTGGCCGCCGCCGAAGCGCTCGTCGGTGCGGTAGACGTCGAAGCGCTGCGAGAAGCCGGCCAGCTTCGCGTGCGCCTCGAAGCGCGTGGGCATGCGCGTGACGTAGTCCACCACCGCGCCGACGCTGTTGCCGGGGTAGGCCGCGCTGAAGGGACCGTAGAGCACGTCGACGCGCTCGATCTCCTCGGGCGTGACCAGGCCCCAGCGCGGCGCAAAGAAGGCGCCGTTGCCGAGGAGGTTGGACAGCAGGATGCCGTCGGCGTAGACCAGCGAACGGGCGCTGTTGCCGGTGCCGCTGGCGCGCGTGGACAGCACGGCGTGGTCGTAGTCGCCGGGGTAGCGCTTGCGCACCAGCAGGCTCGGGAAGTACTTCAGCGCGTCGGCGCTGTCGGTGGCGTTGATGGTGGCGTCGATCTCGACGCCGCTGATGCCTTCGATAGTGGTCGGAATCTGCGTCGGCAGCGACCCCATCCGGGTCGCCGTGACGGTGACGATGCCGGCGTTGCGGCTGCTGGCGGCTTCGCTGGAAGCGACGGTCTGGGCCTGAGCCCCGGACGCGAACGAGAGAACACAGGCCAAGGCGACGGCCTGCCGGGGGAACGGCGGCCCAAATCCGAAGGACAGGTGCACGAGGAACACTCCTGAAGGCCACGCGCCGCGCCGAGGGGGCGCGAACAGGCGGCCGGAAACCCGGACGGGGCCCTGCGGCCGACCGCCCAGGGGCGGGGCGCGGCAGGACCGGCTGCTGAGGGTTCAGCTCAGGAGTGGAGGTCCGCGCGGCTGCGCGCTGCGCCAGGCATGCAGCCTCTGGGGGGCGTGCAGGAACAAGGCCGGCACGGCCTGCGACAGGCGCAGCAGCGCCGGTGCTTCGGTGCTTCTGGCAGGCAGCGGCGGCGCGTCGTGCGCCAGCCGGCACAAGGGACAGTGTTCCAGGTGGCTGGCCGGGTGCGTGACGTCGCCACCCGCGCCGTCGGCCACCGCCTCGGGCAAAGCCACCCAGCGCGTGCCCTGCGGCGTGCAGACCTCGGCCCAGGCGGTGCCACCGCCCCCGGCGTGCACCAGCATCTGCGACACCGCCGGCAGCAACGCCAGGGCCCAGACGGCCCACAGGGCGGTCCAGGCCGGAAGGCGAAAGCGGTGGCGGAGTCGGTTCAGCGGGCTCACGGGGCCGCGATTGTCCACCAGCCGCAGGGCGGCCCGGCGCGGCGAGGCTTGCTCAGCCGACCTCGCCGCCGAAGCGCTTGATGAGGTTGTCGATGTACTTCTCGACCAGGCCCTCGAACTCGTTCTTCACCACCGGCACCACCACCATCTTCATCAGGCCCGGCAGCGGCACCTCCACCGTGCCCTGCGTCTTCAGCGTGAGCGCCGTGCCCTTCTTGGCCTTGGCGATGCTCCAGCTGCCGCCGACCTGCGCGTTGCCCACGCCCTTGACCGGGGTCCAGACCACCGAGCCCTTCTTGCGGTCGGACACGTACTGGCTGGCGTAGACGGTCTGGATGTTGACCTGCGCGGTGCCGACCTTCTCCATCTCCCAGCGGTACACGCCCCTGCCCATGTCGACCAGCTGCTCGACCTTCGGGAAGTGGCTCACCGAGGTGGGCACGTCCGACAGCACGTCGAACACCTCGTCGAACGGCGCCTTCACGGTGAACTCGTAGCCCAGGTCGATGTCGACGCTCACGGCCATGGCCTTGCTCCTTGGTGATCGGGTTCGGGGTTCAGAAATCGGGCTCGCCGGCCCAGGGCAGCATCATCGTCAGCCAGGTGAGCTGCTCGAACTGCGGCTCGAAGCGGTCGATGATCTGCTGCGGCTCGGGGCAGAGCTTCTCGTCGGTGATCAGGCCGAACTGCACGCCGCCGCCGTAGCTGAGGATGCTCACGCCCACGCCCACGTCGCCCGAGGCGGGCACCCAGAACATGGTCTGTCGCAGCGTGCTGCCGCAGAATTTCAGCGGCACCGCCGGGCCCGGCACGTTGGTCATCACCGCCGTGGTCTTCTTGGCGAACAGGCCCAGCACGGCGTCCTGCACGGGCTTGATGAACAGGCCGCTGACGCTGAGGATCGCAAACGCCAGCAGCGGCTGGTAGCTGCCCTTCATGTCGGCCATGCGGCGGTGCACGGCGTACACGCGCTCGATGGGGTTGGCGATGCCCACCGGCAGCACCAGCGGCGCCAGGCCGAAGCGGTTGCCCAGCTGCCAGGCCTTGTCCAGCGGGCGCAGGTTCACCGGCACCATGGCGCGGATCTCCTTGCCCGACGGATCCTGGCCCTGGTCGGCCAGCCAGCTGCCGATGGCGCCGGCGGCGCAGGCCAGCAGCACGTCGTTGACGGTGCAGCCCAGCCCCTTGCCGATGGCCTTGACCTGCTCCAGCGAAATCGGCTCGCCCCAGGCCACCGCCTTGCGGCCCGCGGGCTTGCCCTTGAGCAGCGTGGGCGAGTCGTCGGACATCAGCGCCAGCGCGGCCACGTCCTGCGCCACCTGCAGCCCGCTGCGCGCCATGCCCACGCTCGACAGCAGCGGCTGCGCCGGGTTGGCCAGCGCCTCCATGCTCTTGCCCACGCCGCTGCCGTACATGCCGATGGCCTTGATGGTGAGCTCGGTCAGCGGCTTGAGCACGGCGTCGGAGAGCCAGTCGGTCTCGTGCCCCTCTTCGGGCGCGGCCTTGCGGCGGCGCTTGGGTGGGTCGGTGCCGCCGTCGGTGATGCTGAGCATGACGCTGATCAGCGCGATGCCGTCGCCGATGCAGTGGTGCACGCGCGCCACCATCGCGCTGCCGCCCTCGTAGTCCTCGACGAGGTGGAACTGCCACAGCGGGCGCTGCGGGTCCAGCGGCGTGGCGGCCAGTTCGCCGCAGGCGCGCTGCAGGGCGTGGCGCTCGCTCTCGCCGGGGCGCCTGTCCAGCGTCATCGGCAGCACGTGGTGCGCGATGTCGAAGGCCTCGTCGTCGACCCACTGCGCGCCCAGCGCGTCGTGCACGGCCTTCTGGCGGAAGCGGTCGTACTGCAGCAGCCTGGTCTGGACGCGCTCGCGCAGGGCCTGCAGCGTGATGGCCGGGGTGAGCAGCCAGACGCCGACAATCATCATCAGGTTGACGTCGTTGTCCATGCGCAGCCAGGCGGTGTCCACGCGCGACATGCGCTCGGCGCGCGGGCCGGGGTGGGGGCTGGGCTGCGGCGTGCTGGCGACGCCGTCCATCGGGTTTCTCCTGGGCTTCAGGCGCCGCCGAAGGCGCCGGGGGGGCCGACGATGCTGTGTAGCATCGCCAGCGTCAAGCTCTGAATCACCCGGGTGCACACGCCATGGCCAACCTGAAAGCCGCGTTCGAAGCCGCCGTCGCCGCCAGCAAGCAGCTGCCGGAGAAGCCCGACAACATGACGCTGCTGAAGATCTACTCCCTGTACAAGCAGGCGACGGAAGGCGACGTGGAGGGCAAGCGCCCCGGCTTCACCGACATGGTCGGCCGCGCCAAGTACGACGCCTGGGCAGCCGTCAAGGGCAAGGGCGCCGACGAGGCGATGCAGGAGTACATCGACCTCATCGAGAGCCTGAAGTAGGCCCTGCCCCAGGGCCTCGCGCTCAGGGCCTCGCGGCCAGCGCCTTCTCGATGGCGCCGGTGATGCTGCCGCTGGTGGGCCCCGTCATGCTGCCCCAGTGCGCGATGGGCTTGCCGTCGCGGCCCACGAGGTACTTGTTGAAGTTCCAGCTCGGCTGCTGGCCGGTGGCCTGGGCCAGCTGCCGGAAGATGGGCTGCGCGTCGGCGCCGCGCACCGGGCCGGTGGCGAACATCGGGAACTTCACGCCGTAGGTGTGGAAGCAGACCTCGGCGGTCTTCTTCGCGTCGGCATCCTCCTGCTTGAAGTCGCCGCTGGGAAAGCCCATCACCACCAAGCCGCGCGGGCCGTAGCGCGCGTTCAGTTCCTCCAGGCCCTCGAACTGCTTGGTGAAGCCGCAGTAGCTGGCGGTGTTGACGACCAGCAGCACCTTGCCTGCGTACTGGCACAGGTTCTGCGGCTTGTCGTCCTGCAGGCGCGGCACGGTGTGCTGCAGCAGCGGCGGGCAGGCGGCGGGCGAGGCGGTCGCTGGCGGGGTCTGGGCCGCCACGGGCAGCGCGGCCCACAGGCCGGCGGCCAGCACCGCACAGGCGACCACGGAGGCCTTCAGAATCCACGAGGCTGTCGAGAGCTTCATGCTCGACATGATGCCGTTCAACACCATCACTTGTGGGCCAACGGGTCTTGCGGCAGCGCGGTCCGGGCCTGTGACAGCCGCTCACGGATTTCTGCCAGCACGACCGACTGGGGAACCCAGCGCTGGGACACCAGCGCCTGTGCCTTTGACAGCGCGTCGACGGCTTCGGTCGCGCGGCCACGCGCCAGCAGCACTTCGCCCTCGGTCAGCCGCACCAGCGCCTGGATGTCCGGTGGCAGCTCGGGACAAGCGGCGAGCATGGATTCGAGGTACTGCCCGGCGGCTTCGGGCTCGCCCACCGCGAGGTGCACCTGCGCGCGGCGATAGCCGTGGCGGGCTGCGTCGAAGGCGGTCAGCGTGCCGGGCCGGCAGGCCTGCAGTTCCTCCCACGCCTGCTCGGCCCGGCCCGTGCGTGCCAACACCACGGCCAGCATCTCGCGGGCGTAGGTGGTTCGGGCGTGCGTGTCGCCGGCCGCCGCCCGGAGCACCTCGACGGCTTCGGCCAGCGCCGTCGCGGCCTCGGAGTCGCGGCGCAGCTTCAGGAGGCAGCCTCCGACCATGCTCAGTTCCAGGCCGATCGTCAACAGGCCCTCGGGATGTTCGCGGCGGCGCAGCGCAAGCGACTGCCCGAAGGCGTCCAGGGCCGCGGCTTCGTCGCCGACCGCCACCAGGGCATTGGCCAGCAGGTTCCACGCCGTGGCCACGCGGTCATGCGCCGGGCCCAGCAGCGCGGCCCAGTCGGCGGGCATGCGCCGCAGCACCTGCAGCGCATCCTGGGCATAGCCCTCGCGCACCCGCGCCAAGGCCCAGGCCTCGCGAGTGCCGAGCACCGGCGCCGGCTGGGGCAGGCGGGCCCCGTGAAGGGCCTCCGCCGCGGCCAGCGCCTCGGCGGCCTGCGCGCTGGCGGCGCGGCCGGTGGTCAGCAGCACGTTGACGCGTTCGGCCAGCGCGCCCAGCCGCGCCATGGCCCCTGCCCGCCCCGGCAGCGCAGCTGCCGCCCCGACGGCGCGCTCGGCCGCGGCGATCGCGTCATCGCCGCGACCGCCATCCAGCAGGGCCAGCGCCTGGAGCCGGCAGGCCAGCGCGTGCGCTTCCGCCCGACCGGCATCGCCCTGGGTGCGATGGCACAACGGCTCGATCAGCGCCAGCGCGGCAGCCGGCTGCTGCCGCGCGATCAGGGCCTCGGCCTCGTGCAGGCGGGCCAGCAGCGCCAACGGATGATCGGGGCCGAGCGCGCGCGTGGCTTCGTCGGCCGTGTCACGCAGCAGCGCGTGCGCCGACTCGGCCTGGCCCAGACCCAGCAGCGCTCGCCCCAGGGCCGTGCGCATTTCGGTGGCCGCGTGGACATCGCTGCCGAGTTCGGCTTCGATCTCGGCCCGGGCCCGCTGCAGCAGGTCGAGCGCGGTCGTGTCGGCGCCCGCCCCCGAGGCAGGATCTGCGCCCTCGAGCAGCGACAAGGCGAAGCGCTTGACCCGCTCCGCCCGGTCCGCCTGGCGCTGGGCCTCGTGCAGGGCCGCACGCGCGGCCGCCGCCTCGTGGCGCGCACGGTTGCGCTGCCACCAGGCCAGGGCGGCACCGCCGGCCAGCGCCAAGGCCACGGCCGCCTGGGCGACGGCGCCACCCAGCAGCGCCAGCGCAACGCCGGCCGCCAGCCCCAGCGGCACGCGCTGGCGCCAGGCCCGCTGCCGCCAGCGGCGCCAGGGGTCGTGGCGCCGGGCCAGCACGGGTTCGCCACGTCGCAGGCGCTTCAGGTCCTGCGCCAGCGCGTCGACGCTGGCGTAGCGACGCGCGGGGTCAGGCTGCAGCGCCTGTGCCAGCACGGCATCGGCATCGCCCCGCAAGGCACGCGCCTGCTCGGCCACGGACGCCGCCTGGCTGGCCAGCGGTGGCTCGTCGCCGTCCGCGGACCAGGCAGGGCGCCGGCCGGCGAGTAGCTCGAAGGCGACGACGCCCAGGCTGTAGATGTCGCTTGCGGTGCCCAGGCGCTCGCCGCGGCGCTGCTCGGGGCTGGCGTACTCGGGGGTGAGGGCGCGGCCGAGCAGCGTGCTCGCGCGGCCGCTCTGGTGACCCTCACCGCCCTCGCGCGGGTCGGCTGCGTCGGCCTCCAGCAGCCGCGCGACCCCGAAGTCCAGCAGGCGGACCTCGCCGTCCAGCGTGACCAGGATGTTGGCGGGCTTGAGGTCGCCATGGACCACGAGACGCCCGTGCGCATAGGCCACCGCCGCGCACACCTGCTCCAGCAACGCCAGCCGCTGGTCGATCGACAGGCCTTGCGCCGCGGCATGCCGGTCCAGCGGCTGGCCCTGGACGTACTCCAGTGCCATCCAGGGACGGCCGGCGGCGTCGACGCCGGCGTCGTACAGGCGCGCGATGTGCGGGTGCTCGAGGGTTGCGAGCAGGTCGCGCTCGCGGCCCAAGCGCCGCGCGAGGTCGTCGGCCCAGGTCAGCCGCGGCAGCTTCAGCGCCACCTGGCGCCTCAGGGCACCGTCGGCCCGCTCGGCCAGGAACACCTGGCCCATGCCGCCGCGACCGATCTCGCGCAGCAGCCGCCAAGGCCCGATGCAGGCGCCGGGCGAAGGCAGATCGACGATGGCGGGCGCCTGGTCCAACGCGGGCAGCGCGCGCAGGAACTGTCGGGTCTCGATGCCCTCGCCGGCCAGCAACAGCCGAGCGAGGGTGTCCTTCAGGCCCGCGTGCTCGGCCGGCAGCCCGTTCAGCCAGGACTGGCGCGCAGGCGGCTCGAGCGCCAAGGCCTCGTCGAGCAGCCGGCTGATCGCGGGCCAGTCGGCCGCGAGGGCGTCCAGGGGCGGCGGATCGTCGTCGGCGGCCATCCTCCTGATACGTCGAAGCGGGTCCTGGGCGGACATGGCCGCGACCCCGCGAATGAGGGGTCAGCCCTTCAGTGCGTGCGCCAGCAGCAGCCGCGCCTTCTCCCAGTCGCGGCGCACGGTGCGGTCGGTCACGCCCAGAGCCTCGGCGATCTCGGCGTCGGTCAGGCCCGCGAAATAGCGCATCTCCACCACCTGCGCCAGGCGCGGCTCGAGCCGGGCGAGGTCCTCGAGCGCGCGGTCGATGTCAAGCAATTCCTCGTGCGGCTGCGCCATCGCCTCGGCGATGGCGGTGTCCAGCGTCACGTGCTCGGCGTCGCCCCCGCGGCGCTCGCGCCCGGCCGCGCGCACGGCGTCGACGATGATGGAGCGCATCACGTGCGAGGCGTAGGCCACGAAGTGGGCACGGTCGGTCGGCTTCAGGCTGCCCGCGTTCAGGAAGCGCAGGTAGCACTCGTGCAGCAGCACGGTGGTGTCCATGCCCGTGCCGCGCTGGTGGCCGGCAAGCCGGGCGTGGGCCAGCCGCCGCAGCTCGGGGTAGAGACGCTGGAACAGCGCGTCGAAGGCCGGGCGGTCGCCCTCGCGGGCGCGCGCCAGCAGGATGGTGATGTCTCCCATGGATCCCGTCCTCGCAAGCGGCGGTGATGGTAGCCGGACCCCGCGCCGCCTGCTCGGTGTCGCACCCCGCACGCAGGCTCCCTCCACCGGGGGGGGGCCGTCCATGTCCGGCCGGCGGCTCCGGCGGCGTACTGGTGAATGAAGGGTCGTGAGTCCACGGCCCGCACCAGGAGGCTGCATGAACCCCGATCCCTCGCGCCGGACGATCACCCTCGCAGGCGCCCTCACCCTGGCCACGCTGCTGTCCGCCTGCGGTGGCCCCGCACCCGAAACCATGGCCGAGGAGGGCCGCGCCCGGCCGCTGGCGGCCAACCCGACCGTGGTCTGGCCGCTGCTCGACGACGAAGGCCACCTGAACCCCGCGCCACCCGCGGCCGTCCCGGCCGACGCCGGTGCGCGCACCCGCAACGGCCACTACGCCACGGCGGCCCAGGCTGTGCAGTTGGAGCAGGCCCTGGGTGACCGCGTCATCGTGGTCGAGGTGTCGCCCGGCCCCGACGCAGCCGCGGCTGTCGAGCTGGCCACGCAGATGGCCTTCGGCCAGCAGGCCGCGCACGACCTGCCGGGCGACGCCCCGGTGCTGGTGCGCAGCGCCGACCTGCGACTGGCCGCCGCCACCGTGCACCAGCTGGAGGCCGCCGGCTACACGCGCGTGGTCCTCGTCAACCGCTGAGCGCGCAGGAGCCCGCGATGACCACAATCCAGTGCGCCACCCGTCGCGGCGAGCACGATGCCGCCGTGACCGTGAACGGCGCCAACGCCACCCCGCGCCGCCCGACGGCGCTGGCGATCGTGCCGTGCGGGGTGCTGCCATGACGAGCGCGGGACTGATCCCGGGCGCTGAAGTCGAGTTGCTCGGCTGGGTGGCGGCGGCCCTGACGGTGGCCTGCTTCGCGTCGGGCGACATGATGCGGCTGCGCGTGCTGGCGCTGGGCGCCAACGTGGCCTTCGCGAGCTACGGCTGGCACGCCGGGCTGATGCCGGTGCTGGCGCTGCACCTGGCCCTGGCGCCCGTCAACGCCTGGCGGCTGACCCAGGAGCTTCGCCAGCGCGTGGCGACCTCGGTTGCCGCGGCGCAGCCCGCCGGCGCGGCGGCGCAAGACGCGCTCGAAGACGCCCCACCCGCGACGCCGGCCGCCGAGCCGGCCCAGGCCGTCAACGAGCGCGCTTCGACGCGGTCGAACGGGCCTTTGCGGCAGCCGCGCCGGCCCGTGCCGGCGTCGCAGCCAGCAGTTCGTCGAGGTTCCGGGTGATCTCGGCCTCGATGGTCTTGGCGAAGGCACCGAGCAGGAAGCCCAGCTTGGCCTCGAGGTCGAAGTGGTCGGCCGCCACGATCAGGCGGCCGCTGACGCCGCTGCGCGTGAACTCCACCGTGTCGCTGGTCTGGCCCTCGATCACGGTGCACTCCATGTCGAACTTGGCCTCGGCCTGCTCGGCCCACTGCCAGGCCACCTCGCGGGCGCGCTTCAGGCCGAGCGTGTGCTCACGGTGGATGTTGATGTCGGACACGGGTTCAGCTCCGTCGGGCAACAGGGTGGCGGGAAGTCAGGGCGGCGCGGCCAGCCGCGCGCGGCGCTCGGCCCGCGGCAGCGGGGCCAGCGCGCGCACCTCGGCGTGGAAGCGGGCGAAGTCGCGGCCCGAGGCCTCGAACAGGCGCTCGAAGGCGGGCACGAAGTCGTTGTAGGCCCCCATCACGGCGAAGGACGCATTGTTGGCGCGCGCGAACCAGCCGTCGTAGCCGGCAAAACCCGCGAGCGGGCTGGCCGGGTCGGCCTTCAGCGCCTCGTAGGCCCGGCGCAGGCGCGCCATGAGGTCGGCCTTGGCGGCGCGCAGGGCCTGGGGCGGCTGGCCGCTGCGGTACAGGGCGTCGAGTTCGACCCGCCACGGCTGCACGAAGGCGCGGAAGGCCGCCGCGCGCGCCAGGCGCTGCGCGTCGGCGGCGCGCGCCTCGGGCGTGGCGAAGCGCTCCATCCACAGCCGGCCGCCCAGGCGCTCCACCGCGGTCGCGTAGCTCTCGTTGAAGGTGGTGTCATCGTCGACGTAGACGACCTGGTGCGTCAGCTCGTGGAAGATCAGGCGCGCCAGGTCGGCCTCGCTGCCGTTCACGAAGGTGTTCAGCAGCGGATCGCCGCCCATCCATTCCAGCTTGCCCAGCGTGCTGTAGGCCGGCACGCCGTAGACCATGACCTCGTAGCCCTGCGCGCGCAGCTCGGCGGCCAGCGCGTCGGCCGCGGCCTGCGTGTAGTAGCCGCGGTAGCCCACGCAGCCCACCACCGGGAAGCACCAGGTCTTCAGCTGCAGGCTCAGCTCGGGCGCGGCCACCACGTTCCACACCACGGCGCTGCGGCCCAGGTCGGCGTAGCGGCGGTAGCTCGGGCCCTCGGGCAGCTTCAGCTCGGCCACGGCGAAATCGCGCATGCGCTGGCTCAGTTCGAGCCGCTCGCGCAAGGGCGCCGGCGTGGCGGGGTCTGCAACGACCTCGGGCACCGGGCGCGCACGCTGCATCAGCTCCATGTGGCCGTTCACGGCCTGGGCGTAGTAGCCGAGCGTGCTGCAGCCGCCCAGCAGCGCCGCGACCACGCCCACGGCCAGTGCGCCCAGCAAGCCCAGCCTCACCAGCCGCCTCCGCCGCTCAGCAGGGCTCGACCTCGACGAGGCAGTCATAGAAGGCCGGCGCGCGGCCGATGTCGGTGAGGCGCTGGTGCGTCAGCTCGTTGACGTTGGTGCCGTTCAGGCCCATCTTGCGCCACCAGATGCCCAGGCCGTTAACGACCCCGGGGCGCGCGGCGCCGTTGAGATCGGCCTTGCAGACGTAGCTGCCGCGGTCGTTGAACACACGCACCGTGGCGCCGTCGGCGATGCCGCGCGCGGCGGCATCCAGCGGGTGCATCTCCAGGCGCGGCTCCTTTTCGGCGGCGCGCAGGCTCTCCACGTTGACGAAGCTGCTGTTGAGGAAGTGCCGCGCCGGCGGCGAGATCATCGCCAGCGGGTAGCGCGCGGCCAGCTCGGGCGACGACTGCGTGCTCTCGTAGTTGGGCACGAAGTCGGGCACGCCCAGGCCGGGGGCGTCGACGACCACCTTGCCGCCGGGCGTGGCGAAGCCGCCGTTGGCAAACGGCGCCTCCGGCAGCTTCAGGCGGCTCCAGCCGCGCTCGCGCAGCTCGGCGGTGTCCACCACCGCGGGGTCGAAGGCGCCCAGCGCCATGGCCTCGTCGCTGTCGGTGAAGCAGGGTTCGCTGAATCCGGTCGGGCCCATGCGCGCCGCCAGACGGCGGAAGATCTCGGCGTTGCTCAGCGCCTGCCCCAGCGGCGGCACTGCCGGCCGGTTGAGCATGGCGTAGGTGTGGCCGTAGGTGGAGTGCGCGTCCCAGTGCTCCAGTTGCGTGGTGGCGGGCAGCACGATGTCGGCGTGATCGGCGGTGTCGGTCTGGAAGTGCTCGAGCACCACGGTGAACAGGTCCTCGCGCGCGAAGCCTTCCACCACCTTGCGGCTCTCGGGCGCCACCGCCACGGGGTTGCTGTTGTAGACGACGACGGCCTCGATCTTCGGGCCGAAGGAACCCCCACCCGGGTGCGTGAGCGCATCGCCGATGGTGCTCATGTTGATGGTGCGGGGCGTGCGCGGGCCCAGCAGATCGGGCCGCTGCAGCCAGGCGTCGCGCCGCGCGCCGGCGAAGCTGCCGCTGTTGCTGAGCAGCAGGCCGCCGGCCGGGTGGCGCCAGGCGCCGGTCAGGCAGGGCAGCAAGGCCACCAGGCGCACGGCGTTGCCGCCGCCGCGCACGCGCTGCATGCCGTAGTTCAGCCGGATGGCGGCGGGCTTGGTCTGCGCGTAGTCGCGCGCCAGGCTGCGCACCTCGTCGGCCGTGATGCCGCAGACCGCGGCGGCGCGCTCGGGCGGCCAGGCCAGGGCCTTCTCGCGCAGCTTGTCCCAGCCCTCGACGTGGCGAGCGATGTAGTCGTGGTCGAGCCAGTCGTGGGCGATCAGCTCGTGCATCAGGCCCAGCGCCAGCGCGCCGTCGGTGCCCGGCAGCAGCGCGATGTGCTGGTGGCACTTCTCGGCTGTCTCGGTGCGGCGCGGGTCGATGCAGACCAGCTTCGCACCGGCGCGCTTGGCCTGCTGGGCGAAGGTCCAGAAGTGAACGCTGCTGGTGATGGGGTTGCTGCCCCAGATGAGGATGAGCCGGCTGTCGACGAAGTTCTCGACACGCATGCCCAGCTTGCCGCCGTAGGTGGCCGCCAGCGCCTCGCCGCCGGCGTTCGCGCAGATGGTGCGGTCCAGCAGGCTGGCGCCGAGGCGGTGGAAGAAGCGCGCCGCCATGCCGTCGCCCTGCACCAGGCCCATGGTGCCGGCGTAGCTGTAGGGCAGGATGGCCTCGGGCTGGCGCGCCGCGATGGCCCAAAGCCGCGTGGCGATGGTGGCCAGCGCCTCGTCCCAGCCGATGGGCTCGAAACGGCCCTCGCCCTTGCGTCCGACGCGCTTCAGCGGCGCGAGCAGCCGCTGCGCGCTGTAGGTGCGCTCAGCATAACGGCTGACCTTGTTGCACAGCACGCCGTGCGTCGGCGGGTGGTCGGGGTCGCCGGCCACCCGGATCACGCGCTCGGCACCCGGCGCGCCGGCCACGCTGACGTGCAGCGCGCAGGTGTCGGGGCAGTCGTGCGGGCACACGGCCTGCACGGTGCGGGTGGCCTCTCGGGCGGTCGAAAGCGCGTCCATCCGGGGATTATCCGCTCGGGCCGAGGTCCGCCGCATGGCTAAGATGGCCTCATTCTCCGAATGACGGGCCTGCCATGAACCTGCTCGAACCCATCCTGGCCGACGTGGCCGAGATCACGAAGATCCGCCGCGACATCCACGCCCACCCGGAGCTGTGCTTCCAGGAGGAACGCACCGCCGACGTCATCGCCAAGGCGCTCACCGACTGGGGCATCCCCATCCACCGCGGGCTGGGCAAGACCGGCGTCGTCGGCATCGTCAAGGCCGGCAGCAGCCCGCGCGCCGTGGGCCTGCGCGCCGACATCGACGCGCTGCCCATGACCGAGCACAACCGCTTCGCGCACGCCAGCCGCCACCCCGGCAAGATGCACGCCTGCGGCCACGACGGCCACACCGCCATGCTGCTGGCCGCGGCCAAGCACCTGAGCCAGCACCGCAACTTCGACGGCACCGTCTACCTGCTGTTCCAGCCGGCCGAGGAAGGCGGCGGCGGTGCTCGCGAGATGATCAAGGACGGCCTGTTCGAGAAGTTCCCGATGGAGGCCGTGTTCGGCGCCCACAACTGGCCCGGCATGCCCTTGGGGATGGTGGGCGTGAACCCGGGCGCGATGATGGCCTCGAGCAACGGCTTCCGCGCCGTCATCCGCGGCAAGGGCAGCCACGCCGCGCTGCCGCACCTGGGCGTGGACCCCGTGCTCGTCGCCTGCCAGATGGTGATGGCCTGGCAGACCATCCTCACGCGCAACAAGAAGCCCATCGACCCCGGCGTGATCAGCGCGACCATGATCCACACCGGCGAGGCCATCAACGTGGTGCCCGACTCCGCCGAGATCCGCGGCACCGTGCGCACCTTCAGCATCGAGGTGCTCGACCTGATCGAAGCCCGCATGCGCGAGATCGCCACCGGCCTGGCGGCCACCTTCGGCGCGACCTGCGAGTTCGAGTTCACGCGCGTGTACCCGCCCACCGTGAACCACCCCGCCGAGACGGAGTTCGTGCGCCGCACGCTGGCGCAGGTGGTGGGCGAGGCCAACGTCGTGCCCTTCGAGCCGACCATGGGCGCCGAGGACTTCAGCTTCTTCCTGCAGGAAAGGCCCGGCTGCTACTTCACCTTCGGCAACGGCGACGGCACGCACCGGGAGGGCGGCCACGGCCTGGGCCCCTGCATGCTGCACAACCCGAGCTACGACTTCAACGACGAGCTGATTCCTGTGGGCGCCAGCTGCTGGGTGCGGCTGGCCGAGGCCTGGCTGGCGCCGAAGTGAGCGCGGCGATGGACGCCTCCGGCTTCTTCGCGCAGAGCTACGCCGAGGCCCGCGGCAAGTTCCTGGCCGCCTGCGCTGCCGCCGGCCTGGCGGTGCAGAGCCACGAACACCCGCTGAAGGGCCGCGACGGCGAGACGCTGGCGATGGACGTGGCGCGCATGGGCCCGGCCGACGCCGGCCGCGTGCTGATGGTCACCAGCGCCTGCCACGGCGTGGAGGGCTACTGCGGCTCGGGCGTGCAGGGCGCGCTGCTGGCCGACGCCGGGTTTGCCGCGGCTGCGCAGGCCGCCGGCGTGGCGGTGCTCTACATCCACGCGCTCAACCCCTACGGCTTCTCGTGGTGGCGGCGGGTCACGCACGAGAACGTCGACCTCAACCGCAACGGCCTGGACTTCGCCCGCCTCGCCGAACTGCCCGCCAACCCGGCCTACGACGCCATCGCGGCCGCCGCCGTGCCGGCCGAGTGGCCGCCCACGCCCGAGAACGAGGCCGTGCTGGCGGCCTACGCCGCGCAGCACGGCGCCAAGGGCCTGCAGGCGGCGGTGACGGGCGGCCAGTACCGTCACCCGCAGGGCCTGTTCTACGGCGGCACCGCGCCCACCTGGAGCGCCGCGACGTTTGCGGCCGTGCTGCGCGAGCACGCCACGCACTGCGAGCGGCTGGGCTGGATCGACCTGCACACCGGCCTGGGCCCGCAGGGCCACGGCGAGAAGATCTGGGGCGGCCGTGACGAGGCCGCCGCGATCGCACGCGCCCGGGCCTGGTGGGGTGCCGAGGTCACGTCGATGTACGACGGCTCGTCCACCAGCGCGCGGCTGCAGGGCCTGCTCACCGAGCTGGCCTTCCGCCATTGCGCGCAGGCCGAGATCACGCCGATGGCGCTGGAGTACGGCACCGAGCCCACCGAGGAGGTGATCCTGTGCCTGCGCGCCGAGCAGTGGCTCGAGATGCACCCGCAGGCCGACGCCGCCACGCGCACGGCCCTCAAGCGCCGCTTCCGCGACGCCTTCTACACCGACACCCCGGCCTGGAAGCAGGCCATCGTCGAGCAGGGCCTGGCCGCGGCCCGTCAGGCCGTCGCCGGCCTGGCGGCCTGATCAGGGCGTGCCCAGGAACAGGTAGGCGTTGTAGGCGCCGCCGCTGGCCCGCCCCAGGCCCACGTAGACCGCGCCCAGCGGCGTCTCTCCGCCCAGGTACAGCGTGGCGCCGCGCAGCAGGCCGTCGCGCTTCTGGAGCGTGTAGGGGTCGCCCACGCGGCCGGCTTCCAGAGCCAGGCCCAGGCGCATGTCGCCACGCAGGCCCAGCGGCAGCCGGCCGATGATGCGTTCGGCCCGCACGTGGCCATAGGCCACGTGGTCGCCGATGAGCTGTCCTGCCGCGAAACCCGAGAGGTTGAGGAAGCCGCCCAGGCGCGCCGCCCCCTCCAGCGGCAGCTCGCCGCGCGTGGACGCCGTCCAGCCGGCGCGACCGGCCAGCACCCAGTCGCCCCAGGGCGCGGCGGCACGGGCCTCGGCGTTGACGCGGCGCCAGCCGTTGCGCTCGTCGGCCCGCCACTGCGTCCGCAGCGCCCAGCCGCTGCGCGGAAAGTACAGGCGGTCGAGCCGGTCGAACTCGAGCCCGAGCACCCAGCCGGCGGCGTCGGGCCTGGGCAGGGCCGCGAACAGGTCGATGCCCGTCTCCAGCGTGCGGTTGGACTGTCCGGTCCAGGCGGCGACGCGCAATTCGCCCAGTCGCAGCAGGTTCAGCCCCAGCCCGAGCTCCAGCCGCTTCTCGACCGTGCGGTACTCGGCGATGCGCTGATCCAGGAAGAAGTAGTCGCTGCGCTCGCGCCGGTACTCGGCCACGGCGTCCACGAACACGCGCTGCGAGGCCAGCAGCGGCTGCGTCAACTCCGCCTTGATGCCGGTGACGCTGCCGAGCTCGGCCCCCAGCAGCAGCTCCGCGCCCAGCGTGTTGAGCCAGGTGCGCTGCAGCGCCGCGCGCAGCTGGTAGGTCGAACCCTGGCCGAGGGTGCTCTGCAGCTGCAGGCCCAGGCGCAGGTAGTCCGGGCCCCAGGTCTTCTCCACCGGCAGCAGGCGCAGCACGGTGCGGGCGCCGTCGCGGCGCACGGTGTAGTCGAGCCGCTCGTAGTGGCCGTCTCCGTAGGCGCGCTGCAGGTCGGCAGCCAGCGCCTCGGCGTCCAGCGGCGCGCCGGTGCGCTGCCGCACGTGGCGCAGCAGCACCTCGGGGGCGACGCGCTTCAGACCCACCACCTCGATGGCATCGACACGCGGCACGTCGCGCTCGCGCACGTGGGCACCGCGGCGCCAGGCTGCCCAGGCACGCTCGTCCACCGACAGCGCGGCCAGCGCCGCCTCATGTGCGCGCATGGCGGCGCGGCCGCGCTCGGCCGCCTCGGCGTGCCGCGCGAAGTCGGCCGCGGTGATGTCGCCCAGGTCCGGGCGGATCAGCACGTCGCGATCCGTGAGCAGCGCCAGCGAGGCGCCCACGTTCTGCTCGGTCAGCAGCGCCACCATCTGCGCCGTGATGCTGAGCACGCCGGCAATGGACTCGGCCGGCAGCGGCGGCGAGCCCACGTTGACGGCGATCACCACGTCGGCACCGCAACGCTCGCGCAGCTCGCGCACCGGCACGTTGTCCACCCGGCCGCCGTCCACCAGCGTGCGGCCGCGCCAGGTGAACGGCGCCAGCAGGCCCGGCACGGCCATGCTGGCGCGCATGGCCTCGGTGAGAGGGCCGTCGCGCATGACGACGCGCTCGCCGGTTCCGATGTCGGTGGCGATGATGGACAGCGGCAGCGGCAGCCGCTCGATCTGCGGCTCGCCGGTCTCGGCCCTCACCAGCGCGTTGAGGAAGAACTTGATGCGCTGGCCCTGCACCAGCGCCGGCGGCGCGACGGCGCTGCCGCCGACGATGCCGGTCTCGCTGCCGGGCAGGAAGCGCTGGCGCTGGCGGCGCGCCCGCAGGTCGAGGTCGCCGTCGCCCGCGCCGTCGAGGAACATCTCGTTCCAGTCGGCGGCCTGCATGGCGGCGCGCATCTCGGCCGGGCTGCGGCCGGCCACCCAGGCGCCGGCCACCAGCGCGCCCATGCTGGTGCCGGCCACGCAGTGCACGGGAATGCGCAGGCGCTCGAGCTCCTCGAGCACGCCCACGTGGGCCGCCCCGCGCGCGCCGCCGCCACCCAGCACCAGGCCGATGCGCGGCGACGGGCCCGCGGCCTGTGCCAGCGTCGACAGGACCAGCAGCAGCGCCGCGGCGACGGCTGCGGCGCGCCTCACTGCATGAAGCCGATGGGGGCGCGGCGCGGGCCGCCGCCGGGCAGGTCGGCCGGGTCGATGTGGTCGCGGCCCGCCAGCCGCGCGTTGCCGAAGCCCGTCATCCAGGCGCGGCGCATCTCGCGCGGGGCCATGGCGGCCAGCTGTTCCAGCACGGCATCGGCGGGCTGTTCGCCGAAGCGACGACCCCAGTCGTGCGCGCCGCGGATCTGCCCGTACAGGCGCAGCGCGCTCGCGCGCGCCGCCTCGGCGTCGGGCGCTTCGATCTCGAACACGTTCATGCGGTTGAGGATGGGCTCGGGAATGGCGCGCTCGTCGTTGGCGGTGGCCACCCAGATGAGCTGGCTGGCGTCGATGGCGACCTCGGCGAACTCGTCGGTGAAGGTGCCGGCCGTGTCGTGCTCGAGCAGGCTGTACAGCGCGCCCAGCGGATCGTACGCGTGCTCGGCGCGCGCCTTGTCGATCTCGTCGACCACCATCACCGGGTTGGCATAGGCGCCGTCGACCAGCGTCTCGAACACCTTGCCCGGCCGCGCGCCCTTCCACTGGCTGCTGGCGCCCGACAGCACCCAGCCGGCGGTGAGGCTGCTCATGCTGATGAAGCCCAGGCCGGTGCCCAGCAACTGCGCCACCTCGCGTGCAAAGTGCGTCTTGCCGATGCCGGGCGGGCCGAGCAGCAGCATCGGCGTCAGCTCCAGCGCGTCGCGGCTGTCCTGGCACAGCGCCAGCTGGCGCCGCACGTCGTCGAGCACCTCGTGGAAGTTGGGCAGCTCGTCGTAGAGGTGCTCCATCGCCGGCAAGCCACCGGGCTTGACCTGGAAGCGCTCGCCGCCCTTTTCGAGCATGCGCTCGTAGGTGGCGCGCAGGCTCTCGTGTTCGCGCGGCGGCAGCTTGTCCAGGCGCTTCTCGACGTCATCGAGTCGGTACACCGAGCGCATGCGCGCGATCGGCAGGGCCGACGGCCCCGGACCACAGGTCGACAAGCCCCTTGAACCCTCGGCTCCCATGCGCGCACTCCTTGAAGTTGCAGCTCGCTCGATGACAGTAAGGCACGAGACTGCCACAACCGGCCGCTGGAACAAGCCCGCAGACCCGGTGCAAATGCAGGTTCCGGACCGCGCTGTGGTGCGC
>JBKDQY010000017.1:0-8771 GCA_046341655.1 Betaproteobacteria bacterium | reverse complement strand
TGCAGCGAGGCCGCGACCACGCCGCCCAGCAGGTTGGCGAAGATCACGGCGTAGACCATCCAGCCCTCGGTGGCCAGGCCCCACAGCGCGAAGGCCAGCGTCGACGAGGCCATGCCCATCAGCGCCAGCCGCTGCGGCGTGAAGCGCTTGAGCAGCCGCGACAGCAGCACCCCCTGCACGAAGGCCGAGACGATGCCCACCGCGAACAGCGACCAGCCGTTCTGCGCCGGTCCCCAGCAGAACTTGAAGGTGTTGTAGAGCACCCAGGTGGTGTAGAGGATGAACTGCGCCAGGAAGCCCGCGCACAGCACCACCACCAGCAGCCCCACACCCTTGAGCTCCGCCAGCGCCCTGAGCGAGGTGATGGGGTTGGCGCGCTTCCAGTCCAGCGGCGCGCGGCGCGCGGCGGGCAGCGATTCGGGCAGCACGTAGCAGCCGTAGACCAGGTTGGCCAGCGCCAGCACGCCGGCCACCACGAAGGGCAGTCGCAGGTCGATCGCTCCCAGCACGCCGCCCAGCGCCGGGCCCAGGATGAACCCCAGCCCGAACATCGCGCCCAGCAGCCCGAAGCGGCGCGCGCGCTCCTCGGGCGGGGTGATGTCGGCCACGTAGGCGTTGGCCACCGCGGCGTTGGCCTGCATGCCGCCGCCCACCACGCGCGAGGCCACCAGCATCCACAGCGTGGTGGCCGCAGCAGTCCAGAAGAAGTTGACGGCCAGGCCGCAGAAGCCCAGCAGCAGCACGGGCCTGCGGCCGAAGCGGTCGGACAGCGCACCCAGCAGCGGCGCCCCGATGAAGCTGGCCAGCGCGAACGAGAAGGTCACCAGGCTGTAGGCCGCGGCCTGCTCGTCGGGGCCGCTCGTGAACTGGCCCACCCAGGCCGGCAGCACCGGCACGATCAGACCCACCGCCATCATGTCCAGCAGCACCACCAGCATGATGAAACGCATCGCGGCCGGCCGCGACGCCGCGGCCACGCCGGGCGCGGCGGCGCCGGGGTCACTCGGCACGGTAATTGGGCGCTTCCTTGGTGATCTGCACGTCGTGGACGTGGCTCTCGCGGATGCCGGCGGTGGTGATCTCCACGAATTCGGCCCTGGCGTGCAGCTCGGCGATGCTGGCGCAGCCGCAGTAGCCCATGGCGGCCCGCACGCCGCCGGCCAGCTGGTGCACGATGGCCACCAGGCTGCCCTTGTAGGGCCCGCGGCCCTCGATGCCCTCGGGCACCAGCTTGTCGGCGTTGGGGTTGACGGTCTCGTCGCTCTCCTGGAAGTAGCGGTCGGCCGAGCCGGCCTTCATGGCGCCGATGGAGCCCATGCCGCGATAGCTCTTGTAGCTGCGGCCCTGGTACAGGATGACCTCGCCCGGCGCCTCCTCGGTGCCGGCGAACATGCCGCCCATCATCACGCTGCCGGCCCCGGCGGCCAGCGCCTTGGCGATGTCGCCGCTGTAGCGGATGCCGCCGTCGGCGATCAGCGGGATGCCGCTGCCGCGCAGCGCCGTCGCCACGTTGTCGATGGCCATGATCTGCGGCACGCCCACGCCGGCGACGATGCGCGTGGTGCAGATGCTCCCGGGGCCAATGCCCACCTTCACGGCGTCGGCGCCCGCCTCCACCAGCGCCAGCGCGGCCGCTCCGGTGGCGATGTTGCCGCCGATGACGTCGACCTGCGGGAAGTGCCGCTTGACCCAGCGCACGCGCTCGATCACGCCCTGGCTGTGGCCGTGCGCGGTATCGACCACCAGCGCATCCACGCCGGCCTTGACGAGCAGTTCGACGCGCTCCTCGGTGCCCTCGCCCACGCCCACGGCGGCGCCGACGCGCAGCTTGCCCATGGCGTCGCGCGCGGCGTTGGGGAAGTCGGTCTGCTTGGTGATGTCCTTCACCGTCATCAGGCCGCGCAGCTCGAAGTCGTCGGACAGCACCAGCACGCGCTCAAGGCGGTGCTTGTGCATGAGTGCCTTGCCCTCGTCGAGGCTGGCGCCCTCGCGCACCCACACCAGGCGCTCGCTGGGGGTCATCACCTCGCGCACGGGGGCGTCCAGACGCGTCTCGAAGCGCAGGTCGCGGTTGGTGACGATGCCCACCACGCGCTTGCCCTCGAGCACCGGGAACCCCGAGAAGCCGTGCTGCCGCGACAGCGCGATCACCTCGCGCACTGGCGTGCCGGGGGTCACCGTGATGGGGTCGCGCAGCAGGCCGCTCTCGTAGCGCTTGACGCGCGCCACCTCGGCCGCCTGCTGTCGCGGCGTGAGATTCTTGTGGACGATGCCGATGCCGCCCTCCTGGGCGATGGCGATCGCCAGGCGGCTTTCGGTCACGGTGTCCATCGCCGCCGAGACCAGCGGCAGGTTCAGCGCGATGTTGCGGGAGAGCTGGGTCGCGAGCCGGGTGTCGCGCGGCAGCACCTGGGAGTAGGCCGGCACCAACAACACGTCGTCGAAGGTGAGCGCTTTGCCGAGTAGGCGCATGGGGAGTCGGGCTCCAGTCGCAAAAGCGAATTATAGGAACCCGCCTGTCACGGCCGACGGAGGGCTCGCCTTACACTCGCCGGGTCGCCCACGGGTTGTCACCATGCGCTTGAACCCCGCCCTTTCCTCCCAACCCCTGTCGGCCCGCGCGCGGACGGTTTTCGCGCTGGTCCTTGCATCCCTCGCACTGCTCGCCGCCCTTCCGGCCGACGCGCAGTGGAAGTGGCGCGACAAGGACGGTCGCATCACCGTCAGCGACCGCCCGCCCCCGCGCGAGGTGCCCGAGAAGGACATCCTGGGCCGCCCCAACACCGCGGCGCAGCGTGCGCAGTCCGCCGCCGCCGCCGCGGCGCCCGCCACCAGCACAGCAGCCGCCGCGCCGGCCTCGGCACCGATGACCGCGCTGGAGCGCGAGGTGCAGGCCCGCCGCCGCGCCGCCGAGGAGGAAAGGGCCGCCAAGGCCAAGGCCGAGGAGGAGCGCAACGCCGCCCGCCGCGCCGAGAACTGCCGCCAGGCCCGCAACCACCTGGCCGCGCTCGAGTCCGGCCAGCGCATCGCCCGCGCCAACGACAAGGGCGAGCGCGAGGTGCTCGACGACGCCGGCCGCGCCCAGGAAACCCAGCGTGCGCGCGAAGTGATCGCGTCGGACTGCCGCTGAGCGGCCGCGCGTCAGCGCCTGCGCCGGGCTTGCCGGTCGGCCTGGCTGCGGTATCGCAGGCGCCGTGATTCCTTCGGGTCCACCTGCAGCGGGCGCAGCAGTTCCACGCGGTCGAGGTCGCGCAGCATCGCACCGGCGCCTGCCGCGCGGCCCCACACCGCCAACGCCAGGCCGTCGAGCCCGGCAAGACCGTGGCGGGCCAGCAGGCCGCTGGCTTGCACGGCGTCGGCCACCGTGCTGCCGGGAGCCAGCAGAAGGGTCACGCAGTCCACCTGGCGCGGCGCGGCCGCCAGGGCCACCTCGACGCGCAGCAGGCCGGGCGCCTCAGCGGGCGCCATAGACGTCTTCGGCACGGCGCACGAAGGAATCGACGAAGGTGTTGGCGATGCGGTCGAAGACCGGGCTGACCACGGTCTCGAGGGCCGGGCTCGCGAAGGCATAGCGCAGGTCGAACTCGATCTTGCAGGCCTGCTGCCCGCCACCGGGCCGGCCCAGGGGCCGGAACAGCCACTCGCCCTGCAACTGCGAGAAGGGCCCGTCCACCAGCTGCACGGCCACGCGCTCGGGGGCCTGCTGCACGTTGCGGGTGGTGAAGGCGTGGCGCACGCCCATGTAGTGCAGGCCCAGACGCGCCGTCACGCCGTCGTCGTGCGACTGCAGCAGCTCGGCACGGTCGCACCAGGGCAGGAACTCGGGGTATCGCTGCACGTCGGTCACCAGCGCGTACATCTCGGCCGGCGAGTACCACAGCAGCACCGACTTGCGGACATGCTTCATGGAGAATCCCGGGATTGTAGAGAGGCACCCCTGCCCTCACCTGATATCGCATGAGTGCCATCGCCGAGAACCGCCGTGCCCGCCACGAGTACGCCATCGAGGAGCAGTTCGAGGCGGGGATGGTGCTGTCCGGCTGGGAGATCAAGGCCATCCGCGCGGGGCAGGTGCAGCTCACCGACGGCTACGTGCACATCCGCGACGGCGAGCTGTTTCTCATCGGCTGCCGCATCAATGCCCTGCGCAGCGCCAGCACCCACGTGCTGCCCGAGCCCGACCGCACCAAGAAGCTGCTGATGCACAAGCAGGAGATCCGCCGCCTCATCGGCAAGGTCGAGCAGAAGGGCTTCACGCTGGTGCCGCTGAACCTGCACTACAAGGGCGGCCGCGTGAAGGCGCAGATCGCGCTGGCCAAGGGCAAGGCGCAGCACGACAAGCGCGAGGACGAGAAGAAGCGCGACTGGGAGCGCGAGAAGGGCCGGCTGATGCGGCACAAGGTGTCGTCGCCCGGCAAGGCGGGCTGACTAGCGGCCACCCGGAGCGGCACGCTCCGGTGCGCGCGCGGGGCGCCCTCAGCCTGCCAGCCGGGCCAGCGCCTGCGCCAGGTCGGCCTGCAGGTCGTCGGCCGACTCCAGGCCGACCGAGAAGCGCACCAGCTCGCTGCCGGCCGCCCCGGCCGCGTGCAGCGCGGGGCCGCGCATCTGCGTCAGGTCGTAGGGCACGACCAGGCTCACCGGCCCGGCCCAGCTGTAGCCGAGCTTGAACAGGCGCAGCGCGTCGCAGAAGGCGTGCACGCGGGTGGCCTCGATGTCGCGGTGGAAGCGCACCGAGAACAACCCGGCCGCGGCGTTGCAGTGGCGGGCCCAGTGCTCGTGGCCGGGCGATCCCGGCCGCGCCGGGTGCAGCACCTGGGCTACGGCCGGCTGCGTGGCCAGCCAGGCGGCCAGCCGGCGCGCCACCGCGTCCTGCGCGGCGTAGCGCAGCGGCATCGAGGGCAGCCCGCGCAGCACGGCCTCGGCGTCGTTGGCGCCCACGCCCAGACCCAGCCGCATGTGCGTGAGCTTGATGCGCTCGTGCAGCGCGGCGTCCTGCGTCACCACCGAGCCCATGAGCACGTCGCCGCCGCCGCTGGGGTACTTGGTCAGCGCCTGCATGACGATGTCGATGCCCAGCTCGAAGCCGCGCAGCGCCACGCCCGCGCCCCAGGTGTTGTCCAGCGCCGTGACGACCCCGCGCGCCCGCGCCGCCGCCACCAGCCCGGCGAGGTCGGGGAACTCCAGGGTCACCGAGCCCGGCGCCTCCAGCCACACCAGCCGCGTGGCCGGGGCGAGCAGGGCCGCGAAGCCGGCCGCGTCGAGCGGGTCGTACAGGCGGTGCGTCACGCCCCAGCGTGCCAGCTCGTGGCGCGCGAACTCGCGGCTCGGGCCGTAGACGTTGTCGGGCAGCAGCACCTCGTCGCCCGGCGACAGCAGGGCCAGGCCCACCAGCGCGATGGCCGCCAGCCCGCTGGGCACCAGCACGGCGTGGCGCCCGCCCTCCAGCCGCGCGATGCGCTCCTCGAGCAGGAAGGTCGTCGGCGTGCCGTGCAGGCCGTAGGTGTAGCCGTCGCGGCGCCGCCAGTCGCGCGAGCGCAGCGCCGCCACGTTCGGGAACATCACGGTGCTGGCCTTGAAGATGCCGGGCTGCGGCGCGCGGAAGCCAGCCGGCGGCTCGTAGTCGTCGTGCACCAGCGCGGTGGACAGATCGGTCACTGGACTACCCTCCGCGCTGCGCGCTCCGTGATGAGCGCTTGGGTGCGGCCCAGCGCGCTCATGCCGGCACCCCGACCAGGTCGTGCCCCTCGGTGGCCACGATGCGGGCGCGCGTGAACTCGCCCACCTTCAGCGTGCGGCTGGCCTTCTCGGGCGGCAGCAGGCGCACGGTGCCGTCGATCTCGGGCGCGTCGGCGTAGCTGCGGCCCACGCCGCCGCGGCGGCCCAGCGCCGGCGCGTGGTCGACCAGCACCTGCATCGTGGCGCCCACGCGCTGCCGCAGCCGCTCGGCCGAGACGGCCTCGGCCACCGCCATGAAGCGCGCGCGCC
This sequence comes from Betaproteobacteria bacterium, assembly GCA_046341655.1. Taxonomy (GTDB): domain Bacteria; phylum Pseudomonadota; class Gammaproteobacteria; order Burkholderiales; family Burkholderiaceae_C; genus Rubrivivax. The sequence continues at coordinate 2,786 of JBKDQY010000017.1, read as the reverse complement.
GTTCCTCGCGCAGTGCGGCCGGCGGCAGCCCGGGCAGCTCGTTGGCTGCCGCTCCCTTCACGGGCGAGTAGGCGAAGCAGCCGGCGCGGTCGATCTGCGCCTCGCGAACGAAAGCGAGCAGGTGCTCGAACTCGGCGTCGCTCTCGCCCGGGAAGCCGGCGATGAAGGTGGAGCGCACCACGATCTGCGGGCAGGCCGCGCGCCAGCGGGCGATGCGTTCGAGGTTCTTCTCGCCACTGGCCGGGCGCTTCATGCGGCGCAGCACGTCGGGGTGCGCGTGCTGCAGCGGCACGTCGAGGTAGGGCAGGATGCGCCCGTCGGCCATCAGCGGCAGCAGCTCGTCGACGTGCGGGTAGGGGTACACGTAGTGCAGCCGGATCCACGCGCCGTGAGGCTCAGCCAGACGCGCCAGCTGCTCGCACAGCTCGGTCAGGCGCGTCTTCACGGGGCGGCCGTCGAAGAAGCCGGTGCGGTACTGCAGGTCCACGCCGTAGGCGCTGGTGTCCTGGCTGACGACCAGCAGTTCCTTCACGCCGCTCTCGAAGAGTGCGCGCGCCTCGTTGAGCACCTCGCCCACCGGGCGCGAGACGAGGTCGCCGCGCAGGCTGGGGATGATGCAGAAGGTGCAGCGGTGGTTGCAGCCCTCGCTGATCTTCAGGTAGGCGTAGTGCCGCGGCGTGAGCTTGATGCCGGCCCCGGTGGCGGGGTCGCCGCGGAATTGCGCGCGCACCTCGGGCACCAGATCCACGAAGGGATCGTGCGGCCGCGGCACATGGCGGTGCACGGCGTCCATCACCTCCTGCGTGGCGTGCGGGCCCGTGACGGCCAGCACCTTGGGGTGCACCTGCCGCACGAGGTTGCCGCCGTCGTCGGCCTGCTTCGCGCCGAGGCAGCCCGTGACGATGACGCGGCCGTTGGCCGCCAGCGCCTCGCCGATGGTGTCCAGGCTCTCCTTGACGGCGTCGTCGATGAAGCCGCAGGTGTTGACGATCACCAGGTCCGCGCCCTCGTAGCGCTTGCTGGTGGCGTAGCCCTCGGCGCTGAGCTGCGTGAGGATGAGCTCGGAATCGGTGAGCGCCTTGGGGCAGCCCAGCGAGACGAAGCCGATGGTGGGCGCGCGCGCGGCGCCAGGCGGCTCGGCAGCCGCGGTGATGTCGGTCATCCCGGGATTGTGGAGCAGCCCGCGCGGCCGCTCCGCGCCGCCGCGTCAGCGCGGCGGCGGGAACATGCCCGGGAACAGGCCGCCGCCTCGCTGCATCTGCTCCATCAGCTTGCGGCCCTGCTCGGCGTAGCTTTCCATCAGCGTCTGCACGACGCCGGGCTGACCGGCCAGCCACTGCTTCTGGATCTCGGCGAACTGGCTGAGGTTCTGCTCGAGCATCTGGCCCATCACGCCCTGCATCGAGTGGCCGTAGAAGCGGATGATCTGCTCCAGCGTGGCGGCCGAGAACATCGGCACGCCGCCGCTCTCTTCCTCGAGGATGATCTGCAGCAGGATGCTGCGCGTGAGGTCCTCGCCGGACTTGGCGTCGCGCACCTCGAAGGCCTCGTGCGCGAGCACCATCTTCTTCACGTCGGCCAGCGTGATGTAGCTGCTGGTGCGGGTGTCGTAGAGGCGCCGGTTGGGGTACTTCTTGAGCACGCGCACGCCCACGGCCCCGCTGTCGGCCGGACCGGCGGCTGCAGCGTCGGGGGCGGGCGGCTCGCGACGGGTCGGCATGCGGGTCATCCTCGCAGTCCCCCGCTGCCGCCCCGCGCGGGTTTGCCCCGTGGGACCGGTCTCAGGGCGCGCCGCGGGCCACGAAGTGCGGGTTCTCGAAACCGGGCTTGCCGTAGCGCAGCGGCGCCCCGTCGAGCGTGCACACCTCGCCGCCGGCGGCGCGCAGCACGGCGTGGCCGGCGGCCGTGTCCCACTCCATCGTGCGGCCCAGCCGCGGGTACAGGTCGGCCTCGCCGCAGGCCACGAGGCCGAACTTCAGCGAAGAGCCGGCCACCCGGCGACGCAGCCGCCGCGCGCCCAGGCCCTGCGCCGCGAGCCAGCCCTGCAGCGCCGCCTCGTCGCCGTGCGAGCGGCTGCTGGCCACCACCAGCTCGCCCGTGGGCGGCACGGCGCGGCAGGCGATGGCGCGGCGACCGCCGGCCTCGTCGCACCAGGCGCCCTGCCCCACCAGGCCGGCGTAACGCCGCCGCTGCACGGGCACCTGCACCACGCCCAGCACCGGCGCGCCGTCCTCCACGAGTGCGATGTTCACCGTGAACTCGCCGTTGCGCGACACGAACTCGCGCGTGCCATCCAGCGGGTCCACGAGCCAGAAGCGCGCGCCGATGGCGGGCAACTCCCCGCGCGCGGCGGCCTCCTCGGCGACCACGGGCACCCCGGGCGTCAGCCGCCGCAGCGCGGCGACGATGTGTGCCTCGGCACGCTCGTCGGCCAGCGTCACCGGCGAGGCGTCGGCCTTGCCCTGGACCGCGAAGTCGGTGGCGTAGACCTCGAGGATCAGCGCCGCGGCCCCGTCCGCCACCGACTCCACGGCGGCCAGCAGCCCGGGGGACGCCGCCATCAGTCGGCCGCGCCGCCGTAGCCGGCAGGGGGCGCAACCGGCGGCTTGCCGCGGCCGGCCAGCCGACGCAGCAGCGCGGCCACGCCGCGCCACAGCAGGCGCAGGAACACCAGCGTCAGCACCGCCTCGACGAAGGTCTGCACGAAGGCCAGGAAGGGATTGAAGCGCTCGGCACGGCGCTGGAACTTGGCCACCATGCGCTCGCGCGCGATCTCGATGGAGTCG
>JBKDQY010000016.1:0-10830 GCA_046341655.1 Betaproteobacteria bacterium | reverse complement strand
TGCCGGGCTTGATGGGCACGTCGTAGACGCTCTCCACCACCTGCTCGGCGGGCGCGTCCTCGCCCAGCACCTGGCCGTCCTTGCCGATGTAGCGCGGCGCCACCACCGCGGCCGCCGTCTTGGGCACCAGCTCGAACGGGCGCTTCAGGTAGTGGTAGCCGTAGGGCGGCTCGTAGATCTGGTACGTGAAGGCGGTCTCGTTGTTCCAGTACGAGGCCGTGGGGTCCAGGTGGCGCGGCGAGCTCTGGATGACGGCCGAGAACAGCGTGTTGGCCTTGGCGTCGCCGTCGGGCCAGGGGTTGTTGTTGCAGCCCGTGGCCAGCAGCGCCGCCAGGACGGCGGCAAACGGGCGGAGCGTGCGGAAGAACCCCATAGGCCACGGGGATTCTAGGTGTGCCCGCCCAGGGCGGCGCCCTACCAGCCGATCAGGACATCCCGGCCCTGCACCACCACCTGCACGCGGCGACCCAGCGGCAGGCTGAGCCGGGGCTGCGCGGTGCCGACGGGCAGGCCGGTGAGCAGCGGCGTCTTCAGGCCCTCGCGCACGCGCGCCAGCACGGCCTCGAACGCTCGGACTGCGCGCTGGGGCGCCCGCGTGCGGCGACCGCCCGACAAGCCCAGCAGCACGGCGCGCTGGGCCTGCAGCACCCCGGCCTGGCGCAGCTGCAGCAGGCCGCGCTCGGTGCGGCACGGGTCGGCGTCGGCCTCCTCGAGGAACAGCACGCCGCCCCGTACGGCCTTTCCAGGCCAGTGGCGCGTGCCCAGCAGCGACAGCACCGACGTCAGGTCGCCGCCCCACAGCAGGCCGCGTGCCTGCAGGCCGTCGAGGCCGGGCGCGGTGCGGAAGCCCACGGCCTCCAGCGACCCGTCCAGGGCCTCGGTGAAGCAGTCGCGCGTGACCTCGTCGATGCCGCCTTCCGCGTCGCTGCGGCCGAAGTCGGTGCAGGCCATCGGCCCGGCCCAACTGCCGGCACCCGCATGCGCCAGCAGGGCCAGCTGCAGCGTCGTGAAGTCGCCGTGGCCCACCCAGCGCGTGCCGCGCTCGACGCTGCGGGCCAGCACCGGCCAGCGGATGCCGTCGAGCAGCCGTGTCAACCCGTAGCCGCCGACGGTGGCCATGGCCACGACGGGCGCGGCGGCGGCCACGCGGTGCAGCGCGGCCAGGCGCTGCTCGTCGCTGCCGGCCAGGCCACGGTGCCGGGCCAGCGCACCAGCGTCCACGGCCACTTCCAGGCCGGTGGCGCCGAGCCGCTTCACCGCACGCCGCAGCGCGGCCGCCGGCGACACGGCGGCGGACGGCGAGAAAAGGACGAGCGTCCCCGGGTTCATGGCGCGGCGGGCCTGGGCTCCCCGTCGGCCGGCGCCGGCGGCAGCACGGCAAGCTCCACGGCCTCGCCCGTGGGGATGGGCAACGCCTCCGCGGCGGGGGGCACATCGGACAGCGCCCGCCGCCGCGCCCGCCGCTCGGCGAAGAACTCGCGCAGCACGTCGCCGCAGGGTTGGGCCAGCACGCCGCCGTGCAGCGCCGTGTGGTGGTTGAGCCGCTTCTCGGCGAACAGGTCCAGCACCGATCCGGCAGCCCCGGTCTTGGGGTCGGCGGCGCCGAACACCACGCGCTTGATGCGCGCGTGCATCAGGGCCATCGCGCACATGGCGCAGGGCTCCAGCGTCACGTACAGCTCGCAGCCGGGCAGGCGGTAGTTGCCCAGCAGCGTGGCGGCGTGGCGCAGGGCCACGATCTCGGCGTGCGCGGTGGGGTCGTGGGTGGTGATGGGGCGGTTGTAGCCGGTGGCCACCACCTGGTAGCCGTCGGGGCCGCGCTGCACGATGACGGCACCCACCGGCACCTCGCCGGCCAGAAGGGCGTTGTGCGCCTGGTCCAGCGCCAGCCGCATGGCCAGGGTGTCGAACTCCTCGTCGGTCACGGCGCCGTCTGCCCCGCGCCCGGCCGGCCCTGCTCGTGCGAGCGGCGGCGCGCCGCGCGCTCGGCCTCGCGCGCCGCGCGCAGGCCCTCGGCCCAGGCGTCAGTGGCGCCGCCGTCGAAGGCCTGCTCCAGTGCCAGGCCCAGGGCCTGCACCGCCGCCGGAAGTTCAGCAGGGGCAGCACGCCGGTATTCGCGCCCCCAGGCGTCGCGCCGCAGCCAGCCGGCATCGCACAGCCAGCGCCGCAACTCGACGTGATCGGTGGCCAGGCAGCGGGCCGCGCCGGCCAACTGCGCCTTCAGCGCCGCGTTCACGCCGGGCTCGGCGAGGACGCCTCGCCCCAGGCCCGCCCACACGAATCCCAGCGCCAGCGCGCGCTGGGCCTCGCCCAGGCCGCCGAGCGCCACGCCCCGCTTGACCACCAGGGCGGCCAGGCCAGCCAAGGGATCGGCGTCGGGGGTCGGCGAGGTGTCGGGTGCGTGCATGCGGGCAGTATGCCCGGCCGCGCGCGGCGCCGCGGCCGCCCTGCCCTACAGTGCGCCCGAGGCGGATGGCGAACGTCCGCCAGTCAGGCCCCACGTGATCCCCACCATCGACCTATCCACCCCCGGGCCCGTCGGCGACGCGCGCCCGGCCCTGCTGCGCGAGATCGATGCCGCGGCGCGCCACCTCGGCTTCATGCAGGTCGTCGGCCACGGCATCCCCAACGCCGTGCTGCACGGCCTGCAGCGCGCGATGGACGACTTCTTCGCGCAGCCCCTGGCCGCCAAGCAGCGCTGGCGCCCGCCATCGCCGGCCATCAACCGCGGCTACACGAGCCCGCTGTCGGAGCGGCTGAGCTACAGCGCGGGCGTGGCCTCGGCCGCCGACCTCTTCGAGGCCTTCAACGTCGGGGCCGCCTGCAGCGACTTCCCGCAACTCGAACTCGACCCTGTCACCTACGCCGAGAACATCTGGCCCGACGACGTGCCCGGCTTCAGGCCGGCGGTGCAGGCCTGGTTCGACGAAGCCGGCCGATTGGCGCGGCGCCTGACGCGCCTGTTCGCGCTGGCGCTCGGCCTGCCCGCGGGCCACTTCGAGGCCTTCGAGGACCACTCCATCGACGTGCTGCGCCTGAACCACTACGCGCTGCCCGAGGGTATCGCGCGCGTCGAGCCCGACCAGCTGGGCATGGGCGCGCACACCGACTACGGCATCGTCACCGTGCTGTGGGCCGACCCGGTGTCGCCGGGTCTGCAGGTGCAGTCGCCCGACGGGCGCTGGGTCGACGCCACCCCGCAGCCCGGCGCGCTGATGGTCAACCTAGGCGACCTTACGGCGCGCTGGACCGGCGGGCGCTGGACCTCGAGCCTGCACCGGGTGCTGCCGCCGCTGGGCGCCGATGGCCGCGTGATGCGCCGCCGCTCCGCCGCCTTCTTCCACGACGGCAACGCCGACGCGGTGATCGAAACGCTGCCCACCTGCCAGGGCGAGCCCGGCGCCTCGCTCGAGCCCATCAGCGTGGCCGAGCACCTGCGGCGCAAGCTCGCCGGCTCGCGCGGGCTGCAGCTCAACGAGGCGGCGGCGGCTGAGAGCGCGCGGATCCTGCGCTGGGCGCCCCCGCCTCGCCCTGCGCCCCGATGAGGCGCAGGCCCTGGCCCAGTCCCAGCAGGAACTCCTCGATGGCGTGGTTGACGACGTCGGGATGGGTGACCGGGCCCATGTGCCCGAGGCCCGGCAGCCTCACGTGGGTCACGTTCCGCAGGGCCGGGACCAGCCTGCGGTCGACGCCATGCGCCGAGGGCGTCGACAGGGCCCCGGACAGGTAGAGCACCGGCATGCCGAGACGGGCGAATCCGGCGAGCGGCGTCGGCTCGGTGAACAGCGCATGGGCCCAGCGGCGCACGTTGCGCACCGCCTGGGCGATGACGGGCTTCTGCTCGTCCGGCGTCCTCGCCCAGCTGCCCGGGGTGGTCCAGTAGTCGATGAAGCAGCGGGCCGCGGCATCCGGGTCGCCGGTCTCCAGCGCCGCAGCCGCCGACGCCACCGCCTGGCGGATGCCGTCCGCGTCGTTCGGCGCGGGCGCGTCGGCATCGATCAGCGAAAACAGCGTGGGCTCGTAGACGACCAGCGCACGCACCCGTTCCGGTCTGCGAATCGCCGCTCGCAGCGCCACCGCGGCCCCGTACGAGTGACCCACCAGCACGAACGGATCGCCAGCGCGCTCGAACACGGGCTCGATCAGGTCGACCTCGTCCTGCAGGCTGATCGTGCGGTCGGAGGGCCACTCCGGGCTGCGGCCGCAGCCGTACGAGTCGGGGGCGAGAACCGTGAATCGATCCGCCAGGCGCGCCATCAGGGTGCGCCACTGTCCGCAGCCGCTGCCGTTGGCGTGAACGCAGACGACGCCCGGGCCGGAGCCGGCTTCTCGCCAGAACGGACGCGCCGCGCTCATCGACCGCCCGTGTGGTTCGAATCAGCTTCGGCCACGACCGCGATCGAGACCCTGAGCCCCTCGACCTTGACCGGCAGCCGCGCGGCCTGGCGTGCAGGCGGGTCGGTCGGGAACCAGCGCAACCATTCCTCGTTGAGACCGGCGAAGTCGTCGTCCTCGCGCAGGATCACCGTGGCGCTGGCCACCTTGTCGAGAGAACTGCCGGCCGCCGCCAGGATGGCCGCGATGTTCGCCAGGCACTGGCGCACCTGTTCCTGGATCGTGCTGCCCACGAGGGCGCCGGTCGCGGGGTCGTAGGGCCCCGTGCCGGAGACGAACACGAGTCCGCCGGCCCGCACCGCCTGGCTGTATGTGCGGGGCGGCTGCGGGGCATCGGGGGTGTGGACGATCTGTCTCGGCATCGGAGACTCCCGGCCCGGCTCAGCGCCGCTTCACCACGACTTCCAGGTATTCGCTGGGCACGACGAGCGACTCCGTGCCGGCCAGGTTCAACTCGAGCAGCAGCGCGGCCAGGTCGGCGGCCAACGACTGCGCACCGTCGGGCGTCTGCGCGGCGAAAGCCTTGTTCACCGGGCCGTACCAGGTGCGGAAGGTGTCGATGAAGTGCGCTGCCGAGCGGTAGCGGAAGTGGAAGCTCCTCCGCGTGGCCGAGCGCACCTCGCCCACCCCTGCGAACAGGGTCTGCAGGTGCGGCTCGGTGCCCCAAAGCGAGGGCGGCTGCACGCCGGCCGGTGGAGGCGCGTAGCGGCCGAGGACCTTGAACATGCGGCCGATCAGGCTGTCGGGCGTCCAGTTCGCCATGCCGATGCGGCCACCCGGCCGGCAGACGCGGGCCATCTCCGCAGCCGCCTTGCGGTGGTCGGGCGAGAACATCACGCCGAAGGTCGAGACGACCGCGTCGAAGGCGCCATCGTCGAAGGGCAGCGCCTCGACGTCGGCAACCCGGAACTCCACTTCCAGGCGCTCGGCGCGCGCACGCTCGGCGCCACGCTCCAGCAGGCTGCCGACGTAGTCGGTGGACACGACGCGGCAACCGCGGCGCGCGGCGGCCAGCGTGACGTTGCCGTTGCCGGCCGCGACGTCGAGGACCTGCTCGTCGGTGCGCAGGTCGCAGGCCTCGGCCAGCGCCTCGCCCACGATCTGCAACGTGGTGCCGATGACGGCGTAGTCGCCCGTGCCCCAGGCGGCCTGCTGCCGAGTCTTGATGGACGCGAAATCCGGCACGGCCGGGGACGGGGTTTCGATGGTCATGGTTCACTCCTGCAAGGTGCCGACGCCGAGAGAGTGGCGCTTTCAGGCCAATGTAGGGAGCGGAGTGCGCCCCGTCCAATGAACATGCCGTGGGACACTCATGCGCAACCGGAATGAGCATGAACCGCACCACCCCGCTTCGTCACCGCTCCCTGTCCGTCGGCCCGGTCAGGGCCTTCGAGGCGGTGTCCCGCACGCTGAACTTCCGCCTGGCCGCGGAAGAACTGCACCTCACGCAGTCGGCGGTCAGCCGGCAGGTCAAGGCGCTGGAGGACGAGGTCGGCGCACGCATCCTGGAGCGCGACACGCGCGGCGTCCGCCTCACGCCCGCGGGCCTCACCCTGCTGCAGGCGCTGGGCCCCTGGCTGGGCCGCATCGACGTGGCCGTGCGGCAGATCCGGCTGACGGCAGGCCGCCAGGTGGTCGGCATCGCCACCTTCTCGTCGTTCGCGAGCCTGTGGCTGCTGCCGAGGATCTCCCGGCTCCAGCAGCGGCACGGCTTGGACCTGCGCGTGTTGTCGCGCGACCAGATCGTCCCTGCCGAGACGAACGGACCCGGACGCCTGGACGCGGTGGTCCGCTACTGCCGCGACGGCGAGCAGCCCGAGGGCGCACTGCGGCTCTTCGACGAGATGCTGGCCCCGGTTGCAAGCCCGCGACTGCTGGCGCAGGCAGCCCGCGACGGCCGGGCCGTTCGCCACACGCGCGACCTCACGCAGCACACCTGCATCGAGGACCTGGACATGCTGCCCAGCACCGAGCATCGCAGCTGGTTCAGCTGGCTCGGCTCCCAGGGCGAGGCGAATCTGCAACCCCGGCAATGGCTGTACTTCAACATGGCCCACCAGCAGATCGAGGCGGCCGCCTCAGCGTGCGGCCTGGCGATCGGCCGGCTGCCCCTGATCGCCGACCGCCTCGAGACGGGGAACCTGCGGGAGCCCTTCGGTGACGGCGCCCGCGTCGCCGCGCCCTACGCCTACTGGCTGATCGTGCCGTCGACCGCCGAGCGGGATGCCGAGCACGATCTGCTGATCGGCTGGATCCGCGACGAGGCGGCAGCGACGCGACGCTCTCTGCAACGCCCGCATGGCTACCGCACCGGGCCGGAGTGAGTCGGGCATCGCGGCCGCCGGGTGCAGCCGCTCCTCGAGCGGCACTGCGTCGGCGTCGCGACTGTGCTGCACGAGGGTCGGCGCCGACACCTGTGCAAGGATGAGCTTGCACACCCGGCCGGGGTGACGTGCGGCGTACGCGATGCCCTGGGCGGCGGAGGCCGGGAGGGGTTAGCACTAAGCCCAGGGCCGAGTGGGGTCGTTAGGATCTTCCGCGGACCCGCCGCTCGACCCCAGGGCAGTGCAGCGACGTTCCCTCCAACGACAAGCAGCAGGAGACCCCCATGCGAGACCTCGACAAGACATCCTCCCCCGCCGTGGATCCCCGGACGGGACGTGGCGCGGCGCCCCTGCGCCGCCTTTGGCCGGTTGCGATGCTGGCGGTGGCCGGCCTGATGGTCCCGGGCCTGGCGGCCGCCCAGACCGTGACGGTCAAGGCCGAGGAGTTCCAGAAGACGGAAATGCCCTGGGACATGGCCTTCCTCCAGGACGGCACCATGTTCTTCACCGAAAAGTGCAAGGGCCTGTCGGTGCGCCTGCCGTCGGGCAAGGTCAACGCCCTGCTGGGCGTGGGCGGCAGCACGGGCTACGCGTCCGTCAAGGCCGACCTCTTCTGTGACGGACAAGCCGGCGTGCAGGGCGTGGCGGTCGATCCGCAGTTTGCCTCGAACCGCTTCATCTACCTGTACTCGAGTTCGAAGGGCCCCAACCGGACCTACGGTGGATACAACAACATCGTGATGCGCATGAAGGTGGACGCGGCGCTGACGGCGGTGTCGGACATCGTGGAGATCATCAACGACATCGGATACAAGCCCGCGAAGTCCAACCATCCCTTCGGCGGCCCCGGGGCGCACAACGGCGGGCGGATCCGGTTCAATCCGGGTGATGGCTTCCTGTACGTCACGACGGGCGACAACCACAGCGGCGAAGGCCCTCAGAACCCCACCCAGATCCGCGGCAAGGTGCTGCGGGTGGACCGTGACGGCAAGGCCGCACAGGGCAACAACCCGCCGGCGGGCTTCGACAAGCGCATCTTTGCCTACGGCTTCCGCAACCCGCAGGGCATTGCTTTCCGCCCCGGCACCAACGAGCCCTTCATCTCCGAGAACGGCCCCTGGCACACCGACGAGGTGACCAAGCTGGTCAACGGCGGCAATGGCGGCTGGGACCCGCGCGACAACCGCAACGGCCGCGGCCCCTGCCCCGACGGCTACTGCGGCTACTCGCCGAACCAGATGGGGGCCCTGCCGCCCGCCGAGCGCAGCGCCTTCATGCCCATGACCGACCTGAAGGCCTATCCCGGTGCCATGAAGCCGGCGTGGACCAACAACGGCCTGTCGCAAGGCATGTGCGGCAGCGTGTTCCTGGTGGGCAAGCAGTGGAAGCAGTGGGAAGGCCGGCTGGCCGTGGGCTACGCGGGCATCGGCATTCACGGCACGCCCACGGGCAACCGCATCGACATCCTCGACATCAGCAAAGACGGCATGTCCTCCAAGCGCGAGGAAATGTCGTGGCCGACCTTCGCGGGTCGTCTGCGCCATGTGTCCCTGGGTCCTGACAACGCCTTGTACGTCGCCGACGAATCCAGCGGCATGATCTACCGCGTGACCCCGAACTGATCGTCAACCGGACGAGAGGCGCTGCGGATCGCGGCGCCTCTTTTTTTGTGCTTCGGCCGCTCGCCGCCTCGCTCGGACGGTCGGCGGCCCTCGAGACCGAACGAAGAAGGAGTTGCAGACATGGCGACTGTTGATGGACGAGGCATTCGGGTGCTGCTCGGCGCCCCTGCTGCGGCGGCCACACTGCTTGTCGGACTCGGTTCCAGTCCTGCCGCCCATGCCGACACCCAGGCGCTGCAGACCCTGATGCTGCGGAACAACTGCATGGCGTGCCACCTGATCGACAAGCGCAAGTACGGGCCGCACTTTCAGGAGGTGGCCGCCAAGTACGCGGGCAAAGCCGGGGCCGTGGCCACCCTCGCCGCAAAGATTCGGGCAGGCGGCAGTGGCGTGTGGGGCGACGACATGATGCCGCCGCAGCCGTCCGTGACGGAAGCCAACGCCAAGGCCATGGCCGAACTGATCCTGGCCCTCAAGCCCTGAAGGGCAGCCGCTCTCCGATCAGGCTGCCGCACCACAGCCACCTCATCGCGACCCGCGGCGACAGCGACCCGTAGCCGGCCGCAGCTGCATGGGCAGGCCAGCCTCCGCGGATACCATGACCGGCGGACCCCCGTCTCTCGCGCGTGACCAACGCGCCAGTTCAGGGCTATAGCTGCCGTTCGGCCGACGAACGGAACTCCCCGGGTGACCGCCCAAGCAAGCGCTTGAATGCCCTGGCGAAGGCTGAAGGGTCGTCGTAACCGACGCCCATCGCGATGCTGGCGATGCTGTCCTGGCTTTCGCGGAGGCGCTGCGCCGCCAGTTGCAGGCGCCACCACTGCAGGTACTCGGCAGGCGTCTGGCCCATGCAGGCCTGGAAGCGCTGGAAGAAGGCGGTGCGTGACAGGTGCGCCAAGCCGGCCAGTTCGGGCAGCGTCCAGCGGTGCTCAGGCTGGGCGTGCAGGGCCGTGAGCGCCGGGGCCAGCCGTGGATCTGACGCCGCTGCCAGCCATCCCGCGGCGGGTGTTGCATCGAAAAGGGCTTCACGGAGCGCCTGGATGAAGAGCACCTCGGCGGCCCGGCGCAGCACGGCCGAGGAGACGCCTGCGGTGTTCTCCGCCTCCGCCCGAACCAGCGCGAGTACGGGCGCGAGGCGCGTACAGGCGGTCGTGCCAGAGCGCAGGACGATCATGGCGGGCAGGCCAGCCACGACGGCCTGGGCCATGCGCATGTCGGCAGCAAAGCTCGCGCTTAGCACCTGCGTGTGAGCGCCGCCGCCGCCGTAGACGAAGGTGGTGGCGTTGCGGTCCCGCAGGTCCACGCCGGCGATCGTGGCGACAGGCGTGGCCTGGCGGTCCGGGCGGTCGCTGAGGGCGTGGATCTCGTCGCGGGGCAGCACGACGACGTCGCCCGCTGACAGTCGCACGCTGGCAGGCTCGCCCACCAGCGACACCACGCAATCGCCCTCGAGCACCGCGTGGATGGCCGCGAGGCGCCCGCCCGGCAACTGCAGCGCCCAGGGGGCACTCAGTTCGCTGACGCAGAAAAACCAGCCGTGAAATCGCAGCGCATCCAGCACCTGCGCGATCAGCACCGCACGCGGTGAACGATCGGCATCGTCAAACGCATTCGCGGCCGCGCGGCGCGGCGCCGACCGACCTATCGTGGTGACCATCGACGTTCGAGGAGCATATTGGATGAAACAAGTCTCTCACACAGGCCGGCGCCGTATGCTGGGCTGGGTGGCGCGCGCAGCTGCTGCACTGCCGTTCGTGGCTCAGGCCCAGGGCTCAGGCCGATTCAAGCCCACACCAGCCGTCACCGTCGGCCCGTTCTACCCGCCTGATCCGATGGGGCTGCCGTTCTTCGGCGCCCGAGCGCTCAGCCCTCTGCCCCAGGGCAATGACCTGACATCCGGCACCGGGGGGCGTCGCGCAGAGGGCGAGCGCCTGCAACTTCAGGGCCGCGTGCTGAACACCGCAGGACAGCCGCTTGCGGGTGCCCGCGTCGAGATCTGGCAGGTGGATGCTCGGGGCCACTACGCGGTGGAGACCTGGTCCGATCGCGCCCCCGTCTTTTCCCGCTAAGGCGGTCACCTTGAGGGCGAGTCGGGCCGCTACGTATTCACGACCATCCGGCCGCGCGGCTACGGTCGCTATGGTGGGCTCATCAAGCGCGCCGCCCATATCCACCTGAGGGTCTCGGTAGCCGGCCGGGCGCCACTGGCCACCGAAGTCTGGTTCGCGGACGAGCCAGTCAACAAGCGCGACTCGTTCGTCAGCCGTATCACCGACCCTGAACTTCGGGACCGCATGCTCGTCCGTCTGGCGCCGGGCAGCGTCGGCCTGCCATCGGGCACCTTCGATGTCGTGCTGCCTGATGCGTGAGGAGTGACGATGAGACTCGGGGTGTTCGGCGCCTCGGGCGCCACCGGCCGGCACGTCGTGAAGCTGGCCGCGAAGGCAGGGTGGTCAGTGCGGGCCGTCGTGAGATCTGAGCCCCAGCGC
>JBKDQY010000015.1:0-7633 GCA_046341655.1 Betaproteobacteria bacterium | reverse complement strand
CTCCAGGCTGGCGTGCGTGAGGAAGGCCGCCAGCGGCGACAGCACCTCGCCGGTGTCGGGGTCGGGGGCCGCGGCCACACCGCCGATAGCGGCCTGCTCGTCCACCGGCAGCGCCGCGGCGTCCGTGCCGTCGCCCTCCTGCGTGACGAAGCTCTCGGCGGCGTTGATCAGCTCCTCGAGGTTCTCGAGCCGGTCCTCGCCTTCCTTGTCGTTCTTGTAGAAGAGGCGCAAGCCGCTGGCCTCGAGCACGTGGTCGATGATCTCGCGCAGGGTCAGGCCCTGCGTGGCGGCGCGCAGGGCATCGATGAGCTGCACGAAGCCGGCGATCTTCCTGCCGGCGGCGCCGTCGAGCCCGCCCACGCTCTGCGCCAGGCTGCGGCCGCTGGCGCGGGCCACGTCCTGCAGCTGCTCCACCGAGCGCGACCCGATGCCGCGCGCCGGGAAGTTGACGACGCGCAGGAAGCTGGTGTCGTCGTTGGCGTTCTCCAGCAGCCGCAGGTAGGCCAGCGCGTGCTTGATCTCGGCGCGCTCGAAGAAGCGCAGGCCGCCGTACACGCGGTAGGGCATGCCGGCGTTGAAGAGCGCGCTCTCCAGCACGCGGCTCTGCGCGTTGCTGCGGTAGAGCAGCGCGATCTCGCTGCGCGGCGTGCCGGCGCGCACGAGGCCGCCGATCTCCTCGAGCAGCCACTGCGCCTCGGCGTAGTCCGACGGCGCCTCGTGCACGCGCACCGGCTCGCCCGCGCCGGCGTCGGTGCGCAGGTTCTTGCCCAGCCGGGCGCTGTTGTGCGCGATGAGCTCGTTGGCGGCATCGAGGATGTGGCCGGAGCTGCGGTAGTTCTGCTCCAGCTTCACGACGCGCCCGACGCGGTACTCGCGCTCGAAGTCGGCCATGTTGCCCACGCGCGCGCCGCGGAAGGCGTAGATGCTCTGGTCGTCGTCGCCCACCGCGAACACGCCCTGCTCGCGCCCGGGCGGGGCGAACATCTTCAGCCACGCGTACTGCAGCCGGTTGGTGTCCTGGAACTCGTCGACCAGCACGTGCGAGAAGCGCCGCTGGTAGTGCTCGCGCAGCGCGTCGTGGTCGCGCATCAGCTCGTAGCTGCGCAGCATCAGCTCGGCGAAGTCGGCCACGCCCTCGCGGGCGCACTGCGCCTCGTAGGCCTCGTACACCTGCACCAGCCTGCGCGTGTGCTCGTCGCGCGCCTCCACCTGCGGCGGGCGCAGGCCGTCCTCCTTGGCGCCGGCGATGAACCAGGTCACCTGCTTGGGCACGAAGCGCTCCTCGTCGAGGTTCATGGCCTTGATCACGCGCTTGACCGCGCTGAGCTGGTCGGCGCTGTCGAGGATCTGGAAGCCCTGCGGCAGCCCGGCGAGCTTCCAGTGCGCGCGCAGGAAGCGGTTGCACAGGCCGTGGAAGGTGCCGATCCACATGCCGCGCACGGCAACCGGGAGCATGGCCGACAGCCGTGTCAGCATCTCCTTGGCGGCCTTGTTGGTGAAGGTGACCGCCAGGACGCCCCCCGGCGAGGCCTGCCCCGTGTGCAGCAGCCAGGCGATGCGCGTCGTAAGCACGCGAGTCTTGCCCGAGCCGGCACCGGCCAGGATGAGCGCGGGCACCCGGGGCAGCGTCACCGCCGCCAGCTGCTCGGGATTGAGACCGCGCAGCAGTCGGGCCTCGGGGGCACCGTGGGCGGCGGCTTCGGGGTCGGGGGTCGGTGCCGTCGGCGCGCTGCGGTGCATGCCGCCGATTCTAGGAGCCGCTCGCCGCCGCCCCGCCCTCGGTGGCACCCGTGCCCAGGAGCGTGCGCGCGCCGGAACGGCCGTGCTCGCGCAGCCAGTTGCGCAGCGCCGCCCCGGGCAGCGGCCCGCACAGCACGTAGCCCTGCATGCCGTCGCAGCCCATGGCCCGCAGGCACTGGGCCTGCTCGGGCGTCTCCACCCGCTCGGCCACCACGCGCATCTGCAGGCTGTGGCCCAGCGCGACGATGGCGGCGGCGATGGCAAGACCGTCGGGGTCGCCGGGCAGCTCGGCGACGAAGCTGCCGTCGATCTTGAGCGTGTCGATGTCGAAGCGCTTCAGGTAGCTCAGAGAGGAATAGCCGGTGCCGAAGTCGTCGATGGCCACGCGCACGCCCATGTGGGCCAGGCCCTCGAGCGTGACGCGCGTGGCTTCGTGATCCTCGACGAGCAGCCGCTCGGTGATCTCGATCTCCAGGCTGCTCGGCTCGAAGCCGGTCTCGGCCAGCGTGGCGGCGATCAGCCGCAGCAGGTTGGGCTGGCGGAACTGCCGCGCCGAGAAGTTGACCGACAGCGACATCCGCGGCAGGCCCTGCCGCCGCATCGCCGCCATCTCGGCGCAGGCGGTGCGCAGCGCCCAGTGCCCCACCTGCAGGATGAGGCCGCTGTCCTCGAGCACGCGGATGAAGCGGTCGGGCGGCACGGTGCCGCCCCCGGGCGGATTCCAGCGCAGCAGCGCCTCCACGCCCGTGATGCGGCCGTCGTCCAGGCGCGCCAGCGGCTGGTAGCACAGCGCGAACTCCTGCTGCTCCAGCGCGCGGCGCAGCTCGCCTTCGAGCTTCAGGCGCGCCGCCACCTCACGGGTGAGCTCGTCGCTGTAGAACGCGTAGGTGCCCTTGCCCATGGTCTTGGCGCGGTACATGGCGCTGTCGGCCTGCCGCACCAGCCTGTCGAGGTCGGTGTCCTCGAACGGGTACATCGCGATGCCGATGCTCGTGCCCACGTGCAGCTGGTGCTCCTCGATCTGCACCGGTTGCGTCATCGCCTCCAGGATGCGCCGTGCCAGCACGACCGCCGCGTTGGCGCCGCTCAGGTTCTCGGCGATCACGGTGAACTCGTCCCCGCCCAGGCGCGACACCGTGAAGCCCTCGGTCGACGGCGCGTCTGCGCCCGGGCCCTCGCGCCGCAGCACGGGGTCCGGCCCGCGCACGCAGGCCTGCAGCCGCGCCGCCACCTGGCGCAGCAGCTCGTCGCCCACGCCGTGGCCCAGCGTGTCGTTGATGGCCTTGAAGTCGTCGAGATCCAGGAACATCAGCGCCATCAGCACGCCGCTGCGCCGCGCCCGGGCCATGGCCTGGGTCAGCAGGTCCCGGAACTGCATGCGGTTGGGCAGGCCGGTCAGGCCGTCGAAGTTGGCCAGCGCGGACAGCCGCTGCTGGTTGAGCCGGCGGTCGGTGATGTCGCGCATGAACAGCACGCGGCCGGGCCGGCCGTCCAGCGGCGTGTCGCTGACGGTCAGCTCCGCCGGGAAGCTGGTGCCGTCGGCGCGCTGGGCCTGCGTCTCCCACTGGCCCACGGGCAGGCCCTGCTCGGCGTCGGCGACGCTGAAGTCGATCAGCGGCGCCACCCAGTCGCCCACGGGCCGCCCCTGCACCTGTGCCGGCACGGTGCCGAGCAGTTCGGCTGCCACGGGGCTGCACAGGCGCACGCGGCCGTCGGGATCGCACAGCAGCAGGCCGCTGGCCGAGTGCTCGAACAGGCTCAGCAGCAGCCGCGCCTGCTGCCCGGGCGCGGCGGTCGTGGCGACGGCGCCCAGCGGCGCAGGCTCGGTCGCGGCCGGGGGGGCCTGCAGCGACCGATCGGCACGGTCCCGCCGCCAGGACGTGATCAAGGGCAACCGGTACCTCATGCCGGTATTTTCAGCGACAACGGGCGCGCGGCAGGGGCACCGAGGCACGACACGGCGTGCAATCCTGCAGGCGGCTCGGCGGCGCGCAGGCCGTGGCTACACTCGGCCGCCGTCAGACGCCCACGCCGAGTGCCCGCCATGGAGATCTTCGACTACGACAACATCCTGCTGCTGCCGCGCAAGTGCCGCGTCGACAGCCGCAGCGAGTGCGACACTTCGGTGGAGTTCGGTGGCCGCCGCTTCGCGCTGCCGGTGGTGCCGAGCAACATGAAGACCGTGCTCGACGAGCCCATCGCCGAAACGCTGGCGCGCGGCGGCCACTTCTACGTGATGCACCGCTTCGACCTCGACAACGTGGCCTTCGCGCGGCGCATGCGCGAGCAAGGGCTTTACGTGTCGATCAGCTCCGGCGTGAAGCCCGCGGACTTCGCCGTGGTCGATCGCCTGGCGGCCGAGGGCATCGGCGCCGACTACATCACCATCGACATCGCCCACGGTCACGCCGACAGCGTGCGGCGCACCATCGAGCACATCAAGGCGAAGCTGCCGCAGGCCTTCGTCATTGCCGGCAACGTGGCCACGCCCGAGGCCGTGATCGACCTCGAGAACTGGGGCGCCGACGCCACCAAGGTGGGGGTGGGCCCGGGCAAGGTGTGCATCACCAAGCTGAAGACGGGCTTCGGCACCGGCGGCTGGCAGCTCAGCGCGCTGAAGTGGTGCAGCCGCGTGGCGACCAAGCCCATCATCGCCGACGGCGGCATCCGCCACCACGGCGACATCGCCAAGAGCGTGCGCTTCGGCGCCGCGATGGTGATGATCGGCAGCCTGTTCGCCGGGCACGAGGAGAGCCCGGGCGCCACGGTGGAGGTCGACGGCAAGCTGTACAAGGAGTACTACGGCTCGGCCTCGGACTTCAACAAGGGCGAGTACAAGCACGTCGAAGGCAAGCGCATCCTCGAGCCCATCAAGGGCAAGCTCGCCGACACGCTGCGCGAGATGCGCGAAGACCTGCAGAGCAGCATCAGCTACGCCGGCGGCCGCACGCTGGCCGACCTGCGCAAGGTGAACTACGTGATCCTGGGCGGCGAGAACGCCGGCGAGCACCTGTTCATGTAGCGCCCGCCGCGGCCGTCAGCCGCACGGCGCGCCCGTCCATCGCCACGCGCTGGCCGGCGCGCAACTTGGCGCCGCGGCGCGTTTCCACGCGGCCATCCACCTGCACGCGCCCGGCGGCGATGAGCTGCTTGGCCGCGCCGCCGCTGGGGGCCCAGCCGGTGGCCTTGAGCAGCGCGTCGAGCGTGATGTGGTCGCCGCGCAGGGCGAAGGGGGTCTCGGTCATCGGGCGATCATGTCCTGGCGCTCGTCGCTGGCGCGGCCCTGGCGCGCGCGGCGCTCGCGGGCGCTCAGCGGCACGGCGCGCCCGTCGGCCACGGCCGGGCAGGCCCCACCGTCGGCGCGCGCCACCGCCGCGCCGAACAGCGGGTCGGCCGGCTCGGCCTGCGGCGCACGGAAGTCCTCGGCCACGGCGCAGGTGGGCGCGAAGCCGTCCCAGTAGCGGCCCTCGCCGCGCTCGTTGACGCTCTCGAAATTGACGATGCTCCAGGTGCGCGAACAGGACTGCACCGGCACGAATCCCACGGGCTTGCCGCAGGTGGCCTCGCCGATGAGCTCCACCTCGACGCCGATGCCGCGCAGGCCGTTGACCAGCTGTTCGCTGGCCGAGCAGGTGCGGCGGCCGGCCAGCACCCACAAGCGGCTGCGCGCCGGCATGTTCGCCAGGCTGCCGAACACGAAGCGCTGCTCGCTGGAGCTGGAGCGGTCGTTGTAGCGCAGCACGGCGTAGGTGCGGCCGGCGCTGGCGCTGCCGGCCACGTACGACGCCAGGCTCGCACTCGTGGAGACGAAGCCGCCACCGTTGTAGCGCAGGTCCAGCACCACGTCCTGCACGCCCTCGGCGCGGAAGCGCACGAAGGCCGCGTCGATGCCGGGCGCGGCCTGCGTGATCATGTCCTTCAC
This sequence comes from Betaproteobacteria bacterium, assembly GCA_046341655.1. Taxonomy (GTDB): domain Bacteria; phylum Pseudomonadota; class Gammaproteobacteria; order Burkholderiales; family Burkholderiaceae_C; genus Rubrivivax. Next base: position 1,971 of record JBKDQY010000015.1, on the reverse strand, counting down.
CATCAGGTAGCCGAGCTTGCGGCCACCGGGCGTGGTGCGCACCGAGACGCCCTGCACCGGCGTGAGCGGGTAGACCGCGGCGCGCAGCGCAACCGTGCGCTCCACGCCGTCGCGGCGCAGCCGCAGGCTCAGCGCGTCGCCCTCCTTGGCGGCGGTGAGCACGGCCAGGTCGTCGGCGGCCACCGCCTCGCCCGCCGGGCGGCCGTCGAGCGCCAGCACCTCGTCGCCGCGCGCCACGCCCGCCAGCGCCGCGGGCGAGGCCGGCTCGACGTAGCGCACCCACAGGGGGCGGCTGCCGTCGCGCTCGAGCTCCAGGGCGGCCACCGTGACGCCATAGCCCATGGTGGCACCCTCGCCGAAGAAGCGCTGGAAGCTCTCGGTGCTGGTGAAGCCGCTCCAACGGTCGCGCGGGAAGGCAGGGTCGCTGCCGTCGTACAGGCGCGCCCGGAAGAAGGCGTCGAGGTCGGTGAAGCCGTCCGGGTCGGGCCGCGGCGCCAGCTGGTACCAGAAGTACGACTGGTCGAGGTAGCGCACCAGCCAGGCCTTCTGGTCATCGACCGAGCAACTCGACGGCGTCGCCACGGCGCCGCCGCCGGCCGGCCCGTCGCCGCCCCCACCGCAGGCGGACAGCAAGGCGGCCAGCAGCAGCGGCGCCAGCCTCGCGCGACGGGGTCGCGGCCGGGGCGGGCGGGCGGGCTCGGGCATGGGCGGATCCTAGAATCGACGATTCCCCCGCATTCTGGCCCCGGCCCCGTCATGACCGAACTCGCCAAGTCCTTCGAACCCGCTTCGATCGAGGCCCGCTGGGGCCCGCGCTGGGCCGGGGCCGGCGTGTTCGCGCCCACGCTCGACGCCAGCAAGCCTTCGTTCTGCATCCAGCTGCCGCCGCCCAACGTGACCGGCACGCTGCACATGGGCCACGCGTTCAACCAGACCATCATGGACGCGCTGACGCGGTACCACCGCATGCGCGGCCACAACACGCTGTGGGTTCCGGGCACCGACCATGCCGGCATCGCCACGCAGATCGTGGTGGAGCGCCAGCTGCAGGAAGCCGGCCTGAGCCGCCACGACCTGGGCCGCAGGAACTTCGTCGCGCAGGTCTGGGACTGGAAGGCCGCGAGCGGCGCCACCATCACCAACCAGATGCGCCGCCTGGGCGACAGCGTGGACTGGTCGCGCGAGTACTTCACGATGGACGAGTCGCTCTCGGCCGTCGTCACCGAGACCTTCGTTCGCCTGTACGACGAGGGCCTGATCTACCGTGGCCAGCGCCTGGTGAGCTGGGACCCGCAGCTCAAGAGCGCCGTCTCCGACCTGGAGGTCGAGAGCGAGGAGGAAGACGGCTTCCTCTGGCACATCCGCTACCCCATGGCCGACGGCAGCGGCTCGGTGGTGGTGGCCACCACCCGCCCCGAGACCATGCTGGGCGACACCGCGGTGATGGTGCACCCCGAGGACGAGCGCTACGCCGCCTTGGTCGGCCGGATGGTGATGCTGCCGCTGGTGGGCCGCGAGATCCCCGTGATCGCCGACGCCTACGTGGACCGCGCCTTCGGCACCGGCGTCGTGAAGGTGACGCCGGCCCACGACGCCAACGACCACGCCGTGGGCCAGCGCCACTCGCTGCCGATGATCGGCGTGCTCGACCTCGAGGCCAAGGTCAACGCCAACGCCCCCGAGGCCTACCGGGGCCTCGACCGCTTCGTCGCGCGCAAGCGCATCGTCGCCGACCTCGAGGTCCTGGGCCTGCTGGTCGAGACGAGGAAGCACAGGCTGCAGGTGCCGCGTTGCGCACGCACCGGGCAGGTGGTGGAGCCGATGCTGACGGACCAGTGGTTCGTCGCCGTCGAGAAGCCCGGCCTGAATCCCGATGGCACGCTGGGCCTGAGCATCGGCGAGAAGGCGCGCCGCGCCGTGAGCAGCGGGCAGGTGCGCTTCGTGCCCGGCGAGTGGGTCAACACCTACGAC
>JBKDQY010000014.1:0-18373 GCA_046341655.1 Betaproteobacteria bacterium | reverse complement strand
CCGCACGACGCCGTGCGCCGCGACTTCATCCGCGCCGTGGGCCGCCGCACCGCGCAGGCCGCCATCGCCAGCGTGCTGCCGGCTGGTGCGCTCACCAGCCTGCAGGCGGTGGCGCAGCAGGCCACGGGGCCGCTGGAGAAGAAGGACCTGAAGATCGGCTTCATCCCCATCACCTGCGCCACGCCGCTGATCATGGCGCACCCGCTGGGCTTCTATTCCAAGCAGGGCCTGAACGTCGAGGTCGTGAAGACCGCGGGCTGGGCGCTGATCCGCGACAAGATGCTCAACAAGGAGTACGACGCCACGCACTTCCTGAGCCCGATGCCGCTGGCCATCAGCATGGGCCTGGGCAGCACCGCCACGCCGATGCGCGTGGCCACCATCCAGAACACCAACGGCCAGGCCATCACGCTGGCCAGCAAGCACAAGGACAAGCGCGACCCGAAGCTGTGGAAGGGTTTCAAGTTCGCCGTGCCCTTCGAGTACAGCATGCACAACTTCCTGCTGCGCTACTACGTGGCGGAAGCGGGCCTGAACCCGGACACCGACATCCAGATCCGCGTCGTGCCGCCGCCCGAGATGGTGGCGAACCTGCGCGCCGGCAACATCGACGGCTTCCTCGGCCCCGATCCCTTCAACCAGCGCGCGGTGTTCGAGGAGGTGGGCTTCATCCACCTGCTCACGCGCGACCTCTGGGACGGCCACCCCTGCTGCGCCTTCGGCACCAGCCAGGCCTTCATCCAAAGCAACCCCAACACCTTCATCGCGCTGTACCGCGCGGTGCTCACGGCCGCGGCCATGGCGCGCGAGGCGCGCAACCGCGAACTCATCGCCAAGGTGATCAGCCCGCAGGCCTACCTGAACCAGCCCGAGACCGTGGTGGCACAGGTGCTCACCGGCAAGTTCGCCGACGGCCTGGGCAACGTGCAGACCGTGCCGCAGCGCGCCGACTTCGACCCCATGCCCTGGCCGAGCATGGCCGTGTGGATGCTGACGCAGCTCAAGCGCTGGGGCTACATCAAGGGCGACGTCGACTACAAGCAGATGGCCGAGCAGGTGTTCCTGCTCACCGACGCCAAGAAGCAGATGGCGGCGCTGGGCCAGAAGCCGCCGGCCGGGGCGTACCCGAAGTTCACGATCATGGGCAAGGTCTTCGATCCCGAGCGCGCGGCGGCCTATGCCGACAGCTTCGCGATCAAGCGCGCACCCGCCTGAGGTTCGCGCGATGAACACCTGGATGCGCGGCGACGGCCCGCGGGCCGCGCTGCTGTCGCTGCTGCTGCTGGCGCTGCTGCTGGGCGTTTGGCACCTGGCCACGGTGGGCCCGGCCGCGCCCGCAGCCGCCCCGGCCGCCGCGGCGCTGACGCCCGAGCAGGCCGAGTACCTGAAGCTCATGGGCAAGGACCCGGCCGCCGCCGCCGCACCCGTGGCGCGCAGCGGCTTCCCGACGCTGGCGCAGATGGGCGAGGTGCTGTGGAAGCACCTTCAGAGCCCGTTCTACGACAACGGCCCCAACGACAAGGGGCTGGGCCTGCAGCTCGCCCACTCGCTGGGCCGTGTCGCGCTGGGCTACCTGCTGGCGGCGGCGGTCGCCATACCGCTGGGCTTCGTGATCGGCATGAGCCCGCTGCTGTACCGCGCGCTGGACCCGTTCATACAGGTGCTCAAGCCCATCTCGCCGCTGGCCTGGATGCCGCTGGCGCTGTACACGATCAAGGACAGCAGCGTCAGCGGCATCTTCGTGATCTTCATCTGCAGCCTGTGGCCGATGCTGATCAACACCGCCTTCGGCGTGGCCAGCGTGCGGCGAGAGTGGCTGAACGTGGCGCGCACGCTCGAGGTGAGCCCGCTGCGGCGCGCCTTCGAGGTGGTGCTGCCCGCCGCCGCGCCCACCATCCTGACCGGCATGCGCATCAGCATGGGCATCGCCTGGCTGGTGATCGTGGCCGCCGAGATGCTGGTGGGCGGCACGGGCATCGGCTACTTCGTGTGGAACGAGTGGAACAACCTCAGCCTGCCCAACGTGATCGTGGCCATCCTGGTCATCGGCATCGTCGGCATGGCCCTCGACCTGATGTTCGCCCGGCTGCAGAAGGCGGTGACCTATGCCGACTGAGTTCCTGAAAGTCCAGGGCCTCGGCAAGACCTACCCCGGCGCCGCCGAGCCCGTCTTCGACGGCGTCAACTTCGACATCGCCGAGGGCGAGTTCGTCTGCATCATCGGCCACAGCGGCTGCGGCAAGACCACCATCCTCAACGTGCTGGCGGGCCTGGAGACGGCGAGCGCAGGCCACGTGTTCATGGACCGCCGCGAGGTCGCAGGCCCCAACCTCGACCGCGGCGTGGTGTTCCAGGGCCACGCGCTGATGCCCTGGCTCACGGTGCGCGGCAACATCGCGTTCGCGGTGCGCAGCAAGTGGCCGCAGTGGGGCCGCGCGCAGGTGGACGAGCACGTGCAGAAGTACGTGGCGCTGGTGGGCCTGGCGGCGGCCATCGACAAGAAGCCCAGCCAGCTCTCGGGCGGCATGAAGCAGCGCGTGGGCATCGCGCGCGCCTTCGCCATCCAGCCGCGGATGCTGCTGCTCGACGAGCCCTTCGGGGCGCTGGACGCGCTGACGCGCGGCACCATCCAGGACGAGCTGCTGCGCATCTGCGCCGAGACGCGGCAGACGGTGTTCATGATCACGCACGACGTGGACGAGGCCATCCTGCTGGCCGACCGCATCCTGCTCATGAGCAACGGCCCGCAGGCGCGCGTGGCCGAGATCGTGAAGAACACGATGCCGCGCGAGCCTGGTGTGGGACGTCAGCGCGCCACGCTGCACCACCAGGCGGCGTACTACCCCTTGCGCAACCACCTCGTCGAGTTCCTGGTCGCGCGCAGCGAGGGCCTGTCGCACGGCCGCGCGCCGGCCACGCCGGTGGAGGTGAGCCCCTGCGCCGCCGACCCCGAGCCCCGACCCGTTCCAACCCCCTCCCTCAGGAGAATCGCATGAGCCGCCTCGAAGTCACCGAGAAGATCGTCGCCACCAAGGTGGCCAAGGGCCTGAAGTGGGCCGATGTCGCCAAGGCCGTGGGCCTGAGCAAGGAGTGGGTCACGGCCGGCTGCCTGGGCCAGATGACCTTCGACGACCAGCAAGCTGCTGCGCTGGCGAAGATCTTCGACCTCACCGAGGCCGAGACGCAGTGGCTGAAGGTGGTGCCCTACAAGGGCAGCCTGCCCACCAGCGTGCCCACCGACCCGCTGATCTACCGCTTCTACGAGCTGGTCAGCGTCTACGGCACCACGTTCAAGGAGCTGATCCACGAGGAGTTCGGCGACGGGATCATGAGCGCCATCGACTTCCGCATGGACCTCCAGCGCGAGACCGACCCGAAGGGCGACCGCGTGAGCATCGTCATGAGCGGCAAGTTCCTTCCCTACAAGACCTACTGACCGGAGCCTCGGCATGAACACCACGAACACCCGTCGCGGCGCGCTCAAGAGCGGCCTGAAGGCCGGCCTGGCCGGCGCTGCGCTGGCCACCCCGGCCCTGGTGCCGGCGCAAGCCAGCTTCAACTGGAAGATGACCTCGGCCTACCCCAAGGGCTCGCCGTTCTACATGGACGGGCCGGGCTCGGCCACCGACCTCGCCCGCCGCATCCGCGAGATGTCCGCCGGGCGGCTGAACATCCAGGTCTTCGGGGCCGGCGAGCTGATCCCGGCCTTCGAGGGCTTCGATGCCGTGCGCGCGGGCACGGTGGAGATGAACCACGCCAACGCCTACTTCTGGACCGGCAAGACCTTCGCGGCGCAGTACTTCACCGCCGTGCCCTTCGGGCTGAACTTCCAGGGCATGAACGGCTGGCTCTACGACGGCGGCGGCATCGACCTCTGGAACGAGGTCTACGCGCCTTTCGGCATGGTGGCCATGCCCTGCGGCAATACCGGCGTGCAGATGACCGGCTGGTTCAAGAAGGAGATCAAGACCGTCGCCGACCTCAAGGGCCTGAAGATGCGCATTCCCGGCCTGGCCGGCCGCGTGTACGCGGCGCTGGGCGTGGACGTGAAGGTGCTGCCGGGCGGCGAGATCTTTCCGGCTCTGGAGCGCGGCGTCATCGACGCGGCCGAGTTCGTCGGCCCGTTCCAGGACCGCCGCCTGGGCCTGCACAAGGCCGCCAAGTACTACTACACCACCGGCTGGCACGAGAGCGCCACGGTCAGCGAGCTGCTCGTCAACAAGGCCGCATGGGCCAAGCTGCCCAAGGAGCTGCAGGCCATCGTCGAGAACGCCGCCGCGGCCTGCAACGTCATCGGCGAAGGCTGGTGCCAGAAAGCCAACTCCGACGCCATGGAGGATCTCGTCAAGAACCAGGGCGTCATCGCCCGCCCGCTCCCCGACCCCGTCATTGCCGCGCTGCGCGCCGAGACGCAGAAGGTGTTGGCAGAGGCCATCGCCAAGGACGCGCTGACGAAGAAGGTGCACGACAGCTACTTCGCCTTCAAGGCCAAGTACGACCGCTGGAGCGAGGTCAGCGAGGAGGCCTACCACCTGAAGGTGCGCGGCTGAGCATGGAGGCCGCCGTCCGGGGCGCCGAACGCGTGATCGACGCGACCGGCCGCGTGGTGCAGTGGCTCACGCTGGCCATCGTGGTGCTGGTGGCCGTCAACGTGCTGCTGCGCTACGCGCTGAGCGTCGGCTCGGTGTGGGCGCAGGAGCTGGAGTGGCACCTGCTCGCCGCCGTCGTGCTGCTGGGCATGAGCTACGCGCAGCAGCGGGGCGATCCGGTACGCGTGGACGTGTTCTACGCCGGCTATGGTCCGCGCACGCGCTTCGCGGTCGACATGCTGTCGCACGCGCTGGCGCTGCTCATCGCGCTGGCCTTCATCCGCCTGTCGTGGGGCTACGTGGGCCAGGCCTGGGCGGTGGACGAGGCCTCGCCCGACCCCGGCGGCATCCCGCACCGCTGGGTGGTCAAGGGCCTCATCCCCCTGGGCTTCGCGCTGCTGGTGCTGCAGACGCTGGCCGCGGCCACGCGCCGCGTGATCGAGGAGCGCGCCCGTGCCTGAACCGCAGACCCTGGCGCTGCTGATGCTGGCCGGCTTCTTCGGCCTGCTGATGCTGGGCGTGCCGGTGGCCATCTCGCTGGCCACGGCCGGCTTCGTGTTCGGCTGGCTGGGCTTCGGCGATGGCCTGTTCAACCTGCTTCCGGCGCGCGTGTTCGGCGTGGCGGCGGGCTACCAGTGGCTGGCGATCCCGCTGTTCGTCTTCATGGGCGTGATGCTGGAGAAGTCGCGCCTGGCCGACGACCTGCTGGACGTGATGGGCCACCTCGCCGGCGGCCTGCGCGGCGGCATGGGCGTGGGCATCATCCTGTTCGGCGTGCTGATGGGTGCCACCACCGGCATCGTGGGCGCGACCATCATCACGCTGGGCTTGCTGACGCTGCCCACGCTCATCCGCCGCGGCTACGACAAGCGCATCGCCTGCGGCGCCATCTGCGCCAGCGGCACGCTGGGGCAGATCATCCCGCCCAGCCTCATCCTCATCCTGCTGTCCGACATCATGCAGCTGTCGGTAGGCACGCTGTTCGCGGCGGCGGTGGGCCCGGGGCTGCTGCTGGCGGGCGTGTACATCGTCTTCCTGCTCGTGCTGGGCATGGTCAAGCCCGACCTGATGCCGCCGCTGCCCCTGGACGAGCGCGACGCCGTCAGCCGCCGCGAGCTGTGGCGGCGCTTCTGGAAGGTGGTGGTGCCGCCGGTGCTGCTGGTGGTGGCGGTGCTGGGCTCCATCGTCGGCGGCGTGGCCGCGCCCACCGAGGCCGCGTCAATGGGGGCCATCGGCGCCGTGCTCATCACGGTGGGTGCGCGGCGCTTCAGCTGGGCCACGCTCAAGGCCGTGGCGCTGGAGACGGCGAAGATCACCGCGGTGATGATGTTCATCCTCATCATGGCGCAGGTGTTCGCGCTGGCCTTCCGCGGCCTGCAGGGCGAGGAGCTGATCACGAAGATGTTCGAGTGGCTGCCCGGGGGCGTCAACGCCGACATCTGGTTCATGATGGCGCTGATCTTCGTGCTCGGCTTCTTCCTCTAGTGGATCGAGATCAGCTACATCGCGGTGCCGCTGTTCCTGCCGGTGCTGGTGGCGCAGGGCGTCGACCCGGTGTGGCTGGCCATGCTGATCACGGTGAACCTGCAGTCCTCGTTCCTGACGCCGCCCTTCGGCTGGGCCCTGTTCTACCTGAAGGGCGTGGCACCGCCCGAGGTGGGCATCAAGGACATCTACCAGGGCGTGGTGCCGTTCATCGCGATGCAGGCCGTGGCGCTGGTGCTGGTGTTCCTGTACCCGCAGATCGCGCTGTGGCTGCCCAAGGCCATTGGCTGGTGAGGAGTCCGCCGTGTCGCAACGCCCGCCGCTGCCCCCGTTCGACGCCGACAGCGCGGCGCGCAAGGTGCGGCTGGCCGAGGACGCCTGGAACACGCGCGACCCCGACCGCGTGGTCGGCGTCTACACCGACGACACCGAGTGGCGCAACCGCGCCGAGTTTCCGCGCGGCCGCGACGAGGTGCGCGCCTTCCTGCAGCGCAAGTGGGCACGCGAGCTCGACTACCGGCTGATCAAGGAACTGTGGGCCTTCGGCCGCGAGCGCATCGCGGTGCGCTTCGCCTACGAGTGGCGCGACGATTCCGGCCACTGGTACCGCAGCTACGGCAACGAGAACTGGGCCTTCACGCCCGAGGGGCTGATGCGGCAGCGCTTCGCCAGCATCAACGACCGGCCGATCGCGGCGCACGAGCGCTTGTTCCTGTGGCCCCTGGGGCGGCGACCGGACGAGCATCCCGGGTTGTCGGAGTTGGGGCTGTAGGGGCCAAGGCGCGTACCGCGTGGGCGGTTGCGTCGATCGCTCGTCAGGCCCGGCGAGCGCATCGCCCCGGTTCGGCGCTTTCTCCTGTGGCCCGTGCGGCCTTGCCCGCCCGAGTCGTGCAACCGACTGTCCTCGAAACAGGTCTGATGCCGTGAGCCGCGGCATGCGCGCATGTCCACTCCGCGGAGTCGTACGTCGCCTCGCGCAGGCTGACCGCCCGCCAGGACTTCGTTGGCCGTCGCACCGACCCGGTATCCTTGGCGCGGCACGATCCGATGGAAGACGCCGTGAACAGGGCCGTCCCGAAGCCAAGCTCACCGAGCCCGATATGGATTGCATCATCACCCGCACCACCGAGGCGCACTTCGAAGGCTTGTACCTGGCCATCGATACGGTGGCCCGCGAGGGACGATTCCTGGCATTCCAGGCCGCACCGCCGCGTAAGGCGTCATTCGACTTCTACCGCCGAATCGTCGAGCAGGGGCTGTGCCAGTTCATCGCCCTCGACGGCGACACTGTCTTGGGATGGTGCGACATATTGCCCCAAGGCGGCGAGTCCTGCGCGCACGTGGGTGTGCTGGGCATGGGCTTGCTGCCGCACGCCCGTCACAGGGGCGTCGGCTCGCGGCTGCTTCGTGAGGCCCTCGACGCGGCGTGGGCACAAGGAATGGCGCGAGTCGAGCTTTCCGTGAGGGCCTCCAACGCAGCCGCCCGCGCGCTCTACCTTCGGCACGGGTTCGAGGTCGAAGGCATCCGCAGGCGCGCATATTGCGTCGATGGCTGCTTCGAGGACGGACTTGCGATGGCGCTGCTGCGTCCTTGACCGTCCTGGCAATCGCCCGCCCCACCTGAGTCCATGGCCATGTCCAGCTACGTCGAGCAGGTTCTCGTTCCCGGCGAACGCATCGTCCACCTGGGGCGCACCAGCCTGTGGTCGGTCTGGCACCTGCTCGCGCTGGGCCTGCTGCTGCTGCCCGTCTTCGGCCTGGGGCTGGTGCTGTGGGCCGTGGCCTACGTGCGCATCCGCTCCACGGAACTGGCCGTCACCACCCGCAGGCTGATCGTCAAGCACGGCTTCATCCGCCGCAGCACCATCGAGATCCACATCCAGAAGGTCGAGAGCATCCAGGTGCACCAGTCGCTGCTCGGCCGCCTGCTGGACTTCGGCACCCTCACCATCGCCGGCACGGGCAGTTCGAGCGCGCCCATCGACGGCGTGGCCGCGCCGCTGGCGTTCCGGCGCGCCTTCGTCGAGGCCCAGGACGCGGCGCCGCCGCGAGACGGCGGCTGAACGCCGCGCGGCGGCTCGTCAGGTGAACCCGCGCACCGGCAGCGCCGCGCTGCGCTGCAGCCAGTTGCGGGGCGAGTAGGCCGCGGTGCCGCAGGTGGCGTGCAGCGTGTAGGCCATGCGCGAGCGCGGGCTGCGGTTGGGCGCGCTGCAGTGCGGCAGCAGGCCGTGGAAGACGATCAGCGTGCCGGCCGCAACCGGCAGCGGCACGGCCTCGTCGAGGCGGGGCCAGGGCCGGGCAGAGAGCGGTTCCATGCGCAGCCGGCCGCCGTCGTTGACGTAGCGCTCGCGCAGCGTGCCGCGCTCGCCGCGGTGTCCGCCGGGCTCGGCCCACAGGCAGCCGTTGTCCAGCGTGGCGTCCTCGATGGCGAACCAGAAGGTCGTCACCGTGACGGGATCGGTCTCGAAGAAGCTCGCGTCCTGGTGCCAGCCCACCTCGCCGCCGATCTCGGGCTGCTTGAAGATGACCATGCTCTGCCAGACCTGCGGCTGCACCAGCCCCAGGTCGGCCGCCAGGGCGGCCAGCGCCGGGCCCTTGCTGAAGGCGCCGAACACCGGGTCGAGGTCGTGCATGGCGTGGCCGATCTTGTTGATGCTGCGCGCCTTGGGCACCACGAGGCGGCCTTCGGCGTCGAGGGCCTCCTCCTCGAAGAAGCAGTGCATGGCCTCGGCGCTGGCGAGCAGCCGCTCGCCGGCCACCAGGCTGCGGTCGCGCGTGGAAAACCGGCTGGCGCCTTGCGCCGGGTCGAAGGCCTCCACCAGCTCGTGGGCGCGGCGGGCGAGGGCGGCGGTCTCGTCCGGACGCTTGAAGCCCGGCAGCACGAGGAAGCCCTGCTCGGCGTAGGCGGCGCGTTGGTCGGTGCTCAGCATCAGGGCTCGGTGTTGCGCGGCGGCATCAGCGGCATCGGCGGCATGACGGCGCGCGGCGTGTTTCATCAGCGGCGGCGGGCTGCGGCGGCATCATCCATGCTACTTCCGGCGGGCCGGCCCTGCCGCCGCCCCCAACCCGCCACCCCCGGAGCCCTGCCATGCCCCAGACGAACGCCGTCCTGCACCCCATTGCCGCCGCCGTGATGCTGACCCTGCTCCACGCCGGTGCATCGGCCCAGGCGCCGGCCGCCGAGGGCGGCCTGACGACCGTCACCGTCACGGCCGAGCGGCGCCTCGAGAACATCCGCGACGTGCCCAGCGCCGTGAGTTCGCTGCAGGGCGAGACGCTGGAGGTGCTCAATTCGGGCGGCCAGGACATCCGGCAGCTCGCCGGCCGCGTGCCCAGCCTGAACATCGAGAGCTCGTTCGGCCGCGCCTTCCCGCGCTTCTACATCCGCGGCATCGGCAACACCGACTTCGACCTCAACGCCAGCCAGCCCGTGAGCCTGGTGTTCGACGACGTCGTCCAGGAGAACCCCATCCTCAAGGGCTTCCCGGTCTTCGACCTCGCCAGCATCGAGGTGCTCAACGGCCCGCGCGGCACGCTGTTCGGCCGCAACTCGCCGGCCGGCGTGGTGCGCTTCGAGTCGGCCAAGCCGGTGCGCAAGTTCGAGGCCTACGGCCTGGCGACCGTCGGCAGCGACCGCATGTTCAACCTCGAGGGCATGGTCAACGCGCCGCTGGGCGACGCGGCCGCGCTGCGCGTGAGCCTGCAGAGCCAGAACCGCGACGACTGGGTGCGCAACACGCGCGGCGCGCCCACGGCCGAGCTCGAGGGCTACAACGACAACGCCGCGCGCGTGCAGCTGCTCGTCGAGCCGATGAAGGACCTGAGCGTGCTGCTGAACGTCCACGCGCGCGACCTCAAGGGCTCGGCGCGGGTGTTCCGCGCCAACATCATCAAGCCCGGCACCAACGACCTGGTCGACGGCTTCGACCCCAAGAAGGTCAGCCAGGACGGCATCAACAGCCAGGACGTGCGCACCCTGGGCGGCAGCGTGCGCGTGCGCTGGGACCTGGGCGCCGTGGCGCTGAGCTCCATCACCGGCTACGAGAGCGTGGAGTCGCTCTCGCGCGGCGACATCGACGGCGGCTTCGGCGCGGTGTTCCTGGGCCCGGGCAACTTCGGCCCCGGCTTCATCCCCTTCGACGCCGAGAGCGCCGACGGCCTGCCCAAGCACAGCCAGTTCACGCAGGAGTTCCGGCTCGAGAGCACGGGCAAGGGCGCGCTGCAGTGGATCGCAGGCCTGTACTACTTCGACGAATCGCTCAACATCGACAGCTTCAACTACAGCAGCGTCGGCGGCAACACGCGCAACGGCTACGCCACGCAGCAGCAGGACAACACCGCCTGGGCCCTGTATGGCACCGTCAAGCTCGACGTGAGCGACCGCGTCCAGCTGCGCGGCGGCCTGCGCTACACGAAGGACGAGAAGGACTTCGTCGCCGACCGCATCCAGGCGCCGCCCTTCAGCCCCACCTTCATCGGCCGCCGCACGGCCACCACCAGCGCCACCAACACCAGCGCCGACTTCTCGGCCAGCTACGCGCTCGGCAAGACGAGCAACGTCTACGCCCGCGTGGCCACGGGCTTCCGCGCGCCCAGCATCCAGGGCCGGCTGCTGTTCGGCGACACGCTGTCGGTGGCCAAGAGCGAGACGGTCACCAGCTACGAGGCCGGCTACAAGGCCGACCTGCTGAACCGCCGCGCCCGCGTGGCCTTCAACGTGTTCAGCTATGAGATCAAGGACCAGCAGCTCACCGCGGTGGGCGGCGCGGCCAACTTCAACCAGCTCGTCAACGCCGCCAAGACCACCGGCAACGGCGCCGAGTTCGACCTCAAGCTGCTGCCCAGCGACCAGCTGCTGCTCAGCCTGAGCGGCAGCATCAACAAGACGAAGATCAAGGATCCCAACCTGCGCGTCGACGCCTGCGGCAGCGGCTGCACGGTGCTCGATCCCATCGTCGTGCCGGCCAACCCGGCGGTGGGCAAGTTCGCGCCCACGGTGTCGATCAACGGCAATTCGCTGCCCCAGGCCCCGGAGACGACGCTGGCCTTCAGCGCCCGCTACGGCATGCCCCTGGCCGGCGGCGAGCTCTACGTGCTGACCGACTGGACGTACCGCAGCAAGATCAACTTCTTCCTGTACGAGAGCGTCGAATTCACCGGCAAGCCGCTCACCGAGGGCGGGCTGCGCGTGGGCTACAGCTTCGGCAACGGCAGGTACGAGACCGCGGCCTTCGTGCGCAACATCGCCAACCAGGTCCGCGCGGTGGGCGGCATCGACTTCAACAACCTCACGGGCTTCATCAACGAGCCGCGCACCTTCGGCGTGTCGTTCAAGGCCAGCTTCTGATGGGCGCGCGGCAGGTCTTCGCTGCGGCCGCGCTGGCCCTGGCGGCCGGCGCGGCCGCGGCCCAGCCGGCGATCATCTTCGAGCTCGGCGGCAAGAACGACAAGAGCTTCGGCGAGGCCGCCTGGCGCGGCGCCGAGGCCTGGAAGAAGGAGACCGGCAAGCCCTACCTGGAGTTCGAGATCCAGAACGCGCCGCAGCGCGAGCAGGCGGCGCGGCGCTTCGCCGAGCGCGGGGCCAACCCCATCGTCGGCGTCGGCTTCCCGCAGGCCAGCGCCATCGACAAGGTGGCGCGCGACTTCCCGAAGCTGCGCTTTGCCATCATCGACATGGTGGTCGACCAGCCCAACGTGCAGAGCTTCGTCTATCGCGAGCACGAGGGCTCGTTCCTGGTGGGCATGCTGGCGGCGATGGCCAGCAAGACCGGCACCGTGGGCTTCGTCGGCGGGCAGGACATCCCGCTGGTGCGCAAGGTGCTGTGCGGCTACGAGCAGGGCGCGCGCCACGCGCGGCCAGGCGTCAAGCTCACGTCCGCCATGACCGGCACCACCAACGCCGCCTGGACCGATCCCGCGCGCGGTGCCGAGCTCGCCAAGGCGCAGATCGCGCAGGGTGCAGACGTGCTGTTCGCCGCCGCCGGCACCACCGGCCTGGGCGTGCTGCAGGCGGCCAAGGACGGCGGCATCTACGGCATCGGCGTCGACGTCAACCAGAACCACCTGCACCCGGGCACCATGCTCACCAGCATGCTCAAGCGCGTGGACCTGGCCGTGCTGCAGGCCTTCCGAGGCGTGCAGCCGGGCGTGACGGTGCTGGGCCTGAAGGAAGGCGCGCTGGACTACGCGCTGGACGAGCACAACGCGAAGCTCGTGACGCCGGCGATGCGGCAGCGCGTGGACGCCGCCAAGGCCGACATCGTGGCCGGCCGGCTGAAGGTGATCGACTCCAGCGTCACCGGGCAGTGCCGCTGAGCGATCCGGTGGAAGGCGGGGCCGACGCACGCGGGATGCCGTGCGTGGCGCCGCCCACGGTGCTGCGCACGCTGGGCCGGCAGCCCTACGCGGACGTCCTCGAGGCCATGCGCTCGTTCACGGCCGCGCGCACCGAAGCCACGCCCGACGAGATCTGGCTCGTCGAGCACGAGCCCGTGTTCACGCAGGGCCTGGCCGGGCAGGAAGGCCACCTGCTGGCGCCGGGCGACATCCCCGTGCTGCGCACCGAGCGGGGGGGCCAGGTCACCTACCACGGCCCGGGGCAGGTGGTGGCCTACCCGCTGCTGGACCTTCGCCGGCGCGGCTACTTCGTCAAGGAGTACGTGTTCCGCATCGAGGCCGCGCTGCTGGACACGCTGGCCGATGCCGGCATCACCGGCCACCGCGTGCGCGGCGCCCCGGGCATCTACGTGCGGCTGGCCGACCCCTTCGGCCACGCCGCGCTGCCCCCGGTGCCGCCCGGCGCCGACCCGATGAGGGGCCTGGGCAAGATCGCCGCGCTGGGCATCAAGGTCAGCCGGCACTGCACGTATCACGGCCTGGCGCTGAACGTGGCCATGGACCTGGAGCCCTTCGGCCGCATCAACCCCTGCGGCTACGCCGGCCTGCGCACGGTGGACCTGGCGACGCTGGGCGTGGCGGCCACCTGGGGCGGGGTGGCGCCGGTGCTGGGCGCGCACCTGCTGCGGCGGCTGGCGCCCTGAACCGGGCCGGGCCGATGATCCCGCCGCGCCGGGCGGGCGGTGCTAGCCTCGTGTGATCCGAGTTGCGAGCCGCCGCCATGTTCCGACTGCTCCACGCCCTGGCCGCCTGCGCCGCCGTGCTCCTGACGGGCTGCGTGGCGCTGGACCCGCACGAGATCCTCACGCGCCGCGTCGTGCCCGCGTCGGCACCTTCGCCGGCCGACGCCTACGCCTCGGACAGCCTCGACGCCGCCACCCGCCGGGCCGCGTTCGAGCGGGTCTGGCGCACGGTCGACGAGCGCTACTACGACCCGGCGATGAACGGCGTTGACTGGAAGGCGGCGGTCGCGCGCTGGCAGCCGCTGGTGCTGGAGGCGCCCGACGACGCCGCCTTCTGGGACCGCCTGGACCGCATGGCCGGCGAACTGCGCGACGTGCACACGCGCGTCGAGAGCCCGGCGCGCGCATGGCTGCTGGAGCGCTCGCAGTCGGTGAGCCTGGGTTTCGACTTCGGGCCGCTGGGCGAGGTGCTCGCGGTGACGAGCGTGGACGCCGAGTCCGGCGCGTGGCGGGCCGGGGTGCGTCCGGGCATGGTGCTGCTGGAGGTGGACGGCGAGCCGGCGCGGGACGTCTACGGCCGGCTGCGGGCCCAGGCGCGCGACGGCTCGACCGAGCAGCAGCGGCACCGTCTGGCCGCCCGGCGGCTGCTCTCCGGCGAGCCCGACACCGCGGTTCAGCTGGCCTTCGAGCGCGCCGACGGCACTCGCCTGCAGGTCACGCTGCGGCGCATGCGGTTCACGCAGCCGCCCCGCGTCGCGCACCGGCGGCTGCCCGACGGCACCGGCTACATCCGACTGACGGCCTGGGACGAGCGGCTGCGGCGCCGGATGATCGCGGCCCTGACCGGGCTGAAGGACGCGCCGGCGCTCGTCATCGACCTGCGCGGCAACGGCGGCGGCTCCGGCGGCATGGTGCACGAGGTCGCGCGGCAGTTCTTCGAGGGCGAGCGTCCCGCCGGCCGCAGGCTCACGCGCACGGGCCAGCCCATCACGCTGGGCTTCGGTCTGCTCGAGGTCGTCAAGCTGCAGCCGGTGATCAAGGGCACGGGGCTGTACCGGGGGCCCGTCGCCATCCTCGTGGACGCCGGCAGCGGCAGTGCCAGCGAACTGTTCGCGGGGCTGCTGCAGGCGCACCAGCGGGTCACCGTGGTGGGCCGGGTCTCGTGCGGCTGCCTGCTGGGCTTCCTGGGCTATGCCGCGCTGCCCGGCGGCGGCAGGCTCGCCTACAGCGAGATGGGCTTCGTCCTGCCGGACGGCCGGCGCATCGAGGGCACGGGCGTGGTGCCGGACGTGCCGGTGCCGCTGAGCCTGGAAGACCTGCGCCTGGGCCGCGACCGCACGCTCGAGGCGGCGGTGGCGGCCCTGGCACGGGCTCAGAACGCCGCGATGCCGGTGATCGCCCGGCCCAGGATCAGCGCGTGGATGTCGTGCGTGCCCTCGTAGGTGTTCACGACCTCGAGGTTGACCAGGTGGCGCGCCACGCCGTACTCGTCGGAGATGCCGTTGCCGCCCATCATGTCGCGGGCGGTGCGCGCGATCTCCAGGGCCTTGCCGCAGCTGTTGCGCTTGAGGATGCTCGTTGCCTCCACCGAGGCCGTGCCTTCGTCCTTCATGCGGCCCAGGCGCAGGCAGCCTTGCAGGCCCAGGCTGATCTCGGTGGCCATGTCGGCCAGCTTCTTCTGCACGAGTTGATTCGCGGCCAGCGGCTTGCCGAACTGCCGGCGGTCCATCACGTACTGGCGGGCGCGGGCGTAGCAGTCTTCCGCCGCGCCCAGGGCGCCCCAGGCGATGCCGTAGCGCGCGCTGTTCAGGCAGGTGAAGGGGCCCTTCAGGCCGCGCACCTCGGGGAAGGCGTTCTCCTCGGGCACGAACACGCCGTCCATGACGATCTCGCCGGTGAGGCTGGCGCGCAGGCCCACCTTGCCCTTGATGGCCGGGGCGCTCAGGCCCTTCATGCCCTTGTCGAGCACGAAGCCGCGGATGGCGCCGGCATCATCCTTCGCCCAGACGACGAAGACGTCGGCGAAGGGCGAGTTGCTGATCCACATCTTGCTGCCGGTGAGGCTGTAGCCGCCGGGCACGGCCCTGGCGCGCGTGGCCATGCTGCCGGGGTCGGAGCCGTGGTCGGGCTCGGTCAGGCCGAAGCAGCCGATCCACTCGCCACGCGCCAGCTTGGGCAGGTACTTCTGGCGCTGCGCCTCGGTGCCGAACTCGAAGATGGGCAGCATCACCAGCGAGCTCTGCACGCTCATCATGCTGCGGTAGCCGCTGTCGACGCGCTCGACCTCGCGCGCCACCAGGCCGTAGCACACGTAGTTCAGGCCGGCCCCGCCATACTGCTCCGGGATGGTGGCGCCCAGCAGGCCCAGCTCGCCCATCTCGCGGAAGATGGCCGGGTCGGTGGTCTCGGTGCGGAAGGCCTCCAGCACGCGCGGGGCCAGGCGCTCCTGGCAGTAGGCGTGGGCGGCGTCGCGCACGGCGCGCTCGTCGTCGCCGAGCTGCGCGTCGAGCTGCAGCGGGTCGTCCCAGTGGAAGGCGGCCTTGGCCATGGTGGTGTCCTTGCGGTCGTTCGTCAGGGGTTGGGTGGTGCGGGCTCGGGGCCGACGACGGCGGTGACCTCGATCTCGACCCGGGCGCGGTCCTCGATCAGCCCGGCCACCTGCACGGCCGTCATGGCCACGCCGAAGTCGCCGACGAGCTCGCGGTAGACCGCGCCGATCTCGCGCGCGCGCGCCAGGTACTCGCGCTTGTCGGTCAGGTACCAGGTCATGCGCACGATGTGCTCGGGGCGGGCACCGGCCTCGGCCAGCACCTCCACGACATTCTGCAGGGCCTGCCGCACCTGCGCGACGAGGTCGTCGGAGTGGAACACGCCCTGGGCGTCCCAGCCGATCATGCCGGCCACGAAGACGGCATTGCCGTGCGCGGCCACGCCGTTGGCGTAGCCGCGGGGGCGCACCCAGTGGGCGGGCTGCAGGGTCTGTTTCATGGGTTCTTCAGCAGGTCGCGGCCGATGATGAGCTGCTGCACCTCGGAGGCGCCCTCGTAGATGCGCAGCGAGCGGATCTCGCGGTACAGGCGCTCCACCGCCTGCCCGCGCGTGACGCCGAGGCCGCCGAACAGCTGCACCGCGGCGTCGATGACCTGCTGCGCGCCCTCGGTGGCCGCGAGCTTGGCCATGGCGGCGGCGCGCGTGACGTTCAAGCCCTGGTCGCGCTCCCAGGCGGCGCAGTAGGTCAGCAGCGCGGCGCTGTCGATGGCCAGCGCCATCTGGGCGAGCTTGGCCTGCGTGAGCTGGAAGTCGGCGAGGTGCTGGCCGAACATCGGCCGTGCCCGGGCGCGTGCCAGGCCCTCTTCCATCGCCCGCCGGGCGAAGCCCAGCGCGGCGGCAGCCACGCTGGTGCGGAAGACGTCGAGCGTGCGCATCGCCACCTTGAAGCCTTCGCCGGCGGCGCCAATGCGCTGCGCCAGCGGCACGCGGCAGCCGCTGAAGCGCAGCCGCGCCAGCGGGTGGGGCGCGATGACCTCGATGCGTTCGGCGATCTCGAAGCCCGGCGTGCCGGCCTCCACCGCGAAGGCACTGATGCCGCGGGCTCCGGGTGCTTCGCCCGTGCGGCAGAACACCACGTACAGGTCGGCGATGCCACCGTTGCTGATCCAGGTCTTCTCGCCGTCGATCACGGCGTGGTCGCCCTCGATGCGCGCCGCGCACTGCATCGCGGCCACGTCGGAGCCGGCCTCGGGCTCGCTCAACGCGAAGGCGGTGATGCACTCGCCGCGCGCCACCGCGGGCAGCCAGCGCCCGCGCTGCGCGGGCGTGCCGGCCAGCGAGATCGCGCCCGAGCCCAGGCCCTGCATCGCGAAGGCGAAGTCGGCCAGGCCCTCGTGGCGGGCCAGCACCTCGCGGGTCAGGCACAGCAGGCGCGTGTCGAGTTGCTCGCCCACCGCGTGCTGCAACCAGCCGGCGGCGCCGAGTTCGCGCACCAGGGCGCGGCAAGTGGCGTCGACGTCGTCGCCCGGCCCATGACCGCGGTCGCGCACGTGCGTGGCCGCCCAGGCGTCGAGCGCAGCCGCGAACTCGCGGTGCCGCGGCTCGAAGAAGGGCCAGTGCAGGTGGGCCAGGCTCATCGTTCAGTCGCCCTTGAAGGCGGGCTTGCCCTTGGCCACGAAGGCCTCGTAGGCACGGCGGAAGTCCTCGGTCAGCATGCAGATCGCCTGCGCCTGCGCTTCGCTCTCGATGGCGGCGTCGATGCCCATGTCCCACTCCTGGTGCAGCATGGTCTTGGTGATGCCGTTGGCGAAGCTGGGGCCGGCGGCGATGTCGCGCGCCAGCTTCAGCGCCTCGGCCTGCAGCGCCTCGGGCTCGACCAGGCGGTTGTAGAAGCCCCAGGCTGCGGCTTCCTCGCCGCCGAGCGCGCGGCCGGTGTAGAGCCACTCGCTGGCGCGGCCCTGGCCCACGATGCGCGGCAGCATCGCGCAGGCGCCCATGTCGCAGCCGGCCAGGCCGACGCGGTTGAACAGGAACGCCGTCTTGCTGCGCGCGGTGCCCAGCCGCAGGTCGGAGGCCATGGCCAGGATGGCGCCGGCGCCGGCGCAGACGCCGTCCACCGCCGCCACGATGGGCTGCGGGCAGTGGCGCATGGCCTTCACCAGCTCGCCCGTCATGCGCGTGAACATCAGCAGCTCCGGCGCCTTCAGCTGCAGCAGCGGGCCGATGATCTCGTGCACGTCGCCACCCGAGCAGAAGTTGCCACCCGCGCCCTGCAGCAGCACCACGTGCACGTCGCTGGCGTGGCGCAGGCGGTGGAACAGATCGCGCAGCTCGGCGTAGCTGGCAAAGGTGAGCGGGTTCTTGCGCTCGGGTCGGGTCAGCGTGACCGTGGCCACGCCGGCTTCGACCTGCCAGCCGAAGTGGCTGGCCTCAAGGCCCGCCATCGCGACGCGGTTGCCGGCGTGGAGAGAGGCCAGATGGGTGTTCATGGCGTCGTTCATCAGGAGCCCTTGCTCTGCTGCGCGCGCTGGAACAGCGCCTCGATCTGCGGCTTGCCGCTCTGGTACTGCCGCGGCCAGGCGATGCCGGTGTAGCCGATGCGGGCGGCTTCGGTCAGCGTCCAGGCCGGGTTCGCCAGGTGCGGGCGCGCCACCGCGCACAGGTCGGCGCGGCCGGCGCTGATGATGCTGTTCACGTGGTCGGCCTCGGTGATGGCGCCCACCGCGATGG
>JBKDQY010000013.1:0-4467 GCA_046341655.1 Betaproteobacteria bacterium | reverse complement strand
TGATGCGGCGCGGCTGGATGCCGCCGAGTGGGCCGGCGAGCTCTCGCTGGCCGGCGAGCTGCGCCCGGTTCGGGGCGCGCTGGCCCTGGCCCTGGCGCTGCAGGCCGAGTCGCCCGGCCGCCCGCTGGTGCTGCCCGAGGTGAGCGCCTGCTCGGCCGCAAGGGTCCGCGAACTCGACGCGCGAGCTGCCCACACCCTGGCACAGGTGGTGGCGTCCCACGCCTTGTTGCAGATGCTGGCGTACGGCTGTTGGTACCGTCTCGCATGACGACGCGAGGCTGTTCCGCACCCCCGAAAGCGGGCAACGCTTTCATGTGATGCGGGCGAAGCGTTGCGCTCAGCCGCCGAAGCCACCCCGGATGAAGCCACGCCGCGCCGGGCCACTTGACACTCTGTTTCGCTACCTGGGGCACAGAATCCAACCGGGCGCAAGAATTTGACACTTTCCCCGGCGCGAAATCGAAGGGCCAGATCTGAGTTCTCCTATGAGATTGACTTGACACTCTGTTTGGTAGACCTAAAGGAGAGCGGCCGCTTCGACCTGCCCATCGCGCTGGGCGTGCTGGCGGCGGCCGGACAGCTTGATGCGGCGCGGCTGGATGCCGCCGAGTGGGCCGGCGAGCTCTCGCTGGCCGGCGAGCTGCGCCCGGTTCGGGGCGCGCTGGCCCTGGCCCTGGCGCTGCAGGCCGAGTCGCCCGGCCGCACGCTGGTGCTGCCCGATGTGAGCGCCTGCTCTGCCGCGAGGGTCCGCGAACTCGACGTGCGAGCTGCCCACACCCTGGCACAGGTGGTGGCGTCACTGGTGCCGGGCGAGGCCGCGGCGCCGCTGCCGCGCGCGCAGCCCCGGGCGCCCGCGGCGCCCCGCCCTCTGCCCGACCTGCGCGATGTGAAGGGCCAGGCTGCCGCGAAGCGCGCGCTGGAGATCGCGGCCGCGGGTGGCCACAGCCTGCTGATGGCGGGCCCGCCCGGCAGCGGCAAGTCCATGCTGGCCGAGCGCCTGGCCGGGCTGCTGCCGCCGCTGGACGAAGCCGAGGCCCTGGCCGCCGCGGCCGTGGCCGGGCTGCGCGCCGCCGCGGACGAGGCCGCGCCGGCCAGCGGCCAGCGCCCGGTGCGCGCGCCGCACCACACGGCCAGCGCCGCGGCGCTGGTGGGTGGCGGCTCGCCGCCGCGGCCGGGCGAGATCTCGCTGGCGCACGGCGGGGTGCTGTTCCTCGACGAGACGCCCGAGTTCCCGCGTGCCGCGCTGGAGGCGCTGCGCGAGCCGCTGGAGACCGGCGTCGTGACGATCTCGCGCGCCGCGCGGCAGGCCCGCTTCCCGGCGCGCTTCCAGCTCGTCGCGGCCATGAACCCCTGCCCCTGCGGCTGGCTTGGGGCAGGCAGCCGCATCGGCCGCGCCTGCCGCTGCACGCCCGAGGCGGTGGCGCGCTACCAGGGCCGGTTGTCGGGGCCGCTGCTCGACCGCATCGACCTGCAGGTGGAGGTGCTGGCCGCCAGCCCCGAGGAGCTGATGGCCGCCCCGGCCGGCGAGCCCTCGGCGGTGGTGGCCGGGCGCGTGGCCGCGGCCTGGCGGCGGCAGCAGGAGCGCCAGGGCGAGGCCAACGCGCGGCTGGCCGCGGGGCGCATCGACGCCGTGTGCGTGCTGGAGGAGCCCGCGATGCGCTTCGTGCAGCAGGCCGCGGCGCGTCTGGGCTGGAGCGGCCGCCGCCTGCACCGCTGCCTGAAGGTGGCCCGCACCATCGCCGACCTGGCCGGCGCCGAACGCATCGCCCTCGTGCATGCGGCCGAGGCGCTGCAGCTGCAGCGGGTGCTGCAGGGCTGAGCCCCTCGGCGTCGTCAGATCGCCACCGGGTCGACGTCCACCGCCCAGCGCAGCAGCCCCTTGTGCCGCGGCCTGAGCGCGTCCAGCCGCGGCAGCCAGGCCGCCAGCAGACGCTGCAGCGCCGTGCGCGACGGCGACTCCAGCAGCAGCTGCATGCGCTCCACGCCGGCCACCCTGGCCACCGGCGGCGGCACCGGGCGGTAGACGCGCACGGCACCGGCCAGGCCGAGCGCCGCGGTCTCGTCCTCGGCGCCGACGGCGCCCTCGGCCAGGAAGGCCTGCGCCACGGCGGCCGTCTTCGCGTCGGCGCGGATCAGCGCCAGCGCCGCGAAGGGCGGCAGCCCGGCGGCCTCGCGCTCCTCCAGTTGCCGCTTGGCGAAGCGCTCGTAGTCGTGCGCCACCAGCGCGGCGTACAGCGGATGACCCGGGTTCCAGGTCTGCACCCACATCTCGCTGGCCGAGGCCTGCTGCGCGTCGCGCCCGGCGCGGCCGGCGGCCTGCATCAGCAGCGCGAACAGCCGCTCGGGGGCGCGGAAGTCGCTGCTGAACAGGCCGGTGTCGGGGTTGACGGCCGCCACCAGCGTGACGCGGCGGAAGTCATGCCCCTTGGCCACCATCTGCGTGCCCACCAGCACGTCGACCTCGCCGGCGTGCACGGCCGCGAGCTGCTGCTCCAGGCTGCCGGCGCCGCGGGTGGTGTCGGCATCGATGCGCGCCACGCGGGCCTGCGGCAGCAGCGCCTCGATCTGCTCGGCCAGCTTCTCGGTGCCCCGCCCCAGCGGCGCGATGTCGAGGTTGCCGCAGTCGGGGCAGGCGCGCGGCACGCGATCGGTGTAGCCGCAGTGGTGGCAGCGCAGCGTGCGGTCGCCCTTGTGGAACACGCGCCAGGCGCTGCAGTGCGGGCAGCCGCTCTTCCAGCCGCAGGCACCGCACTGCAGCACCGGCGCGTAGCCGCGGCGGTTGAGCAGCAGCAGGCTCTGCTCGCCGCGCGCGATGCGCTGCCCGATGGCGTCCAGCAGCGGCGGCGCCAGCACGCGCTCACCGGCCGCCGGCTTGGGCAGCCGGCCCATGTCGAGCAGCCGCACGCGCGGCATCGCGCCGCCGCCCACGCGCGTGGGCAGCGGCACGCGCCGGTAGCGGCCCTGCTGCACGCGGTGCCAGGTCTCCAGCGAGGGCGTGGCCGAGCCCAGCAGCACCGGCACGCCGCGCTGGTGGCCGCGCCACACGGCAAGGTCGCGCGCCGAGTAGCGCGCGCCCTCCTGCTGCTTGAAGGACGCGTCGTGCTCCTCGTCCACGACCACGAGGCCCAGCCGCGGCAGCGGCGCGAACACGGCCAGGCGCGTGCCCAGCACCAGGTCGGCCAGGCCCAGGTGCGCCAGCAGCCAGTGGCGCAGGCGCTGCGCCGGCGTCAGGCCGCTGTGCAGGCTGACGAGCACCCGCCCCGGGAAGCGCGCCGCGAAGCGCGCCTCGAGCTGCGGCGTGAGGTTGATCTCGGGCACCAGCACCAGGGCCTGCTGCCCCGCGGCCAGCGCGGCCTCGGCGGCGTGCAGGTAGACCTCGGTCTTGCCGCTGCCGGTGACGCCATGCAGCAGCAGCGGCCGCGCGTCGGCGCGCGCGCACGCCTCGGCCACCGCGGCCAGTGCAGCGCGCTGTTCGGCGGCCAGCTCGGGCGCGGTGGCTGCGGCAGCCCCGGACCCGGCCGAAGGCGTCCGATGCGCGGCCCGGGCGTGCAGGCGCCCCACGCGGCGCGCCAGCGCCGCGCTGTCCATGCGGCGCAGCTCCGGCGGCAGCACGGCCATGGCCAGTTCGCCCACGCTGCGCTGGTAGTAGGCGGCGGCGAAGTCCACCAGCGCGCGCCAGTCCGCCGGCAGCGGCGGCAGGGCGTCGAACACGTCGAGCACGTCGCGCAGTTCACCGCCTGGCGGCGGCGCCGCAAGGCCATCCCACACCAGACCCGGCACCTCGCGGCGGCCCAGCGGCACGCGCAGCAGCGTGCCCGGCGCGAGCGCACGCTCACTCCGGTAGCTCAGGCAGGGCGCCAGCGCGGCGTGGCGCGGCGTCTCCAACGCCACGGCCACGAGCCCGCTCATGCTCCGGAGCGGTTGCGCCGCTCTTCAGGTTTCACCACAGAAAAGCGCCCCAAGCCCATGATTTGAAAGCACTTTTCCAGTTGCCCTCTGATTCTGTGGATAACTTTGTGCGCAACCTGCGGCAAGCCGTGCCAAGTGCTTGATTCTGCGGGCCCCGGCACGGGTTGCCTCAATTCGAAGCAGACCAGGATTTCCATATGAATCAAAGACTTGCCACGTAGTCCGGTGATTTTCCGTGGTCGATCGCAGGCCCGCGCCCGGCGTTGCACCGCAGCACCGAAATTGGGGATAAGTCAAGCCCTGAGCGCTCACTCACGCGCCGACGCGCCCCTGGTGTGTGCCCTCATGGCCACGGGCTGCCCTCCGCCCGCGGCGGCTTCACCGCAGCGTGCGCGAATGGCGATGCAGCGCCTCGACCAGCGCCGTCACGTGCTCGGGTGGCGTGTGCTGGCTGATGCCGTGGCCGAGGTTGAAGATGTGGCCGTCCCAGGCGCCGTCGGGGCGCTGCGGTCGCCCGAAGCTGTCGAGCACGGCGATGCCCTCGCGCGCCACGGCCTC
>JBKDQY010000012.1:0-21888 GCA_046341655.1 Betaproteobacteria bacterium | reverse complement strand
CTTCTTCGCCCCGCGCGCCGCGGCCTTGGCCGGCGGCTGCGGCCGGGCCGGCGGGGCGGCTGGGGCGGCGGGGGCGGCGGGGGCGGCGGGGGCAGGCCGGGGCGGCGTCGGGGGCCGTGGGGGCCGCTGGTGGGACTCGAGCCGCTCGCCCGTGGGCGCCGCGGCCGCGGCACTCGCCGGCTTGGGCGGCGGCCCGCCACGGACCCGGGGTCGGCGCGGATCGCGGGCCGGCTTGCCGGTCTTGATGGAGAGGGTCGGTCGATCGGCCATGTCGGGATTGGACCATGCGGCCGCGCGCCGCCCCGGCCGCGGCGCTATCGTGGGCCGATGCGTGCCGTTGCCCTGCTGCTGTGCCTGATCCTGTGCCTGGCCACCCCGGCGCCGGCCGCGCCGCCGCTGGCACCGGCCACCCAGGCCCAGTTGGACCGTGCCGTCATCGACTACGAGTCCGGCCGCACCGAAGAGGCCCGCAAGGCCTTCGAGTCGCTGTCGCGCCGCGGCGTGCCGGCGGCCGACTTCAACCTGGCCGTCATGCACGCGAAGGGCCAGCTGCCCGACGCCAGCCCCGCCCGCGCAGACGAGCTGCTGCGGCGCTCAGCGCGCGGCGGCTTCGTGCGCGCGCAGGTGATGCTGGGCAAGAGCCTGGAGAACGGCCTGCTCGGGCGGCGCGACCTGCGCGAGGCGCACGACTGGTACGAGCTCGCGGCCGAAGCCGGCAGCGCCGAGGCGCAGCTGGCGATGGGCACGGCGCACTACCTGGGCCGCGGCCGCCCGAAGGACGCCCTGCGCGCCGCACACTGGTATCGCGAGGCCGCCAAGGCGGGCGACGTCGGCGCCGCATACATCCTGGCCTCGATGTACGAGCAGGGCGACGGCGTCGATCGCGACCTGCGCCTGGCGCGCTACTGGTACGAACGCGCCGCGGCGGGCGGCGACGAGGCCGCGCCCTACAAGATCAAGGAACTCGAGCTGCGCGAGTCGGCGTCCTGAGGTGCGGCTACAGCACCACCTTCACCAGGGGGTGCGTGCTCAGCGTGCGGTACAGCTCGTCGAGCTGCTCGCGGCTGGTGGCCGTGACGGTGATCGTCAGCCCCAGGTAGTTGCCGGCCCTGCTGGGCCGGCGCTCCACGCGCGAGGGGTCGAAGGTGGGGTCGAAACGCGCCGCCACCGCCACGACGGCGGCCTCGAAGCCCTCGACCTGCGCCCCCATCACCTTGATCGGGAAGGCGCTGGGGTAGGTGATGAGGCTGTCGGGCGGCGGGATCGGCATCGTCAGATCGACATCGTCCGCTTGGCGTGCTGGTAGGCCTCGAACAGGCGCGCGTACACCGGGCCGGGCTTGCCGCGCAGCGCGCCGTGTCCCACGGGCTCGCCGTCGATGCGCGTGACGGGCAGCACCTCCTTGGTGGCGCTGCTGAGCAGCACCTCGTCGGCGGCGCGCACCTCGGCCTCGGAGATGGGCTTGAGGTTGTAGGCGATGCCGCAGTCCTCGCAGAGCTCGCGCAGCAGCTCCACGCGGATGCCCTCGAGCACGTGCTCGCTGCGCGGCGGCCCGAGCAGGGCGCCCTCGTGGACGATCCACACGTTGCTGGCGGCGGCCTCGGTGAGCCAGCCGTCGCGGAACATGATGGTCTCCATCGCGCCCTGGTCGGCCGAGATCTGCCGCGCCAGCACGTTGCCCAGCAGGCTGGTGCTCTTGATGTCGCCGCGCTCCCAGCGGAAGTCGCGCGCCGTCACGCAGGCCACGCCGGCGTGTCGCTGCTCGGGTGTGGCCGGCTTCAGCGCGTTGCTCATCATGAACACCGTCGGCACCGGGTTGGCGGGCATGACGTGGTCGCGCGGCGCGACGCCGCGCGTGACCTGGATGTAGACCACCTGGTCGTCCTCCGGGCGCGCCGCCACCAGCCGGCGGCAGCGCTCCAGCCACTGCTCGCGCGTGGCCGGCTGAGGCAGCCGCAGCTTGGCCAGGCTGCGGTTCAGGCGCGCGAGGTGCTCGTCGAAGCGGAACAGCCGCCGGCCGTACACCGGCACGACCTCGTAGATGCCGTCGCCGAAGATGAAGCCGCGGTCGAGCACCGGGATGCGGGCTTCGGCGAGCGGCAGGAACTCGCCGTTGAGGAAGCACAGGTTGTCGTGGGTCATCGGCAGGGGGATCTCAGGTCGCCGGCTTGTCGGACTTGGCCCGGAGGTTGTCGCGCAGCTCCTTGGGCATGGGCGCGTTCAGGTTCACGCCCTTGGGCGGGATGGGCTGCTGGAACCAGCGCGTGTACAGGCGCTCGAACTCGCCGCTGTCCATCAGGCGCGCCAGCACGCCGTCGACCAGTGCCTTGAACGTGGGATCATCCTTGCGCAGCATGATGGCGTAGGGCTCGACCTGGATGGCCTCGCCCACCACGGCCCACTCGGCAGGGTTGGCGGCGCTGGCGGCCAGGCCGTACAGCAGGATGTCGTCCATCGCGAACGCGTCGGCGCGGCCGCTGCCCACCACGAGCTGGCTCTCGGCGTGGTCCTTGGCGCCCATGAGCTCGAAGCCCAGGTTCCGCTCCTCGTTCAGCGCCCGCATGATGCGGAAGTTGGTCGTGCCGGTCGTGCTGACCACCTTGCGGCCGCGCAGGTCGGCCACGCCCTTGATCGGCGAGCCCGCCTTCACGAGCAGCCGCGTGCCCGTGTAGAAGTAGTTGGTGGCGAAGGCCACCTGCTTGGCGCGGTCGGAGTTGTTGGTGGTGCTGCCGCACTCGACGTCGATGGTGCCGTTCATCAGCAGCGGGATGCGGTTGGCGCTGGTCACGGCCTGCGTCGTGACCTTCAGGTCGGCGCGGCCCGTGGCCTTGCGGACCTCCTCGACGATGCGCTGGCAGATCTCCCAGCCGAAGCCGACGGGCTGCGCCTTGTCGTCGAGGTAGCTGAAGGGGATGGAGCTCTCGCGGTAGGCCACGGCGATGCTGCCGCTGGCCTTGACCTTGTCCAGCGTCTGCGCCCAGGCCGCGGGCAGCAGGGCCAGCAGCGCGGCGGCGAAGGCGCTGCGGGCGAGGTCGCGGGCGGGTTGACGGCTCATGGTGGGCTCCGGGTCGGTGGGTTGTGACAGCGCGGACTGTACGGCCGCCACGGCGCGGCGGCCATTGGTCTTCGCGGGGCGGTCATCGGCGCGGCTTATGCCGGGCCCGTCGGGCCCGAGCGCAAGACCTCGCCGAAGGCCTGCGCGAAGTCCAGCGCCAGCCGCCGCGCGTGGGGCCCGGGCGGGCCCGGGGGCAGCAGCGCGAACAGGCCCACGGGCACCTCGGGAGCCAGCGGCTGAACGACCAGGTCGGGGCGGCGCGCCGCCGCCGCGGTGAAAGAGTCCAGCACCGCCGGGCCGAAGCCCTCCTCGGCCAGCACCAGGGCCGTGTGGTGCGTCTGCACGACGATCTCGCCCTCGGCCGCCACGCCGGCCCGCTGGGCTTCCTCGGCCAGCAGCGCGCCCATCGGGTCGCGGCCGTCGATGCGGATGAAGGGCTGGCGCGCCAGCTCCGCGAGCGACACGGTGGCGGCACGCCCGATGCGCCGCCGCGACACGCACACCAGGCGCCCCGTGGCCAGCGGGTGCGACTCCAGCGCCCCGGCCGGGGCTTGCCCGAACACGATGCCCAGGTCGGCCTCGCGCAGGGCCAGCGCCTGCGCGATCTCGCGCGAGTGCAGCGTGCGCAGCACCAGCGGCACCCCGGCGTGCCGGGCGCGGAAGCGACGCAGCGCCGCCGGCAGCTGCACCACGGCCAGCGAAGGCACCACCAGCACGCGCAGCGGCGCGGTGCGGCCGGCGCGCTGGGCCTCGGCCAGGCGGCGCACGGCGTCGAGCTGGGCCATCAGCCGGGCCACCTCGGGCTGCAGCGCCAGCGCCTCGGCCGTCGGTTCCAGGCGGTTGCGACGCCGCGTGAAGAGCGCGTAGCCCAGCTGGCGCTCGGCCGACTGCAGGGCCTGGGTGGCCGCGGGCTGCGTCAGGTGCAGCAGCCGCGCCGCGCCGCTGAGCGTGCCCGTCAGCATCACGGCATGGAAGATCTCCAGGTGGCGGAGCTTCATGCGGGGCTGCGGCTCGGCCGGGTTCTCACACGTTCAGCGGATCCAGAGCCGGATGGCGTCCCAGGCACGGCCCAGGGCGCCAGCCAGGGGTACCGGCTGCTGCACCACCAGGGGCACGCTGGCCACGGGCGTGCCGCCGCCCGTGGCGACCTCGATGCGGCCCACCGCCTGCCCCTGCAGCAGCGGCGCCACCAGCGGCTCGGTGCGGCTGATGCTCACCGCCAGCCGGGCGCCTTCGCCGCGCGGCACCGTCACCACCAGCGCGCCGCTGGCGCCCAGCGGCACCTGCGAGCGCGTGCCCTTCCAGACCGGCACGGTGGTGACGGGCTGGCCGTCGGCGAACAGCCGCACCGCGTCCCAGGCCTGCCAGCCCCAGTTCAGCAGCTTCTGGGCCTCGCCGGCGGCCGCCTCGCGGCTGGCCGCGCCCGACAGCACCACGAGCAGCCGGCGCGGGCCGGCGGGCGTCTCGCGCAGGGCCGTGGCCACCACGCCGTGGCCGCCGGTGTCGGAGGCCATCACCGCCAGGCCGTCGATGCTGGCGTCGCGCGCCAGCAGCAGGTTGGGGTTGTCCTGGCGCACGCCCGCGTGCTCGAACCGGCGCTGCGCGAACAGCGGCAGCGCCTCGGGGTGGTCGCTCACCAGGCGCGTGGCCAGGCGGGCGATGTCGCGCACGGTGCTGGTCTGGCCGCCGGCGGGCGCGCCGCCCGGGCCGCCGAACGTGGTCTGCACGAGGCCCAGTGCCTGCGACTGCCGCGCCATCTGCGCGACGAAGGCGTCCACCGAGCCGGCCACGCCCTCGGCCAGGGCGACGGCGGCGTCGCGCGCACCCAGCGCGGCCAGGCCGCGCAGCAGCAGGTCGGCCCGCACGGTGCCCTCGGCGAACATCAGCGGAGCGCCGGGCCGGCGCTCGGCGCGCGCCCGCGCCGACACGGGCAGCGCGGCGTCGCGCGACAACCGCCCGGCCTGCAGCGCCGTGAGCACCAGGTACGCACTCATCAGCGTCGTGGCCCCGGCGGGGTCGAGCGCGGCATCGGCCTCGCGTTCGGCGAGCACGCGCCCGCTGCTCAGGTCGATCAGCAGGTGCTGCCGTGTCGCCACCTCGGGCGGCTGCGGCTGGGCCCGTGCCGCGGCCATGGCCAGAAGCAGCGCCAGCAGCGCCGCCAGCAGCCTGCACGGCGGCGTGCGCATCAGGCCGGGCGCATCAGGCCGCGCGCGCCGCCAGCGCGCCGGCGACGATCTGCCGCAGCTGCGGCAGCAGGCCGTGGAAGAAGTGGCCGGCGCCGGGCAGCACCGTCACCGGCAGCGATTGCGGGCGCGCCCAGTCGAACACGGCGGCGAGCGGCACCACATCGTCGGTCTCGCCGTGCACCACCAGGGTGTCGGGCGGCACCGCGGCGGCTTCGAAGTTGACGACCGCCGGCCCCACGAGCACCAGGCGCTCGGCCGGCGTGCCGGCCTCGGCCAGGCGGCGCGCGGCCTGCGTGGCCACGTAGCCGCCGAACGAGAAGCCGCCCAGCACCAGCGACTCGCCGGCGGCCCGGAACTGCGCCACCACGGCCAGCGCGTCGTCGATCTCGCCGCGACCGGCGTCCCAGGCGCCGCCCGAGCCGCCGACGCCGCGGAAGTTGAAGCGCACGGCGCGCCAGCCGCACTGCACCGCGGCGCGCGCCAGCGTCTGCACGACCTTGTTGTCGAGGGTGCCGCCGTGCAGCGGGTGCGGGTGGCACAGCACCGCCAGCCCGCGCACGGGCATGCCGGCCGGGGGGGCATCGACGGCGCAGGCCAGCACGCCGGCCGGCCCGGGCACGCTGCGGCGCTCGGTGAGCGCGTTCACGCCGTTCAGCGCCCCACGTCGGGGGCCAGCCGCAGCCGTTCGACGACCTCGCCGCCCTTGAGGTGGCGCTCGACGATCTCGTCGATGTCGTCGCGGTCGACGTAGGTGTACCAGGTGCCCTCGGGGTAGACCACGGCCACGGGGCCGCCGGCGCAGCGGTCCAGGCAGCCGGCCTTGTTCACGCGCACGCCACCGGGCCCGGCCAGGCCCTCGGCCTTGACGCGTGCCTTGCAGTGGTCGAACGCCGCCTGTGCATCGTGCTGCGCGCAGCAGGCCTCGCCGTTGCTTCGCTGATTGAGGCAGAAGAAGACATGGTGCCGGTAGTAGCTGTCCATCGCGCCGGATTGTAGGCAACGCCCCCCGGGCCCCCTGCGCCGACTGCCCCGTCAGCCCGGCGCACGCGAGGGCCGGCCCAGTCGCGCCAGCAGCCAGGCCATGGCCAGCCAGGGCCACAGCCAGCCCAGCCACTGCGCCAGGCCGTGGAAACGCACGAAGCGCCCCCGCTCCCAGCCTTGCAGACTCTGTGCCAGGTAGGGGTCGGCCGGTGCCTGCGAAGCCAGGGCCACCAGCGCCGCCAGGGCCATCAGGCCCAGCCCGCACAGCAGGCGCGGAGGCAGCCTCGCGCAGGCCAGGGCCAGCAGCAGGCCGGTGGTCAGCGCGGGCAGCGTGCGCGGGCCCAGCCAGGCCAACGCGTTGTGCGGGCCGAAGTTCAGTGCCGTCGACAGGGTCATGGCGGCCACACCCAGCGCCAGCGCGCCCAGCGCCAGGCCCAGGCGCCGCCAGCCCCGCGGCGTGACCACGAAGGCCACGAGGCAGGGCGCCAGCAGGCCCAGCGCCGTGGCCCCGAATTCCGACAGCGGCGGCATCTGCAGCAGGCCGGCCGCCGTGGGGTGCAGCAGCGGCTGCAGCGACGAGGCCCAGTCGACGCCTTCCAGCGCCTCGGCCAGCCAGGCGCGCGCGCCGGCGACGCCGTGCCCCAGCGCCAGCGGCGCCGGCGCCGGGAACAGCAGGCCCAGCGGCCACAGCGCCAGCAGCGCCAGCGCGTAGGCCGCATCGCCCGCGAACCAGCGGCGGCGCAGCCGGCCCCAGCGGTCGACCAGGCCGCCGGCCTGCAGCGCCAACGCCAGCAGCGCGCCGCCCAGCGCACCGGCCACGTTGAGCTGGAAGTCGCCCCGCGTGGGAACGCGCAGGGGCACGAAGTTCTGCAGCCACTCGCAGCCATACGACAGCAGCGCGGCCAGAAGCACCGCCAGCGGCACCGCCACACGTT
The DNA here is from genome assembly GCA_046341655.1 of Betaproteobacteria bacterium. Taxonomy (GTDB): domain Bacteria; phylum Pseudomonadota; class Gammaproteobacteria; order Burkholderiales; family Burkholderiaceae_C; genus Rubrivivax. Next base: position 14,731 of record JBKDQY010000012.1, on the reverse strand, counting down.
GCCGCCAGCCGCTGCGCAGCCCCGCCAGCGCCAGCAGCAGGCCGAGCGGCATGTAGCCCAGGCCGTTGGACCAGAGGTCGAAGGCGTCATGGTGGATGGCCTCGGGCAGCAGCGCCAGGTCCAGCGCCGTGCGCCCGGGCGGCCAGCGCCAGCCCTCGAAGGGGTAGAGGCTGGCATACACCACCAGCAGCGCGTAGGCCAGCGCCAGCCAGGAGGCCGAGCTGCGGTGGCGCGCGGTCATGCCGCTGCGCCCCTCAGAAGGGCTTGACGACGACGAGCACCACCGTGCCCGCGAAGGCCAGCACCGAGACCTCGTTGAAGACGCGGAACCAACGGTGGCTGCGCGTGTTGGCCAGTTGCTCGAAGCGCCGCAGCAGCGAGCGGCACACGTGGTGGTAGCCGACGGCGGCGATCACCAGCAGCAGCTTGGCGTGCATCCAGCCGCCGGTGATGCCGCAGCCCAGCCAGAGCCACAGACCCAGCACCAGAGCCGGCACCATCAGCAGGCTCGAGAAGCGGTAGAGCTTGCGGCCCATCAGCAGCAGCCGTTCGCGCTCGGCGTGGCTGTCGGCCGGCACCATCGCGAGGTTGACGAAGATGCGCGGAAGGTAGAACAGGCCCGCGAACCAGCTCGCGACGAAGACGATGTGGAAGGCCATGATCCACAGGTACGCACTGCACATGGCGACCGATTATCGGGCCTGAAAAAAAGGGCCCTGGCACGGGGCCAGGGCCTGCAAGCCTCGTCGCTGTCATCACGGCAAGGCACCTGCTCAGGGAGGAAAAGCAGGGGACGACAACCTCGCGGCTATCATCCGAAATCGACTCTATCAGAACCAACAAATCAGCGCCACGGCGGCCCGGCGGCCGCCTTCAGGAGAAGCCGATGAGCTCGCGAGCGCCCTTGCCCCCGTATCCCGCGAGCCGGCCGCGCCGGCTGCGGCGCGATGCCTTCACCCGGGCGCTGGTGCGCGAGGCGCGGCTGGCGCCCGAGGACCTGATCTACCCCGTGTTCCTGCTCGCCGGCAGCGGCCAGGCGCAGGACGTGGCCAGCATGCCCGGCGTGCAGCGCCGCAGCGTCGACGGCCTGTTCGCGGTGGCCGAGCAGTGCGTGGCGCTGGGCGTGCCGGTGATGGCGCTGTTTCCGGTGATCGACCCGGCGCTGAAGACGCCCGACGGCCGCGAGGCGCTCAACCCCGAGGGCCTGGTGCCCACGGCGGTGCGCGAACTGAAGAAGCGCTTCCCGCAACTGGGCCTGCTCACCGACGTCGCGCTCGACCCCTTCACCAGCCACGGCCAGGACGGCCTGCTCGACGACACCGGCTACATCCTCAACGACGAGACGGTGGACGTGCTGCGCCGCCAGGCACTGGTGCAGGCCGAGGCCGGCGTGGACATCGTGGCGCCCAGCGACATGATGGACGGCCGCATCGGCGCCATTCGGGCCACGCTGGAGGGCGCGGGCCGCATCCACACGCGCATCATGGCCTACAGCGCCAAGTACGCGAGCGCCTTCTACGGACCGTTCCGCGACGCGGTGGGCAGCGCGAAGAACCTCGGCAAGGCCGACAAGAAGGTCTACCAGATGGACCCCGGCAATTCCGACGAGGCGCTGCGCGAGGTGGCGCTGGACATCGCCGAGGGCGCCGACATGGTGATGGTCAAGCCCGGCATGCCGTACCTGGACATCGTGCGCCGCGTGAAGGACGAGTTCCGCGTGCCCACATTCGCCTACCAGGTCAGCGGCGAGTACAGCATGCTCAAGGCCGCCGCGGCCAACGGCTGGCTCGACCACGACGCGGTGATGATGGAGAGCCTGCTGGCCTTCCGGCGCGCGGGTGCCGACGGCGTGCTGAGCTATTTCGCGCTCGACGCCGCGCGGCTGCTGCGCCAGCGCTGAAGCGCACCGCCGGCTTCGCGCATGCGCGTCTTCCACATCGCCGGCGAGCAGTTCCGCGAACTCGACGCGCTGCCCGAGTCGCTGCCCGAGGGCGGCTTCCTGTGGGTGGGCAGCGCACGCCGCGAGTTCGAGGTGCACAGCGCCGACGTGCAGGCCGCGCTGCAGCGCTGGACGGGCGGGCAGCTCGTCGACCTGCACGTCTCGGACCTGCTCAACAACCAGCTGCCCAGCCACTTCGACTACACCAGCTGGTACGACCTGATGGTGTTCCGCCGCCTGGCCGCGGGCGCCGGCACCGAGAACCTGTTCGTCGACGACTCCCGCGGCACGCTGGCCAGCGCGCGCAAGGCGCTGCAGGGCATCGACACCAGCCCGGTGGGCTTCGCGATCTTCGATCGCGTGCTCGTGACCGTCCATCCGGCCGACTGCGCCGTGCGCGAGTACTTCGCCGCGCGGCTGGCGGCCATGGCCACGGGGCCGGACTCGCGAGGCGCAGGGCGGCTGCCGGCCGGCAGCGCCGACCTGATGCTGCGCATGGTCAACCACATGGTCGACAGCTACCTCGACCTGCGGCGGCTGCTGACGCGGCAGCTCGGCTACCTGCAGCAGGAGCTGCTCGACCCGCGCAGCCGCTTCGACGACTGGGCCATGCTGCTGGACAGCCGCAACGCGCTGCACATGCTCGAGGACACCTGCGAGGACCAGCGCAGCGCCGTGCAGGAGTGGATCGACGCCATGGACGAGTGGCCCGACGAGCCTGCCCAGGACAACCGCCGCGAGCGCGAATTGCTGCGCGTGCGCTCGCGCGACGTGCTCGAGCACATCGAGCGCGTGCTCGGCCACGTGCGCCGGCTCGAGCAGAGCGCCGAGACGGCGGTGCAGATGCACTTCAGCGCCCTGGGCCACCGCACCAACGACATCATGCGCACGCTCACCGCGCTGACGGCCATCTTCCTGCCGCTGAACCTGATCACCGGCTTCTTCGGCATGAACTTCGATACGCTGCCGTTGATCCACGACAGCTCGGGCGTGTGGCTGGCCGTGCTGATGATGACGGTGGTGGTGGTGGGCCTGGTGCTGATGTTCCGTCGCAACCGCTACCTCGGTTCGCGCGACGAGGGCTGATGCCCGCGCTGACACTTCGCCAGTTCTGGCTGCTCACCGCCCTCACCCTGGTGTGGGGGCTGAACTGGCCGGTGATGAAGGCCGGCGTCAGCGGGCTGCCGTCGGCGCCCAGCGCCTATCCGCCGCTGACGTTCCGCGCGCTGTCGATCGGGCTGGGCCTGCCGGTGCTGGCGCTGGCGCTGGTGTGGCTGAAGGTGCCGTTCTCGATGCCGCGCCGTCACTGGCGCGAGCTGGGCCTGCTGACCCTGGCCAACATGCTGGTGTGGCACGTCGTGGTGATCATCGGCGTCCAGCAGCTGAGCTCGGGGCGCTCGGCCATCCTGGGCTACACGATGCCGGTGTTCGCGGCGCTGTGGGGGCGCTGGATCTGGGGCGAGCGGCTGGCGCCACGGGCCTGGGCCGGCGTCGCCGCTGCCGCTGGCGGCGTGCTGCTGCTGCTGTGGAGCGAACTCTCGGCCTTCGGCGGCCAGCCCGACGCCGTGCTCGCCATCGTCGCTGCGGCGGCGGTGTGGGCCTACGGCACGCACCGCCTGCGCCGCAGCCCCATCGACGTGCCGCTGCTGGCCATCGTGTTCTGGATGACGGCGATCACCGCGCTGGCGATGGCGCTGGCTGCGGCGTTGTTCGAGCGCGGGCAGTGGCGGGTGCCCGAGCCGCTGGTGTGGGGCAGCGTCGCCTACAACGCCGCGGCCGTGTTCGGTTTCGCGCACGCGGCCTGGTTCTACCTGGCGCGCACGCTGCCGCCGGTGGCCAGCTCCATCAGCGTGATGCTGATCCCGGTGCTCGGTGTGTTCAGCGGCGCGCTGCTGCTGGGCGAGACGGTGCACGGCACCGACTGGGCTGCCGTGGGGCTGATCGTGCTGGCGATCGCCCTGGTGCTGCTGAGGCGCTAGATCACGCGCCGCCGCGCCAGCGGCGGGTTGCGCGCGAAGTAGCGCTGGATGCCGTCAGCCAGCGCCTCCACCAGCTGGTGTCGGAAGGCGGGGTCGCGCAGGCGCTGCTCCTCCTCGGGGTTGGAGATGAAGGCCGTCTCCACCAGGATGCTCGGGATGTCGGGCGCCCGCAGCACCGCGAAGCCGGCCTGCTCGACCTGGCGCTTGTGCAGCCGGCCCACGCGGCCGATGCGCTGCAGCACTTCGGCACCCAGGTTCAGGCTGTCGCGGATCTGCGCCGCCGTGCTCATGTCGGCCATGGTGGCCAGCAACTGGCGGTCGCGCACGGCGACCATGCCTGCCAGGTTGACGCCGCCCACCTGGTCGGCCGCGTTCTCGCGCTCGGCCATCCAGCGCGCGGCGCTGCTGGTGGCGCCGCGCTCGGACAGCACGAACACGCTCGCACCGCGCGCCTCGCGCCGCACGAAGGCGTCGGCGTGGATGCTCACGAACAGGTCGGCCTGCACGAGGCGCGCCTTGCGCACGCGCTCGGCCAGCGGCACGAAGAAGTCGCCATCGCGTGTGAGCATCACGCGCATGCCGGGCACCGCATTGAGGCGGTCGCGCAGCGCCAGCGAGAGGGCCAGCACCACGTCCTTCTCGCGCAGGCCGGTGGGCCCGATGGCGCCCGGGTCCTCGCCGCCATGGCCGGCATCGACGGCCACGATGACCAGCCGCTCGACCTTGCGGCGCTCCTCGGGCGTGGCCGGCGGCGGTGGCGGCCTTGGCGCCGGCGTCTGCAGCACCGGCGGCGGGGCCGCCGACGCGGCCGGGGCGGGCGCCGCGGCCAACGGCGGCCGGGCCTCGATGCGCGCGATGAGCTCGCCCAGTGCGTCCTGCACGGCCTGCGCCGCCCGCTGCTCGGCGGCCTCCTTGTCGCGCACCAGGGCCAGCAGCGGGTCGGCTTCCTGCAGCGGGTACAGGTCGAACAGCAGCCGGTGCTGGTAGGGCTCGACCGGAGCCAGCGTGAACTGCTCGGGCCGCACCGCCTGCTTCAGGTCGAACACCAGGCGCACCACGCGCGGCTGGTACTGGCCGACGCGGACCCCGGCGATATGGGGATCGTCGGGCCTCACCTGGCCCACCAGCTCGCGCAGCGCGGCGTCGAGCGCCAGCCGGTCGATGTCGACGACCAGCCGCGGCGGCGCCTCCACCACCGTGTGCGTGGCCGACAGCGGCGTGTCCGACTCGATGGTGACCCGCGTGTAGTCGCGCGCCGGCCACACGCGCACTGCCACGATGCCGGCGCCATGGGCGATCTGCGGTGCCGTGATCAGCAGCACCGTGGTGCCCAGCGCGTCGCGGCGCTTCATGCCGGGCCGGGCCCCCAGGCCAGCAGCAGCGCCTCGCCCCGCGGCGTGGCGGCCTCGGCGCGCACGTCGCGTGCCGCGTCGCCCTCGGGGGAGAGGTGCAGGGCAAGGTCGGCCACGGGCAGCACCGCGGCAGCCTTGTGGGGCCACTCCGCGAGCTTCAGGCCCGGCGCTGCGAACACGTCGCGGAAGCCGGCGTCCAGCCACTCGCGCGGGTCGTCGAAGCGGTAGAAGTCGAAGTGCGAGATCGCCAGCCCCGGGGCCGGTTCGCCGCCGACGTGGGGCTCGAGCACGCCATAGGTGGGGCTCTTGATGCGGCCGGCGACGCCCCGCGCCCGCAGCAGGTGACGAACGAAGGTCGTCTTGCCCGCACCGAGCGGGCCGTGCAGCGCGATGAAGGCGTCGTTCAGCGCGGCGCGGGCGGCCGGGTGGCGCGCCAGCCGCGCGGCGTCGGCGGCGCAGGCGGCCTCGTCGGGCCAGTGCAGGGTGCGGGTTGCTAGGATGATCGGATGCCCGGAGTGCATCTTCAGAGCCCGCAACGCCTCGTCGAACAGCTGCGGGCGTGGGGCCACGAACTTGGATTTTCCCAGATCGGCATCGCCGGCATCGACTTGTCCACGGCCGAGCAGGGCCTGCTCAACTGGCTGGCGGCCGGCTTCCAAGGCGGCATGGGCTACATGGCGCGCCACGGCCTCAAGCGCGCGAGGCCGGCCGAACTGGTGCCCGGTACGGCGAGCGTGATCAGCGCGCGCATGGACTACCTGCCGCGGGACGCCGCGCCCGAATGGCGCGAGCACGAGGCGGCCGCGCTGCGCGAGCCGGGGCGCGCCGTCGTCTCGGTGTACGCGCGCGGCCGGGACTACCACAAGGTGCTGCGCACGCGGCTGCAGCGCCTGGCCGAGCGGCTGGCGGCCGAGGTCGGCCCGCTGGGCCATCGCGTCTTCACCGACTCGGCGCCGGTGCTCGAGGTGGAACTGGCCGCGCGGGCCGGCCTCGGCTGGCGCGGCAAGCACACGCTGCTGCTGCAGCGCGAGCACGGCTCGATGTTCTTCCTGGGGGAGGTCTTCGTCGACCTGGCGCTGCCGGCCACCGGCCCGGTGTCGGAGCACTGCGGCAGCTGCAGCGCCTGCATCGACGCCTGCCCCACGGCGGCCATCGTGGCCCCCTACCGCCTGGACGCGCGGCGCTGCATCAGCTACCTCACCATCGAACACGAAGGCGCCATCGACGAGGCGCTGCGTCCGGCCATCGGCAACCGCGTCTACGGTTGCGACGACTGCCAGCTCGCCTGCCCCTGGAACCGCTGGGCCCGGCGCAGCCCGCTGCCCGACTTCGACGTGCGCCCCGGCCTCGGCCAGGCCACGCTGCGGGCGCTGTGGGCCTGGGACGAGGCCGAGTTCGGGCGCCGCACGGAGGGCAGCGCCATCCGCCGCATCGGCTGGCAGCGCTGGCGCCGCAACCTCGCCGTGGCCCTGGGCAACGCCTGGCGCGAGCAGGGCGATGCCGCCGACGCCCGCGCCCTGGCCGCGGCGCGCGACGGCGCCGACGCGCTGGTGCGCGAGCACATCGACTGGGCCCTGGCGCAAAGGGTCCATCCGGCGGGGTGCATCGGGCGCTGACTTACCATCCTCCCCCGGCCGGCAGCGCAAGCCGCTGTGCGACACCGACGCGATCACCCGGAACCCCCTTCGGAGACCTTCCCATGCAGAGATCCCGCCTGGCCACGCTGGCCGCCCTCGCCGCCGTGGCCCTGCCGCTGCCCGCCACCGTGATGGCGCAGGCCTTCCCGAGCAAGTCGGTGCGGCTGATCGTGCCCTTCGCGCCGGGCGGCACCACCGACATCATCGCCCGCGTCGTCGCGCCGGGGCTGGGCACGGCCCTGGGCCAGCAGGTTGTGGTCGAGAACCGCGGCGGCGGTGGGGGCTCGATCGGGGCGCTGGAGCTCATCAAGTCGCCGGCCGACGGCCACGCACTGGGCATGGGCACGGTGTCCACCACGGCCTCCAACCCGGCCATCAACCCGGCCATCGGCTACGACCCGGCATCGGATTTCGTGCCCATCACCAACCTCGCGGCCACGCCCAACGTGATCGCCGTGCACCCCAGCTTCCCGGCGCGCGACTACAAGGGCTTCATCACCGAACTCAAGAAGAACCCCGGCAAGTACAGCTACGCCAGCTCCGGCACCGGCGGCATCGGCCACCTGCAGACCGAGCTGTTCAAGAGCCTGGCCGGCGTGTTCATGGCGCACATCCCGTACCGCGGCGCGGGCCCGGCGCTGAACGACACCGTTGCCGGGCAGGTGCCGGTCATCTTCGACAACATGCCGTCGGCGCTGCCGTTCATCCGCGAGGGCAAGCTGATCCCCATCGTCGTGGCGGCGCCGCAGCGGCTGGCCCAGCTGCCCAACGTGCCCACCTTCAAGGAAGTCGGGCTGGAGCCCGTCAACCGCATGGCCTACTACGGCCTCGTCGCGCCCAAGGGCACGCCCAAGGCGGTGGTCGACCAGATCGGCGCGGCCGCGCGCAAGGTGCTCGAGGACCCCGGCGTGCGCAAGCGCATCGAGGACACCGGCTCGCTGGTCATCGGCAACACCCCCGAGCAGTTCGCGGCGCAGATGAAGGCCGAGCTGCAGGTGTACCGCGACGTCGTCAAGCGGCAGAACCTGAAGCTGGAGTGAGCCCCGCGGCAGCGGGGGCGGTCGACCCGGCGACCGACCCCGCCATCGACCGCTTCTGCGACGCGCTGTGGCTGGAACACGGCCTAGCGCCGCTGACGCTGGCGGCCTACAGGCGCGACCTGCGGCTGTATGCGCAGTGGCTGCAGCGGTCGGCCGGCCGTGGGCTCGACGCCACCACCGAGGCCGACCTGCTGGCCTACATGGCCGAGCGCCACGCCGGCACCCGCGCCACTACGGCCAACCGGCGGCTCAGCGTGTTCCGGCGCTACTTCCGCTGGGCGCTGCGCGAGCACCGCGTGGCCGCGGATCCCACGCTGCGCCTGCAGGCCGCCCGCCAGCCCTTGCGCGTGCCCAAGACGCTGTCGGAGGCCCAGGTCGAGGCCCCGCTCGCCGCGCCCGACACCACCACGCCGCTGGGCCTGCGCGACCGCGCCATGCTGGAGCTGATGTACGCCAGCGGCCTGCGCGTGAGCGAGCTGGTGTCGCTGAAGACCGTGCACCTGGCGCTGGACGACGGCGTGCTGCGCGTGCTGGGCAAGGGTTCGCGCGAGCGGCTCGTTCCCTTCGGCGAGGAGGCGCGCGCGCGCCTGCTCGACTACCTGGCGCAGGGGCGCGCGGCCATCCTCGGGGGCCAGCGCAGCGAGGCGCTGTTCGTCACCGCGCGCGGCGAGGCCATGACGCGGCAGACCTTCTGGCGCATCGTCAAGCGCGTGGCGCTGCAGGCCGGCGTGACGGTGCCGCTGTCACCGCACACGCTGCGCCACGCCTTCGCAACCCACCTGCTGAACCACGGCGCCGACCTGCGCGCCGTGCAGCTGCTGCTGGGCCATGCCGACATCTGCACCACCACTATCTACACCCACGTGGCGCGCGAGCGGCTGCGCCAGATGCACCAGAAGCATCACCCGCGCGGCTGATGCCCGTGCATGGGGCACGAAAAAGGCCCACGCGGCGGAGCCGGTGGGCCTGGGCGGGACGCCGGTGCAGCGGCTCGCTGCGCCGGGGAGCGCGCGTTCGCGCGCCCGATCAGAACACGAAGATCAGGCCGGCAGAGTAGCCGGAAGCCTTCTTCGTGCCGTTGGGCAGCACGACCTTGTCGCTGTCCCACTTGCCGATCTCGGCGTAGGCGTAGGTGTTCTTGAAGACTTCCTTGTTCACCCAGGCCTCGATCGAGGTGATCTTGGCGTCCTTGTCGCGGTTGCTGGACAGGTGCGCGCCGATGTTGAAGCCGGCCACCGGGACGTTCACACCCAGCGTCGGGCCCGAGCCCGAGCCGCCGTCGGCGATCTTGCCGCCCATCGCGTAGCCCACCATCACCTTGGCAGCACCGAAGTCGTAGCTGCCGGCCACCGAGGAGAAGGCCTTGCCGTCGGAGTCGTCCTTGGTCTGGTACGACGCGCCCACGCTCAGCGGGCCGGCGGTGTACTTGCCGGCAGCCGAGACGACGGCCTTGGCCTTGGGTTCGCCGCGGCTCAGGTTGTCGCCCTTGGGCTGGAACCCGATCTGGGCTACGAAGCCACCCATGGCGGGGCTGATGTACTGCAGCGAGCGCGACTGGCGGCCCGGAAGCCAGACGCCGACGCCCGAGTAGCCACCGGCCGAGACGCCGTTGCTGGCGCCGTTGAAGTCGAAGTCGATCATCTGCTGGAAGGGCACGGAATCCTGGCGGCCCAGGCGCAGTTCGCCCATGGAGCCCGACAGGCCGAGCCAGGCCTGACGGTTGAAGAACGCGCCGCCGGGGTTGACCTCGCCGTCGCTGGTGATGCCGCCGGTCTCGAAGCGGAAGTTGGCCTTGATGCCCGAGCCCACGTCCACCGAACCCTTGATGCCGACGCGGGTGGTCGAGTTGCCTTCGCTGGAGCCGTTGTCGCCGCCGCTGTGGAAGTCGGCCTTCGACTTGGGCACGAAGGCGTCGGAGTACAGGCTCTTGCCGTAGCTGGCATCGACGAGGCCGTAGATGCTCAGCTGGGCCTGGGCGGCGCCGGCACTGGCGAGCAGGATCGCAGCGGAAATGGCGGTCTTCTTCATCGGATGAATCCTTAGTTTTACTGAGGGTTAGGGAACACCCGGAGTCTAAGCCTGGGGTTGTCCCGGATCGCCTGGCCAAGGCGCCAGGCGTGGTGTCCCAGCAACAAGCGTGCCCGCACGGGCGAAGGGGCGGGCCGGGTCGTGGGCGTGCGAGGGCCTCAGCGCCCTCGGAGGTGCGCGGGAGCTTCCAGCCGCCGCGCCAGCAGCGACAGCGCCAGCGTCAGCACCAGGTACACCGCAGAGATGGCCAGGTAGGGCTCCCAGTAGCGGCTGTAGGCGCCGGCCACGGTGCGCGCGGCCAGTGCGAGCTCGGCCAGGCCGATGGCGCTGACGAGCGAGGAGTCCTTAATCAGCGTGACGCCCTCGTTCACCAGCGCCGGCACCATTCGGCGAAAGGCCTGCGGCAGCACCACGAAGCGCATGGCCTGCGCGTGCGTCAGGCCGACGCTGTAGGCGGCCTGCGTCTGGCCGCGGTGGATGCTCTGGATGCCGGCGCGGAAGATCTCGCCGATGTAGGCGCCGGCGTTGAGCGTGAGCGCCAGCGCCCCCGAGAAGAACGCGCCGTGCTCCTGGCGGAAGCTGCGCGCCGCCTCGCCGGCCAGCAGCAGGCCGTGGTCGGGGTGCACCAGCGTGGGCATCAGCGCGAAGTGCACGAGCAGGATCTGCACGAACAGGGGCGTGCCGCGGAAGAAGCCGACGTAGGCGGCGACCAGGCCGCGCAGCAGCGCCATGGCACCGCGGCCGGCGGCCGTGGCCGGCGGCGGGGCGTCCTTCGAGCAGCCGACGAGGCCGATGACCACACCCAGCGCCAGCCCGGCGCCGATGGCCACGACCGTGAGCTGCAGCGTCGTGATCAGGCCGCTCCAGAACAGCGGCCCGTAGCCGGCGAGGATCTCCCAGCGAAGATCCACGGCCGGCGTCGCTCAGCAGCCCGGGCTCACTTGCTGGCGGCCGGGGCGGGCGCCGAGGCGGCGGCAGCCGGGGGCGCGCCGAAGTACCTGGCGTAGATCTGGTTGTAGCTGCCGTCGGCCTTGATCGCGGCCAGGCCCTGGTTGAGCTTGCCCAGCAGCTCGGCGTTGCCCTTCTTCACGGCGATGCCGTACTGCTCGGGCGCGAACTCCTTGTCGGAGACGGTCTTGAACTTGCCGCCCGGGTTGTTCGCCACGTAGTGCGCGATCACGCCGTTGTCGGCCACCACGGCATCGACGCCGCCGCTCTCGAGCTCCTTCAGCGCCAGCGGGGTGCTCTCGAAGCGCTTGATGCTGGTGCTGGTCTTGCCCAGCAGCTTGCTCACGGCCTCGTCGCCGGTGGTGCCGGTCTGCACGCCGACCTTGAGCTTCTTGAGGTCGGCGAACTTAGTGACCTTGCTCGACTCCTTCACCGCGATCAGCTGCACGGCGTCGAAGTAGGGATCGGAGAAGTCCATCGTCTGCTTGCGCTCGTCGGTGATCGTCACCGCCGAGACGACCATGTCGCGGTCGCCCTGCTGCAGCGTGTTGAAGATGCCTTCCCAGGGCGTGTTGACGAACTTCACCTCGATGCCGGCCTTGGCGGCGATGGCCTTCACCACGTCGACGTCGAAGCCGACGATCTCGCCCTTCTCGTTCTGGCTCTCGAACGGCGCGTAGGCGGCGTCGGTGCCCACCACGTAGACCTTCGCCGGCGCGGGGGCGGGGGCGGGGGCGGCGGGTGCCGGCGCCGGCTCCTTCTTGCCGCAGGCGGCGAGCATCAGGGTGGCGGCGGCAAGGCCGGCGAACTGCAGGAAACGACGGGTGGAAATCATGACGGCGAGTAGGGTCAATGAACGAGGCGGCGAGTGTACTGCCGCCATCACGCACGAAGCGTGCCGGGTGCCGGCGGCCTGTCGAGCGCCTCCAGCTCCGCCGCGCTGAAGCCGGCGGCCGCGCGCGCCGGCCGGTTGAACGGGCCCTTGGGCCTGGGCGCGCCATGCCGCTCGGCCAGCACGGCGTAGTGCTCCACGGGGTCCAGGCCGTCGCGCTGGCACAGCCAGCGGTACCAGCGGTTGCCGACGGCGACGTGGCCGACCTCGTCGCGCAGGATCACGCCGAGGATGCGCACCGCGGCCTCGTCGCCCGCCTTCGCGAGCTTGTCCTGCATGGGCGGCGTGGCGTCCAGGCCGCGGGCCTCCAGCGTGCGCGGCACCAGCGCCATGCGCGCGGTGACGTCGTGCGCGGTGCGCTCGCACATGGTCCACAGGCCGTCGTGCGCGGCGTGGTCGCCGTAACGGCAGCCCAGCGTGGCCAGGTGGTCGGCCAGCAGCGTGAAGTGGTGGGCCTCCTCCGCGGCCACGCCTAGCCAGTCGCGGTAGTAGGGCGCGGGCAGGCCGGGGAAGCGCCAGACCGCGTCGAGCGCCAGGTTGATGGCGTTGAACTCGATGTGCGCCACGGCGTGCAGCAGCGCGGCACGGCCCTCGCGCGAGAAGGGCGTGCGGCGCGGCACGTGCCGCGGCTCGACGAGCACGGGTCTTGCCGGCCGCCCCGGCAGCGGGGCCCGCGGCTGCAGCACGGCATCGGTGTCGAGCGCGATGGCATCGCGGGCCTCGAACAGCGCGCGCGTGGCCGCGGCCTTGGCCGCGGGATCGGCGATCGACAAGGCCTCGAGGGCGGCGGCGCGAAGCTCCATCCCTACAATCTTGCCGCATGGCCGTGTACCGACTGGGCGACGACGCCCCGCAACTGCATGCCTCGGCCTGGGTGGCCGATGGCGGCACCGTGATCGGCCGCGTCGCACTTGGCGCGGGCAGCAGCGTCTGGACCGGCGCCGTGCTGCGCGGCGACAACGAGTGGATCACCCTGGGCGCGCGCTGCAACGTGCAGGAAGGCGCGGTGCTGCACACCGACATGGGCTTTCCGCTGGTGCTGCACGACGAGGTCACCGTGGGCCACCAGGCCATGCTGCACGGCTGCACGGTGGGCGAGGGCTCGCTGGTCGGCATCCAGGCCGTGGTGCTCAACGGCGCGTGCATCGGCCGCCAGTGCCTGGTGGGCGCGGGCGCCGTCGTCACAGAGGGCAAGGCCTTCCCCGACCGCAGCCTGATCCTGGGCGCGCCGGCCAAGGTGGTGCGCGAGCTCACCGACGACGACGTGGCGCGGCTGCGCCTGTCGGCGCTCGGCTACGTCGAGAAGGCGCGGCGTCACCGCGACACCCTCTCGCGCATCGCCTGAGCGGAGCGCGTGGACACCTGCCTGAAGTTCCTGTTCGAGGGCCTGCCGGTGCGCGGCATGCTGGTGCGCCTGGAGGGCAGCTGGCAGGAGGCGCTGGCGCGCCGCGCCGAGCCGCACCCGCCCGAGCTGCGCGGCCTGCTCGGCGAGATGGCGGCCGCGGCGGTGCTGATGCAGGCCAACATCAAGTTCAACGGCTCGCTGGTGCTGCAGGTGTTCGGCGACGGGCCCGTGAAGCTGGCCGTGGCCGAGGCGCAGCCCGACCTGGGCTTCCGCGCCACGGCCAAGCTCGTGGGCGCGGTGCCCGCGGGCGCGCAGCTCGAGGCCATGCTCAACGTGCACGGCCAGGGCCGCTGCGCCATCACGCTGGACCCCAAGGACCGCCTGCCCGGCCAGCAGCCCTACCAGGGCATCGTTCCGCTGCACGGCGACCGCCGCGAGCCGCTGCAGCGCCTGGAGCAGGTGCTGGAGCACTACATGCTGCAGAGCGAGCAGCTCGACACGCGGCTGGTGCTGGCCGCCGACGACCGCGTGGCCGCCGGGCTGCTGATCCAGCGCCTGCCGGTGCAGGGCGAGGGCAACCTCGAAGGGCAGCGCGGCTTGCGCAACGAAGACGAGATCGGCATCCACGAGGGCTTCAACCGCATCGCCCTGCTGGCGGCCACGCTCACGCGCGAGGAGCTCGTCGGCCTCGAACCGCAGACCGTGCTGCGCCGGCTGTTCTGGGAAGAGTCGGTGCGGCTGTTCGAGCCGCTGACCCCGCGCTTTTCCTGCACCTGCTCGCGCGGCCGCGTGGCCGGCATGCTGGTCGGGCTGGGCCGCGAGGAGAGCGACAGCCTGATCGCCGAACGTGGCGAGGTCGAGGTGGGATGCGACTTCTGCGGCGCCGTCTACCGCTTCGACGCGGTGGACGTGGGCGAGCTGTTCACGCCGGGCCGCGAGCTGCCGCCGGGCAGCGCGCAGGTGCAGTAGCGCCGGGCCGGTGCGCAGACGCTCAGAGGGCGCGCCGCGCCGCCAGCAGCGCGCGCTCGGCCTCGGGCACGCAGCACTCGCAGGCCCAGCGCGCGCGTGCCGGGCGGCCCGCCGCCAGGCCCGTGAACAGGCCGCCCTCGGGCGCGGCCTTCAGGTGCGGGCGCACGGCATCGAGCGCCCGCTGCACGCGCTGCTCGCCCTGTCCGGCCACGATGCTGAAGGCCAGGCCGTGGCGGCGCATCAGCGTGCGCAGCAGCGTGTCCACCGGCTCGCGCACCTGCGGGCCGTCGCGCTGGTGGCCGTCGGGCACCCAGGGCAGGTCCAGCGCCGTGAGCAGCGTGACCGCCGCACTGCGTGCGTGCAGCGCGGCAGCGCGGGCCTGCAGACCCTCGTCACCGAAGACCAGCGTGCTGTAGACGGCCGTCATCAGGGCCGTGGTGTCGCACACCACCCAGTCGTGCGTGGCCGCGGCCTCGGCGATGCGCTCGTGCTGCGCGTGCAGGATGGCGTCCTGCTCGTGCACTCGGGGCGTGCGGCCGTTGGCGTCGCACCACTCGCGCAACACCTCGGGCACCCAGGCCACGCGGCCGTGCCCGCCGCGG
>JBKDQY010000011.1:0-2884 GCA_046341655.1 Betaproteobacteria bacterium | reverse complement strand
GGTGGCCACGGGCTCGGTGCGGGCCTCCGAGGCCCTGAGCGAGGCGTGCGCCGCGGCCGGCGTCGGGGACGTGGGGCTCGTCGCCCGCCACGGCGCCGCCGAGGCCGAGGGGGTGGCCCGCGCCGGCGGGGCCGGCGCCGTCACCGGGGCCACCCCCAGGGCCGGCCGCGGCACCGACAGCGGGCCCGGCCCCGGCGGGGCGGCGCGGGGCGGCCTGCACGTGCTGTGCTGCCAGGACAACCCCAGCGCGCGCCTGGAGCGCCAGGTGATCGGGCGCGCGGGCCGTCAGGGAGAGCCCGTCACGGCTGAGGTGTGGCGCGCCCTCGACGCGCCGGCCTGGCAGCCGGGCAGCGGCTGGGCGGCCGCGGCGGACCGCTGGCTGCAGGCCGGCCGGCTCGCGCCGCGCTGGTTCGCGTGGCGCCAGTCTCGGCAAGACGCCCTTCAGTTCCGCCTGCGGCGTGCCGAAATCGAACAGGACCTCCACTGGCAGCACCGCACCGGGCGGTCCCCGAACCACGAGGATTGACGATGACGAGCCTGCAGCCCACACCCAGCACGCGCCCGCGCCGCGCTCGCGCCCGCCGCTGCGGCCTTGGCCGGGTGGCCTGCGGGCTGCTGCTGTCGCTGCAGGGCCTGGGCGCCACGCAGGCGCAGCCGTCCGCTGCGGTCGCGCCCGCCAACGCGCCGCCCACGGTGATGCAGGGCACCCTGTCGGTGCCGGGCCGCAGCAGCCCACCGCCCAGGGCCGTGGCGCCCACGGTCGGCTGCCTGATCAGCCCGAACCGGGTGGCCGACATCGGCTCGCCGGTGACGGGCGTCATCGAGGAGGTCGCCGTCGACGTCGGCGACACCGTGCGCGAAGGCCAGCGGCTGGTGGCGCTGCGCAGCGAGGTCGAGGCGGCCGGCGAGCGCGCGGCCCGCGCCCGCTGGAGCATCGAGGCCGAGGTGCGCGCGGCCGAGGCCTCGCTGGAGCTGGCGCGGCAGCGGCACGCGCGCTCGCGCGAGCTGCTCGAGCAGGGCTTCATCTCGCCCCTGGCCGTGGAGCAGTCGCACACCGAGCTGCGGCTGGCCGAGCAGAAGCTGGTGCAGAGCCGCAGCCAGCGCGACGTGCTCGCCACCGACCTGGAGGTGGTGCGCGCGCAGGTCAACCAGCGCGTGGTGCGCGCGCCGTTCAGCGGCACCATCGTCGAGCGCTACCGCCAGCCCGGCGAGCGCGTCGAGGACCGCCCGCTGCTGCGCCTGGTCTCGCTGGACCCGCTGCGCGTGGACCTGCTGGTGCCGGCCACGCGCTTCGGCCAGTACGCCGTGGGCGACCGGCTGCAACTGCAGCCCGAGCTGGCCGGCGTCAAGCCCGTGGCGGCGCAGGTCACGCACGTCGACCGCGTCATCGACGCCGCCAGCAACACCTTCCGGGTGCGGCTGAGCCTGCCCAACCCGCAGCAGCGCCTGCCCGCCGGGGCGCGCTGCACCCTGGTGGAGAGCGCCGCCCAGGCCGAGCTGCCGGGCGGGCGCGGCTGAGCGCGGGCGCAGCCCGCGTTCGCCAGCCTGCAGCCTCATGCCCAGCAAGCCCCCCGTCCGCAGCAGCGGCACGGCGGCCGCAGGTCCGGTGCCGGTGCGGGCGCCGCGCCGGCGCTTCGTGATCGAGCCCGTCGAGCCGCGGCTGCTGTACTCGGCCGACTTTGCCGCCGCCGCCACGGGCGGGGCGATCGGCGTGGCCGGCGTCTTCGACGAGCGGCGCCTGGATGCGCCCGCGCTGCAGGCCACGCCGCTGCAGGCCGCGCCGCGCACCGAAGTCGCGCTCGTCGACGGCCTGCTGCCCGCCACCGACGGCCGGCTGGCCGAACTGCAGGCGCGGCAGCAGGCCGGGCAGCCGCTGGAGATCGTGACGCTGCGCGCCGATGAAGACGGTATCGCCCGGGCCACCGAGCTGCTGCGCGGCCGGGCCGACGTCGGCGCGCTGCACCTGGTGGGCCGCAGCGTCGACGGCACGCTGCAGCTCGGGGCTGCCGCGCTGGATGCGCCGACCCTGCTGGCGCGGGCCGGCGAGCTGGCGGCCTGGGGCCAGGCCCTGGCGCCCGGCGCGCGGCTGCTGCTGCCCGGCAGCCCCGAGTCCGCGGCCGGCCTGGCGGCGCTCACCGGCGCCGACGTGACCACGGCCGCGCCGCGGGCGCTGATCGTCGTGGCGGCGAACCTGCCCGACAGCGCGCAGCTGGTGGCCGGTCTGCGGGCGGCGAGCCCCGGCGACGTCGAGGTGCTGACGCTCGCCGCCGACCGCGACGCGCTGGCCCAGATCGGCGAGCGGCTGGCGCAGGCCGGCCGCCCCTTCGACGCCGTGCACCTGGTGAGCCACGCCGCGCCGGGCCGCGTGGACCTGGGCACGACCGCGGGTGACCGCTGGCTCGACGAGGCCACGCTGCAGGCCCGCCGCGACGAACTGGCGCGCTGGAGCAGCGGCTTCACGGCCGACGGCGACCTGCTGCTCTACGGCTGCGACCTGGCGGGCTCCGCTGCGGGCCAGCGGCTGCTGGCCGGCCTGCGCGACGCGCTGGACGTGGACGTGGCCGCCAGCGCCGACGCCACCGGCGCCGCGGCGCAGGGGGGTGACTGGGCGCTGGAGGTCACGCTCGGCGAGGTCGCCCCCGCGGCGCCGCTGGCGGCGACGGCCTGGACCCACACGCTGGCTTCGGTGACGCCGACCGTGTTCACCGACGTCGCCGACAGCACCGCGACCTCGATCGCCGCGCTGCTGGCAAACCCCGGCCCGGACGGCGTCATCTCGCTGCGCGAGGCGGTGCTGGCGGCGAATGGCACCAGTGCCGGCGACGTCATCACGCTGCTGGCCGGAACCTACAGCCTGGGCAGCACGCTGACCGTCAGCGCCACG
>JBKDQY010000010.1:0-4702 GCA_046341655.1 Betaproteobacteria bacterium | reverse complement strand
ACCTTGCCCTCGTTGACGAACACCGCCATCTGCGACTCGCGCACCGTCAGCGAGCCGCCGTACTGGATCTCGCGGTCGGCGATCGGGTAGCGCCAGGCCAGGGTGCCGTCGCCGTCCTCGACCCATTCGATGACGTCGATGTACTGCTTCTTGAGGAAGTCCATGAGGGCCATGCGTCGACTCCTGCTGTGGGTGGGCGGGTGGGCGGATTGCCCCTTTGCGAGGCGGGCCATCATAAGCAGGGCCGACGTCGGCCGGGGGGCGCGTGCTGCCCGATCGCGGCGGCCGGGCGTGCACTTGTGCGATGCACTGCCGCGTTTTCCGCCGGCCGCCGGCTGCTGCCATCATCGGCGCCTCCCCACCCCCGACCGACGGCGTGAACCGCAACCTGCTGCTGCTGGCCTTCTGCCAGGCGCTGTTCCTCACCAACAACGTCACCTTCATCGCCATCAACGGCCTGGTGGGCCTGCAGCTGGCGCCCTGGGGCTGGATGGCGACGCTGCCGGTGACGGGCTACGTGGTCGGCGCGGCGCTGTCGGCCATGCCGGTGGCGAGGCTGCAGGCGCGGCTGGGCCGGCAGCGCAGCTTCCAGATCGGCCTGGTCGTGGCCGCGGCCTCGGCGGCCTCGTGCGCGCTGGCCGTCGGCATCGGCAGCTTCTGGTTGCTGGTGGCCTCCACCGTGGTGGCCGGCTTCTACAGCGCCAACGGCCAGCTCTACCGCTTCGCCGGCATCGAGCTGGCAGCGCCGGCCTTCCGCGAGCGCGCGCTGTCGTGGGTGCTGGCCGGCGGCGTGCTCGGTGCGTTCCTCGGGCCCAACCTGGCCAGCGCCACGCGCGGCTGGTTCGCCACGCCCTTCGTGGGCGCCTACCTGGCGCTGGTGGGCGTGGCGCTGGTGGGCCTGGTGGTGATGGGTTTCATCCGCTTCCCGGCCTTGCCCGCGCCGGTGGCGGGCGCGCCGGCCGGGCGCCCCATCGCCGAGCTGGCGCGCCAGCCGGCCTTCGTGGTGGCCGTGATGGCGGCGGCGCTGGGCTACGGCGTCATGAACCTGCTGATGGCCGCCACGCCGATCGCCATGCAACAGTGCCAGCACCCCTTCGAGAGCGCGGCGCTGGTGCTGGAGTGGCACGTGCTGGGCATGTTCGTGCCCAGCTTCTTCACCGGCAGCCTCATCAGGCGATTCGGGGCCCTGCCGGTGATGGCCGTGGGGCTGCTGCTCAACATCGTGTGCGTGGCGGTGGCGCTGTCGGGCGTGGAGCTGATGCAGTTCCTCGTCGCGCTGGCGGCCCTGGGCGTGGGCTGGAACTTCCTCTACACCGGCGGCAGCACGCTGCTCACGCAGACCTACCGCCCCGAGGAGAAGACGCGCGCCCAGGGCTTCATGGACGCCTGCGTGTTCTGGACCATGGCGCTGAGCTCGGTGAGCGCGGGCGCGCTCATCACCACGCAGGGCTGGACGCTGCTGAACCTGGGCTCGCTCGTGCCGCTGGCGCTGCTGGGCCTGGCGCTGGGGTGGCTGGGGGCGAGCCAGCGGCGGGCGGCGAGCGCCGCCTAGACGCCCCATCCCAAGCGCCGCCGGGGATGCGCTGCGTTGCCGTGCCGGCTGCACCCGGAAGCACGCGCTTCGCCCCCCGCGAAGTGCAGACGGTCGCATGCCGCGGGCCTTGCGTTGCGGCGCTTTGCAGAATGCAGGCCATGCCCAAGACCGCCCTTGTCTTCGCCAGTGCGCTGCTGCTGGCCATGCCGCTGCATGCCAGCCCGCTGCAGGAACTGCGCGACACCCTTGCCCGCCTGGCCGGCCACACGCCGCTGAAGGCCTCGGTGCAGCTCAAGAGTGAGAGCCGCAATTCCGACGGCGAGGACAGCGAAGCCAGCACCGGCCTGGCCACCGTGCAGCTGGAAGACGGCGCGCAGGGCCTGCGCCTGAGCTACCCGCAGGCGGCGCTGAGCAGGGCCGCTCAGGAAGACGCCGCACGCGCCGCCAACCCCAAGGCCCCGGCGCCCACCGCCACCGGGCTGCGAGGCCTGGGCTTCAGCGACGTGAGCGAGCTGTCGCGTGCAGCCGAGAGCCTGCAGCGCGACCTTGCCAAGGCCGTGTTCATCGCCGAGCGCCAGGAGCCCTGGCAGGGCCGCCCGGCCCGCGCACTGGTCTTCGACCTGCCCCCGGCCAAGAAGGACAAGCACGTCAAGAAGCACGAGTCCACCCTGGAGGTGTGGCTGGGGGCCGATGGCGTGCCGCTGGCCAGCCGCAAGCGCCAGCGCGTGGAAGGCAGAGCCTTCGTCGTCGTCAGCTTCGAGTGGGAGAACACCGAGGAGCAAGTCTTCGCCGTGATCGGCGAACGCATGGTGGCCACGCGGCGCATCGGCACCAACCGCGCCTCGGGCGGAGGCCAGAAGGGCTCGGACCGGGTCGAGTACACGCTGCAGCCGCAAAGCTGAAACCCCCTCCCTTTCGGCGGGAACTGACGATTCGTGACCTACGTGCTGCTGTGGATCTTCAGCCCCGGCGACTGAACTCGGTCCCCGAGGCGCCGGCTCGGTCTCCAGCCCGGGCCGGCCGACCCCGTACCCCGCGCCGGCAGGATCATGCGGGAGATGGTGCAATACCGCGCTTTTGCCGAACCCCGGATCCCACCATGGCCAACCGCCTCACCCAGATCGCCACCCGCACCGGAGACGACGGCACCACCGGCCTGGGCGACGGCACGCGCGTGCCCAAGAGCCACCTGCGCGTCGCCGCCATGGGCGATGTCGACGAGCTCAACTCCAGCCTGGGCGTGTTGCTGGCCGAGCCGCTGCCGGCCGACGTGCGCGAACTGCTCGTCACCATCCAGCACGAGCTGTTCAACCTGGGCGGCGAGCTGTCGATCCCCGGCTTCGTGCTGTTGAAGGACGCCGCCGTGCTGCGGCTGGACGAGGCGCTGGCCCACTACAACGAGCAGCTGCCGCGCCTGAAGGAGTTCATCCTGCCGGCGGGCACGCGCAGCGCCGCGCTGGCCCACGTGAGCCGCACGGTGGCGCGCCGCGCCGAGCGCAGCCTGGTGGCGCTGGCGAACGCCGAGTCCGGGGCGGAAGCCGTCAACGACGCGCCTCGCCAGTACCTCAACCGCCTGTCGGACCTGATGTTCGTGCTGGCGCGCGTGCTCAACCGCGCCAACCTCGACGGGCTGGGCGGCGACGACGTCTACTGGAAGAGCGAACGCCTCGCGCGCGAGGGCTGATCAGGGCCCGGCCCGGGCCAGCTCGCTGCCGGCGTGGGCCAGCCACATCTTCAGGCGCTGGCGTTCCATCAACCCCAGGCCCGGGCCGTCCAGGCCCGTGAGGTGGCGCGCCGACCAGAAGCTGGCGTTGCGCGCGTCGATCTTCTGCACCACGGCGTCGTGAAGGCGGCGGATGCGCACCGTCCGGGCGCCCAGCCCCAGCGCGCGGTCGAGCTGGCCCGAGCGCTCGAGCATGCCGAAGTCGTCGCCCCGCAGCTCGTTGAGCACCAGCACGTAGTGCAGGCGCTGGCCGAAGCGGTCGAGCAGCCGCTCCAGCAGGTCCACCGAGTCGCGGCCGGCGTCCATGACGTGCCAGTACTGCAGCACCAGGCCGGAGAGGTCGGCCATGTCGAGCACGCCGGACTCGTCCATCCACTTCACGAGCGGGTCGTGCGTCTGCGCGGCCAGGTCCACTAGCACGCGGCGACCGGGCTGCTCGACCGCGCTCTCGATGATCTTGTCCAGCGCCTCGTAGCGGTCCACCAGCACGGGGCTGGCGTAGTCGGTGTAGAAGCGCATCAGCGAGCCGTGCGAGCGGTCGGTGTCGAAGCCGATCCAGGGCAGTTCCTGGTCGATGAAGTGCTGCGCCAGCAGCCGCGCCACCATCGACTTGCCGACGCCGCCCTTCTCGCCGCCGATCAGGTGCACCTTGGTCGCGGGGGGTGTTTCGAGGACGGGGACTTCCATGGCGCGGCTCGTCTCGGTGCTGGGATGGCCCGGATTCTGCCGCGACGCGGCGCGCGCGCCCGCTCGCCCGCGGCTTCTCAGCCCGCCTGGGCAGCGTCGGCGGCCGGCCGCCGCAGGCGCGCCGACAGCGGCGGCAGCGCCGGGCCGCCGAGCAGCCGCTGGTCGTGCGCGTAGTCGGCGTGCACGCGCACGCGCCAGTGCGCGCGCCCGAAGCGCTCGCGCAGTGCCAGCACGATCTCGTGGAAGTTCCAGGCGTCCTGCGCGTTGCTGTCGAGGTGGTGCACCCCCGGCAAGCCCAGCAGCCCCAGCAGGGCTTCGGCGGTGTCCTCCATGAACGAGCAGGCCGGAATCCAGGCGCGGCTGGCGGCCACCTCGCCCTGCCCGCCCTGCCAGCCGTCCAGCGCCGCCAGCATGTTGTTGCCCACCGGCTCGGCGCCGATCTGCCAGCCCAGCCGGGCGATGGCCGCGCCGGGGTGGGCGGCCTGCACGGCGTCCTCGGCCTCGATCTTGTAGCGCCCGTACGGATCGACGGCGTTGCGGGTGTGGCCCGGCTGGTGCGGGCCGTCGGGCACGTGGTGGAACACCATGGCCGTGCTGGTGAACAGGAAGGGCAGCCCGGCGCGGCGCGCGAGCGCAGCCAGGCGGCCGCAGCCGGCGGCGTCGCCCATGCCCAGGTGGGCCACGGCGTCGGGGCGCAGCCGCTCGAACTCGGCCTCGGGGTCGAAGCCCGGCGCGTCGCGGCGCCAGCGCAGCACCTC
>JBKDQY010000009.1:0-28170 GCA_046341655.1 Betaproteobacteria bacterium | reverse complement strand
CCCTGCGCGCGGGCCGCGGCGTCGTCCAGCCGCGCGGCGATGGCATCGAGCCAGCCGCGGCGGTCATCGTCGGTCAGCGGGATGCCGGCGGCCATGCGCGCGACGTTGTCGCTGGGGTGCAGCTCGTCGCCCTCGACGAAGGGCAGGCCCAGTGCCCGGGCCAGCGCCTGGCCGACGGTGGTCTTGCCGCTGCCGCACACGCCCATGACGAGGATGCGCGCCGGTGGTGCGGATCGCTCGTCTTGCATCGGGCCCATCCTGGCTGCTCGGCCCTCAGCCCAGGCGCTGGCCACTGCGCGCGTCGAAGACATGGGCCTTCGCGGCGTCCAGGCGAAGGTGCACGGTGTCGTCGGGCCGGGCGTCGGTGCGGCCGTGCAGCACCAGCGTCAGCGTCTGGCCGCCGAGTTCGAGCAGCAGTTCGGTCTCGGCGCCCGTGGGCTCGACCACGACCACCCGGGCCGGCGTGCCCTCCGCGGCGAGTTCCAGGTCGCCCGGCCGCACGCCGTACTGCACGTCCTGCCCGTCGGCCGCCTGCACGCCGGGCGGCAGCGGCCAGCGCGCTCCCAGCGCGTCGACCGCGCCGCCCTGCACGCGCCCCGCGAAGACGTTCATCGCGGGCGAGCCGATGAACTGCGCGACGAACAGGTTCTGCGGCCGGTCGAACAGCTCCAGCGGCGTGCCGATCTGCTCGATGACGCCGTCGTGCATGACCACGATGCGGTCGGCCATGGTCATGGCCTCGATCTGGTCGTGCGTGACGTAGACGGTGGTGGTCTTCAGGCGCTGGTGCAGCGCCTTGATCTCGGAGCGCATCGCCACGCGCAGCTTGGCGTCGAGGTTGGACAGCGGCTCGTCGAACAGGAACACCTTGGGGTCGCGCACGATCGCGCGGCCCATGGCCACGCGCTGGCGCTGGCCGCCCGAGAGCTCGCGCGGGTAGCGCTCGAGCAGCGCGTCGAGGTTCAGGATGCGCGCCGCCTCGGCCACGCGCTCGCCGATCTGCGCCGCCGGCGCCTTGCGCAGCTTCAGGCTGAAGCCCATGTTCTCGCGCACCGTCATGTGGGGGTACAGCGCGTAGCTCTGGAACACCATCGCGATGTCGCGGTCCTTGCTCTCGAGGTCGTTGACGACACGGCCGTCGATCAGGATCTCGCCGCCGGTGATCTCCTCCAGCCCCGCCAGCATGCGCAGCAGCGTGCTCTTGCCGCAGCCGCTGGGGCCCACCAGCACGACGAACTCGCCGTCACGGATGGCGAACTCGATGCCGTGGATGACCTTGACCTTGCCGCCGTAGGTCTTGAACACCTTCCTGAACTCGACCGCTGCCATGGGGGCCCCTCAGAAGCTGTGAATGAATCCGGCGCGACCGAGCAGACCGCCCGGCGAGCCTGGATCTAGGCGCAAAGCGCAGCCATGGCCCGAGCCATGGCGAGCATTTGCAACGACGAGCCGGGCTTGTCGGGCGGGTTGAGCGGGCGTGGCGGACTCGTTCACAGCTTCTCAACTCTTCACGGCGCCGGCCGTCAGGCCGCTCACCATGTAGCGCTTGAACGCGTAGTAGATGGCCGCCGGCGGCAGCGCGTAGATGAAGCCGGTCGCCATGAGGATCTCCCAGGGCGAATCGTCGGCGTTGAGGAAGTTGCCCAGCGCCACCGCGAGCGGGATCTCGACCTCCTTGGACAGCAGCAGGAAGCCGTAGAGGTACTCGTTCCACGCCAGCAGCAGCGAGTAGGTGCCCACCGCCACGAGGGACGGCACCATCAGCGGCAGGTAGACCAGGCGGAACAGCTGCAGCGGCGTCGCGCCATCGATGCGCGCGGCCTCGTCGAGCTCCCAGGGCAGCTTGTCGCTGGCCTGCTTGAGCACCCAGATGCAGTAGGGCGAGGCGATGGTCACCATCGCGAGGATCATCGACCAGCGGTTGTTCAGAAGGCCGTAGACCGCCATGGTCTTGTACATCGGCACCGCCAGGAAAGCCGCCGGGATGAAATAGGTGAACAGCGCGAGGTTGAGCACCGTGCGCCCGCCTCGCACCTTCAGGCGGCTGATCGCGAACGCGGCGCTGGTGGCCACGAACAGCGTGATCAGGCCGGTGGCCACCGCGATGAGCAGCGAGTTGCCGATCTGGACCCAGAAGTGCGTCAGGTAGAAGTGCTTCTGGTTGAGCACGATGTCGAAGTTCTGGAAGGTGGGGTCCTGCGGCCACAGGCGGCCCGAGGTCGCCTTGCCCGGGGGGCTGATCGCGAACAGCAGCAGGTGGTAGACGGGGATCAGCGTCCACAGCAGCACCGGGATGCCCACCAGCAGCAGCTGCGCCTCGCGGCCGGCCTTGCGCCAGGACAGCTTCACTTGGACAGCCTCTTCATCATCACGTAGACCAGCGGCAGCACCAGCGGCATGGCCACCACGATGCTGGCCATCGCCAGCTCGAGCTGGTCCAGCCGCAGGTAGCGGATGCCCAGCGTGGCCAGCACGTGCGTCAGGTCGGCCGGCCCGCCGCCGGTGAGCAGGTAGACGCTGTTGAAGTCGCCGAGCGTCCAGATCATCGACAGGATGGTCGAGGTGAAGTACAGCGCCGCCATCGAGGGCCAGGTGATGTGGCGGACCTTCTGCCAGCGGCTGGCCCCGTCGACGCTGGCCGCCTCGTACTGCTCCGACGGGATGGCCAGGCGTCCGGCGACGAAGATCAGCGTCCAGAACGGCAGGCTCTTCCAGATGTGCATCAGCATCGAGAAGCCTAGCGCCATCGTCGGGTCGTTCAGCCAGTTCGGGCCGTCCAGTCCCGTCAGCTTGAAGATGGTGGTGTTGATGACCCCCCACTCGGGGTTGAGCATGAAGCGCACCGACAGGATGGTCGGGATCGACGGTACCGCCCACGGCAGGATGAACACCAGCGCGGTGATCTTGATCCACCACCGGCTCTGCACAAAGAAGCCCGACAGGCCGAGCGCGATGATCATCTTCAGGTTCACCGCCACCAGCAGGAACACCACCGTGTTGACCGCCGTGCGGAAGAAGATCGGGTCCTCGAAGAGCTTGGCGTAGCTCTGCGGGTTGCGGGCCAGCCACAGGCCGTAGCCCACCGGGTACACCACGAACACCACGAAGATCAGCAGGTACGGGATCACGAGGACCCGGCCCCAGAACTCCCAGGACGTGGTGGCCCGGCGCGCCGGCCCGGGGGGGCGGGCGGCGGCGGTGGTGGCGGTGCTCATGCGCGCGGCGGTGGGGCCGCCGCCGACCGCGGGCGCGGATCGGCGGGCGGCGACCGGTCAGCGTCGGTTCAGTTCGACGCCACCGTCTTGATGCGCGCGATCATCTCGTCGACCGCGCGCTCGGTCGTCCACTTCTCGGACAGGACGCGGTTCATCGCCTTGGCCCACACGTTCTCCATGTTGAGCTGCGTGAAGCGGAAGTTCTTCGTGAACTCGAAGGGCGTCGTGCCGGCCTGGAACTGGTTGTGGACGATGAGGCGGTGCGGGTCGCTGGTCCAGAACTTCGAGGCCTGGCCGGCCTTGGTGACCGGGTACCAGCGGCCGAGCGAGCCCTCGATGTAGGGCGTGAGGTTCGCATCCTCGAGCAGGAACGAGACGAACTGCTTGGCCGCGTCCTTGTTCTTGGCGTCCTTGAACACGACGCCGGTCTTGACCGCGGCGCGGTAGGTGAACTTCGTGCCGTCAGGCTTGGTCGGGAAGCCGGCCGTGGCGATCAGCTCGGTGTAGTTCTTGCGGGCCTGCGCGCGCTGCGCCTCGGTCAGCGCCTGGTTGTTCATGTCGTCCAGGTGCTTGGCCACGATCGAGATCGTCGCGTTGTGCGTCAGGATGATGGTCTTGTTGTGGAAGGCGTTGTTGTTGTCCGGGTCCTTCCAGGCGGTCGACGACGGCGGCGTGCAGCCCTTGGCGTACACGGCGGTGTAGTCGTTCATCGCGGCGATCAGGCCGGCGCGCGTCTTGGGGTCGTCGACGAGCAGCTTGCCGCTGTCGCTGACCAGCGAGACGTTGTAGCCGTCCATGAAGGTCAGGAACGAGTAGAAGGCGTCGCTGGAGTCCACGCCCATCGGGAAGCCGGTGCCGAAGGCCCGGTTGCCCGACTTCTGGCGGTAGGCGGGCTGCACCTTGTCGCACCAGAACTCCCAGTAGGCCTTCCAGGTCTTCGGGATGTCGCTTTCCTTGAAGCCCGCCTCGGCCAGCATGTCCTTCCAGTACTGGATGTGCATGGTCTGCTGGCGCACCGGGAACGCGTAGTAGGCCCGCTTCTGCTCGGCGCCGTTCAGCAGGAAGGTGGTGGACAGCGCACGCGGCTCGAAGCGGTTGCGGATCGGGTCGATGACGCTGGTGATGTCCTCGAGCTTGCCCTCGAAGGCCCACTTGCCGGTGGCCTGGAAGTCGAACACGTTGCCGAAGGCGACGTCGGGCGGGTTGTTGGCCTCGAGCGCAGCCACGCTCTTGGGGATGATCTCCTGCGTGGCGTAGAAGCTGAGGTCGACCTTGATTTTGGTCTTGTCCTCGAACTTCTTGATCATCGCGAACAGCGCGTCGTCCTCGGCCTTGTAGAAGCCTTTCTCCCACCAGACCGTGACCTTCTGCTGCGCGAGGGCCGGACCGGCGGCGAAGGCCGCCGCGCTCATCACCGCCGCGACTGCGGCGCTCAAACACCAATTCCTGCGTTGCATGCGCGTGTCTCCTGTGCTCGTTGGTCAAGCGCCCGGCAGATGCGGGTCTGTTTCTATGGTATGACGATTGAAGCGCACCCCCGTCCGGACTTACCCTTTTCGGGTTGGCCCGGTCAGGCGGCGGCGGGCCGGCCGAGCCGGCCCACGGCCTCGGCCGGCACACCCAGGCGCTCACCGCCCTCGAGGATCTGCCGCCAGGTCTCGGCGTCCACCGGGATGCCCTCGCGCCGGCGGCGCTCGCGCAGCGCCCGCTCGGGGTCGCCGGCGATCTGCACCGGGCCGAAGCCCTCGCGCGGGGGCGAGGCCGTCACCCAGGCGGCGAAGTCCAGCGCCTCGGACTCGAAGCGGTCGAGGTCGCCCAGCGCGCGCGGGTCGATCAGCACGCTGAGCATGCCGTTGAGCACGCGCCGCCGCGCGCCCTGATCGCGGTGGCCGGCCTGGCCGCCCGCCAGCGCGCCGCCCAGAAGTTCGCACAGCACGGCCAGCCCGTAGCCCTTGTGCAGGCCGAAGGGCAGGATCGCGCCCGGCGGCTCGATCACCGACCAGCGCGGGTCGGTCGTCGGGCGGCCCTGGTCGTCGATCAGGCAGCCCTCCGGCACCGGCTCGCCCTTGTTGTGGGCGACGCGGGTCTTGCCCTGCGCGATCATGCTGGTGGCGAAGTCCAGGATCATCGGCGGGCGGCCGCGCAGCGGCACGCCGGCGGTGAAGGGGTTGGTGCCGAAGCGCGCGTCGGCGCCGCCGTGCGGCGCGACGATGGGCCGGGCGACGACGTTGACGAAGTGGATCGACACCAGCCCCGCGGCCACGGCCTGCTCGGCCCAGGCGCCTATGCGCCCGAGGTGGTGCGAGTTGCCCAGCGCCACGGCGCAAAGGCCGTGCGCGCGGGCACGCTCGATGCCCATCGCCATGGCTTCGCGGCCGATCACCTGCCCGAAGCCCGCCTGCCCGTCCAGGCGCAGCAGGGGCCCGGAGTCGACCTCGACGCGCACCCGCGCGTTGGGCGTGAGCCCGCCCTCGAGGAAGCCCTCGACGTAGCGCGGCACCATGCCCACGCCGTGCGAATCGTGCCCGGCGAGGTTGGCCTCGACCAGGTTGCGCGCCACCTCGTCGCACTCGGCGGGCGCGCTGCCGAAGCCGGCGATCACCGCCGCCACGGCGGCCTGCAGCGCCGCCGGCTCGAAGACGAGTGCGGCGGCCATCAGCGGCCCGCCGCCCGGCACTCGGGCACCGGCGTGCGCACCGGCCGGCCGCCGAAGTGGCACACCAGGTTGTCGAACGCCAGGTCGGCCATGGCCTGCCGCGTCTGCGTGGTGGCGCTGCCCACGTGCGGCGCCAGCACCACGTGCGGCAGGGCCCGCAGCCGCTCGGGCACCCGCGGCTCGTCCTCGAACACGTCGAGCGCCGCACCGCCGATCACGCCGCGCTCCAGCGCGTCGATCAGCGCCGCCTCGTCGACGACCGAGCCGCGCGCCACGTTGACCAGGATGCCCTTCGGCCCCAGCGCCTGCAGCACCGCGGCGTCGATCAGGTGACGGGTGCCGGCGCCGCCGGGCGTGATGACGACCAGGAAGTCGACCTCGGCGGCCAGCGCTGCCGGCGTGGCGACGTGGCGGTAGGGCAGCTCGGGCTTGGCGCTGCGCGCGGTGTAGGCGATCGACATGCCGAAGGCCTGCGCGCGCTGCGCGATCGCCTTGGCGATGCGGCCCATGCCCACCAGGCCGAGCCGGGCCCCGCTCATCTTCCGCGCCAGCGGCATGGGGCCCTCGCGCTCCCAGCGGCCCTCGCGCACCCAGCGGTCGGCCTGCGGCAGCTGCCGCGCGGCGCACAGCATCAGGCCGAGCGCGGTGTCGGCGACCTCGTCGTTGAGCACGTCGGGCGTGTGGGTCACCATCACGCCGCGGGCCAGCGCGGCGGGCAGGTCGACGCCGTCGTAGCCCACGCCCATGACCGAGATGATCTCCAGCGCCGGCAGCCGCGCGATCAGCTCGCCCGGCACCGCCGAGTCGCCGCTGGCGGCCACCGCGCGCACCGTCGGCGCCAGGCGCTCGAAGGCCGCCGGGTCGGCCTGGTGCAGGCGGTCGAGCAGCGTGAAGCGCGCGGCCAGCAGCGCCGTGTACAGCGGCGACAGCTTGGCCGCAGCCAGCACGGGGATGTCGGACGAGGCGTCGCTCAAGGCGGGTTCTCCTGGGGATTCCACGGGTGGGCGTTCAATCGTCATACCATAGTATTTCCCGCGTGCGCGCCGTCCCTCCGGACAAACCCCGGCCCGCCCCCGACCATGACCCAGCCTCCGCGCAAGAAGCCCCAGGATCTCCGCAGCCAGCAGTGGTTCGGCCGGCAGGACCGCGACGGCTTCGCCTACCGCAGCTGGGTCAAGGGCAAGGGCATCCCGCACGACCAGTTCGACGGCCGGCCCGTCATCGGCATCTGCAACACCTTCAGCGAGCTCACGCCCTGCAACTCGCACTTCCGGACGCTGGCCGAGCAGGTCAAGATCGGCGTCTACGAGGCCGGCGGCTTCCCGCTGGAGTTCCCGGTGATGTCGCTGGGCGAGACGCTGATGCGGCCCACGGCCATGCTGTACCGCAACCTCGCCAGCATGGACGTCGAGGAGTCGATCCGCGGCAACCCGGTCGACGGCGTCGTGCTGCTGTTCGGCTGCGACAAGACCACGCCCAGCCTGCTGATGGGCGCCTCCAGCGTGAACCTGCCCACCATCGGCGTCAGCGGCGGGCCCATGCTCAGCGGCAAGTGGCGCGGCCAGGAACTGGGCTCGGGCACCGGCGTGTGGAGCATGAGCGAGCAGGTGCGCGCCGGCACCCTGGCGCTGAAGGACTTCTTCGAGGCCGAGAGCTGCATGCACCGCAGCCACGGC
The DNA here is from genome assembly GCA_046341655.1 of Betaproteobacteria bacterium. GTDB lineage: Bacteria > Pseudomonadota > Gammaproteobacteria > Burkholderiales > Burkholderiaceae_C > Rubrivivax. The sequence continues at coordinate 20,623 of JBKDQY010000009.1, read as the reverse complement.
CACTGCATGACCATGGGCACGGCCAGCACCATGGCCTCGATGGTCGAGGCACTGGGCGTGGGCCTGCCCGGCAACGCGGCCTACCCGGCCGTCGACGGCCGGCGCAACGTGCTGGCGCGCGCAGCCGGCCGGCGCATCGTCGAGATGGTCCACGAGGACCTGCTGCTGTCGAAGATCCTCACCCGCGAGGCCTTCGAGAACGCCATCCGCACGCTGGCCGCCATCGGCGGCAGCACCAACGCCGTCATCCACCTGATCGCCATCGCCGGCCGCATCGGCGTGCCGCTGACGGTCGACGACTTCGACCGCCTGGCCAGCACGCTGCCCTGCCTGGTGAACCTGCAGCCCTCGGGCAAGTACCTGATGGAGGACTTCTGCTACGCCGGGGGGCTGCCCGCGGTGCTGCGCGAGATCCTGCCGCTGCTGCACCGCGACGCGATCACCGCCAACGGCCGCACGATCGGCGAGAACGTCGCCGACGCCAGCAACTGGAACGCCGACGTGATCCGCCCCTTCGCCGAGCCCTTCAAGCCCAACGCCGGCATCGCGGTGCTCAAGGGCAACCTGGCGCCGCGCGGCGCCGTGATCAAGCCCAGCGCCGCCACGCCGGCGCTGATGAAGCACACCGGCCGCGCGGTGGTGTTCGAGAACAGCGACGACTTCCACGCCCGCATCGACGACGAGTCGCTCGACGTCGACGAGACCTGCATCCTGGTGCTGAAGAACTGCGGCCCCAAGGGCTACCCCGGCATGGCCGAGGTCGGCAACATGCCGCTGCCGCCCAAGGTGCTGCGCAAGGGCATCACCGACATGGTCCGCATCAGCGACGCGCGCATGAGCGGCACCGCCTACGGCACCGTGGTGCTGCACACCGTGCCCGAGGCGGCCGCCGGCGGCCCGCTGGCGCTGGTGCGCAACGGCGACCTGATCTCGCTGGACGTGGCGGCGCGCTCGCTGCACCTGCACGTGGACGATGCCGAGCTCGAGCGCCGGCGCGCCGCGTGGCAGCCCCCCAGGCCGGTGCTCGAGACCGGCTACTGGGGCCTGTACGTGAAGCACGTGCTGCAGGCCGACGAAGGCGCCGACCTCGACTTCCTGCGCGGCCAGCGTGGCGCCTTCGTTCCGAAAGACAACCACTGATGAAGACCGCTCTCGTGACCGGCGCCGGCTCCGGCATCGGACAGGCCTGTGCCCTCGCCCTGCTTCGCGACGGATGGCAGGTCGCGCTCGTCGGGCGCCGCTCGGAGGCGCTGGCGGCAACGCAGGCGCTGGCCGGCGACGACGGCGCGCGCGCGCTGGCCCTGCCCTGCGACGTGGCCGACGAGCAGGCCGTCCGCGACACCTTCGACACCGTGCAGGCCCGCTTCGGCCGGCTCGACCTGCTGTTCAACAACGCCGGCGGCGGCCTGGCGGCCAAGACGCCCGACCTCGTCGGCGCGGCCGAGTGGAAGCAGGTGGTCGACGTCAACCTCAACGGCGCCTTCTACTGCCTGTCGCACGCCTTCCGGCTGATGCGGGCGCAGTCGCCGCAGGGCGGCCGCATCATCAACAACGGCTCGATCTCGGCCTACGCGCCGCGGCCGGGCTCGATCGCCTACACGGCCACCAAGCACGCCGTCACCGGGCTGACGAAGACGGCTGCGCTCGACGGCCGGCCCTTCGACATCGCCGTCGGGCAGATCGACATCGGCAACGCCGCGAGCGACATGACGGCCCGCATGGCGCAGGGCGTGCCGCAGGCCGACGGCTCGGTGCGCGCCGAGCCGCGCATGGATCTCTCGGCGGTGGTCGAGACCTTCATGACCATGGCACGGCTGCCGCCCACGGCCAACATCCTGTTCACCACGGTGATGGCGACCAAGATGCCCTACGTAGGCCGCGGCTGAGCGGCGGCACGGGCGGGAGATCTCCATGAGCACGATCGGATTCATCGGCGCCTCGGGCCTGATGGGGCACGGCATGGCCCGCAACCTGCTGGCCAAGGGCCACGCCGTGCGCCTGACCGTGCACCGCAACCGCGACCGCGTGGCCGACCTGCTGGCGGCCGGCGCCACCGAGGCGGCCACGCCGGCGGCGCTGGCGGCGGGCTGCGAGTGGGTGTTCGTCTGCGTCACCGGCTCGCCGCAGGTCGAGGCCGTGCTGGCCGGGCCGGGCGGCCTGCTGGAGGCCGCGGCCCCGGGCCTGGTGGTCGTCGACTGCTCGACCTCCGAGCCCGGGTCGACGCAGCGGCTGCGGGCGCTGGCGCTGCAGCGCGGCGCCGAACTGGTCGATGCGCCGCTGGCGCGCACCCCGGTGGAGGCCGAGGCCGGGCGGCTCAACGTGATGGTGGGGGCCGAGCCCGCCACCTTCGCACGGCTCGAGCCGGTGCTGCGCGCCTTCTCCGAGAACGTGTTCCACGTCGGCGGGCCGGGCGCGGGGCACACGATCAAGCTGCTCAACAATTTCATCGCGCAGGCCATCTGCACGGCCACGGCCGAGGCCTTCGCCGTCGGCGCGCGCGCGGGCATCGACCTGGCCCGGCTGGTCGAGGTGATCGGCGCGGGCGCTGTCAACTCGGGCCTGTTCCAGGCCATGGCCAAGACCCTGCACGGTGACCTGGCCGGCCTGCGCTTCGAACTCGACAACGCCCGCAAGGACGTCCGCTACTACACGCACCTGGCCGAGGCCCTGGCCGTGCCGACGCTGCTCGGCGAGGCTGTGCACCAGTCGCTCACGCTGGCCAGCTCGCTCGGCCACGGGCGCAAGTTCGTGCCCTCGCTGGTCGAGGCGCAGGAGCAGCTTGCGCACGTGCAGCTCGTGCCGCGCGCCTGAACCCACCTGCACCCGGAACCCCCCGCCATGACTTCACGACTCGCCGGCAAGACCGCCTTCGTCACCGCCGCCGGCGCCGGCATCGGCCAGGCCACCGCCCTGGCCTTCGCGCGCGAAGGCGCCACCGTGATCGCCACCGACGTCAACCCCGCGCTGCTGGCGCCGCTGGCCGCCGCCGGCTGCACGACCGAGAAGCTCGACGTGCTGGACCCGGCCGCCATCCAGGACGCCGCGGCGCGCCACCCGGGTGTCGACGTGCTGTTCAACGCCGCCGGCTACGTGCACGCCGGCACCGTGCTCGCCTGCACCGAGGCGCAGTGGGCCTTCGCCGTCGACCTCAACGTGCGCTCGATGTACCGCACGATCAAGGCCTTCGTGCCCGGCATGCTCGCGGCCGGGCGCGGCTCGATCATCAACGTCGCCTCGGCGGCCGGCAGCATCAAGGGCGCGCCCAACCGCTTCGTCTACGGCAGCACCAAGGCCGCCGTGATCGGCCTGACCAAGGCCGTTGCGGCCGACTTCATCGCCCGCGGCGTGCGCTGCAACGCGATCTGCCCCGGCACGGTGGAGTCGCCGTCGCTGCGCGACCGCATCGCCGCGCAGTCCCGGGCCAGCGGGCAGACGCCGGAGCAGGTCGAGGCGATGTTCATCGCGCGCCAGCCGATGGGGCGCCTGGGCCGCGCCGAGGAGATCGCGGCCCTGGCGGTGTACCTGGCCGGCGACGAGTCCGGCTTCACCACCGGCACCGCGCAGCTGATCGACGGCGGCTGGACGCTGTAGGAACCCGTCACCCCCGAAACGGAGAACACAAGACCATGAAGCTGCTTCGCCACGGCCCCAAGGGCCACGAGAAGCCCGCCCTGCTCGACGCCGAAGGCCAGGTGCGCGACCTTTCCTCGCTGATGACCGACATCACCCCGGCCACGCTGTCGCCGGCGGGCCAGGCCCGGCTGCGTTCGCTGGACGTGTCGACGCTGCCGGTCGTGCCGCAGGGCACGCTCGCCGTGCCCTGGACGGGCATGGGCAAGTTCATCTGCATCGGCCTGAACTACGCCGACCACGCGGCCGAGTCGAACCAGCCGATCCCCAAGGAGCCGATCGTCTTCATGAAGCCCACCGGCGTCGCGGTGGGCTGCAACCACGCCGTCGTGCTGCCCCGGGATTCGGTCAAGACCGACTGGGAGGTCGAGCTCGGCGTGGTGATCGGCTCGACGGCGCGCTACGTCTCGGAGGCCGACGCGCTGAAGCACGTGGCCGGCTACTGCGTCGTCAACGACATCTCCGAGCGCGAGTACCAGCTCGAGCGCGGCGGCACCTGGGACAAGGGCAAGGGCTGCGACACCTTCGGCCCCGTCGGCCCCTGGCTGGTGACGGCCGACGAGGTCGGCGACCCGCAGGACCTGCCGATGTGGCTGGAGGTCAACGGCAAGCGCTGGCAGGACGGCAGCACCCGCACGATGATCTTCGGCGTGGCGCAGCTCGTGAGCTACCTGAGCCGCTTCATGAGCCTGCACCCCGGCGACCTGATCACCACCGGTACGCCGCCGGGCGTGGGCCTGGGCGCCAAGCCGCACCCGGTGTACCTGAAGCCCGGCGACACGATGCGGCTGGGAATCGGCAAGCTCGGCGAGCAGCAGCAGACGGTGCACGCCTGGGACCCGGCGCTGATCGACGGCTGAATCACGGCCAAGAGCCGCCGATGAGCAGCCCCGTCATCCGCATCCACCCCGACGACAACGTCGTCATCGCGCGGCGCCAGCTGGTCTCGGGCACCCGCCTGGCCGGCGAGGGCGGGGACGACGGCATCAGCGTGTCGGGCCTGGTGCCGCCGGGCCACAAGGTCGCGACGCGGGCCATCGCGGCCGGCGAGGCCGTGCGCCGCTACGGCCAGGTCATCGGCGCGGCCACGCAGGCCATCGCGCCCGGCCAGCACGTGCACACACACAACCTCGCCTTCAGCGACTTCGCGCGCCGGCACGAGCCCGGCGCCGGTGCCCGGCCCACCGCGTTCGTCGGCGAGCCCGCGACCTTCGACGGCATCGTGCGCGCCGACGGCCGCGTCGCCACCCGCAACTACATCGGCGTGCTGACCAGCGTGAACTGCTCGGCCACCGCCGCGCGGGCCATCGCCGACCACTTCCGGCGCGACATCCGGCCCGAGTCGCTCGCCGACTTCCCCCACGTCGACGGCGTGGTCGCGCTGACCCACGGCATGGGCTGCGCCACCGCCAGCGACGGCGAGGAACTGCGGGTGCTGCGCCGCACGCTCGGCGGCTATGCGCGACACGCCAACTTCGCGGGGGTGCTGATCGTCGGCCTGGGCTGCGAGACCAACCAGATCCAGGGCCTGGTCGCGCAGGAGGGCCTGGCCGAGGGCGCCTGGCTGCGCACTTTCAACATCCAGGACACCGGCGGCACCGCGCGCACGGTGGCCCGCGGCATCGAGATCGTGCGCGAGATGCTGCCCCACGCCAACCGCGTGCGGCGGCAGCCGGTGCCGGCGAGCCACCTGGTGGTGGGCCTGCAGTGCGGCGGCAGCGACGGCTATTCGGGCATCAGCGCCAACCCGGCGCTGGGCGCGGCGGTCGACCGGCTGGTGCGGCACGGCGGCACCGCCATCCTGAGCGAGACCCCCGAGATCTACGGCGGCGAGCACCTGCTGACGCGCCGCGCGGCCAGCACCGAGGTCGCCGACAAGCTGCTGCGCCGCATCGCGTGGTGGGAGCAGTACACGGCGCGCAACGGCATGAAGATGGACAACAACCCGTCGGCCGGCAACAAGGCGGGCGGCCTGACCACCATCCTCGAGAAGAGCCTGGGCGCGATCGCCAAGAGCGGCACCACCAACCTGGTCGACGTGGTCGAGTTCGCCGAGCGCGTCTCGGCGCGGGGTTTCGTCTACATGGACACGCCGGGCTACGACCCCGTGTCGGCCACGGGCCAGGTGGCCGGCGGCGCCAACCTGATCTGCTTCACCACCGGGCGCGGCTCGGCCTACGGCTGCGCGCCGTCGCCGTCGCTGAAGCTGTCCACCAACACGGCTCTGTGGCGGCAGCAGGAGGAGGACATCGACCTCGACTGCGGCACCATCGTCGACGGCCTGGAGTCGGTGGACGACTGCGGCGAGCGCATCTTCCGGCTCATGCTCGAGACGGCCTCGGGCCGGCAGACCAAGAGCGAACGCCACGGCTACGGCCAGAACGAGTTCGTGCCCTGGCAGCTGGGCGCGGTGATGTGAGGCGGCGGCGATGACCGCGCCCGCACAAGGCCCCGAAGACCACGGCGACGACGGACGGCCGTTGCGGCTGCTGTGCAGCTGCCTGGTCGTCAACGCCCCCGACGACCTGCGCGTGGTCGAGCGCGAGGCCGGCGAGGTCGGCCCCGGGCAGGTGCTGGTGCGCGTGGGCTACGGCGGCATCTGCGGATCGGACCTGCACTACTTCCACCAGGGCGGCTTCGGCACGGTGCGCATCAAGCGGCCGATGATCCTGGGCCACGAGGTGGCGGGCACGGTGGTGGCGGTGGCCGGCGACGTGGCGCGGGTGCGGGTGGGCGACCGCGTGGCCGTCAACCCCAGCCGCCCCTGCGGCCGCTGCCGCTACTGCCTGGAGGGCTGGCCCAACCAATGCCTGGACATGCGCTTCTACGGCAGCGCCATGCGCGACCCGCACGTCGAGGGCGCATTCCGCGAGCTGCTGGTGTGCGATGCGGAGCAGTGCGAGCCGGTGGCGCCCGGCATCCCGCTGCGGCACGCCGCGCTGGCCGAGCCCTTCTCGGTGGCGCTGCACGGCGTGTCGCGCGCCGGGCCCCTGATCGGCCGGCGCGTGCTGGTCTCGGGCTGCGGCCCGATCGGCGCGCTGGCGGTCGCCGCGGCCCGCCTGCACGGCGCGGCCGAGGTGACCGCCGTCGACCTGACCGACGAGACGCTGGCCATCGCGCGCGCGATGGGCGCGCAGCAGACGGTCAACGCCGCCGCCGACGCCGGCTGGACGGCCCGCTACGCCGCCGACGGCCTGACGCGCAAGGGCAGCTTCGACGTGATGTTCGAGTGCAGCGGCAGCGCACAGGCGCTGCGGGCGGGCCTGGACGTGATGGCGCCGCGCGGCGTGGTGGTGCAGCTGGGCCTGGGCGGCGACGTGCCGCTGCCGCAGAACGTGGTGGTGGCCAAGGAGCTGACGCTGGTCGGCAGCTTCCGCTTCCACGCCGAGTTCGCGCTGGCAGTGCGATTGATCAACGAGCGGCGTATCGACATGGCGCCGATGATCACGCGCGCCTTCCCGCTGGCCGAGGCCCGCGAGGCCTTCGAGATGGCCAGCGACCGGCGGCGCGCGATGAAGGTGCTGCTGGAGTTCGCCGGCGAGGCCGTGGCGACGGCCTGAGCGCGGCCGAGCCAGGACCTGGCTCAGTCCAGCGCCACCCGGTACACCGAGGTTCCGAGCGTGAAGACCATCGAGCCGCCCGCCACGAAGGCCTGGGCGGGTGCGACGTCCAGCCGCAGCCGGTCGATGCCGGTGGCCGAGTTCCAGCTGTAGGCCTTGCCGCCCTCGGCATAGACAACCCAGCCGCCGCCGTTGGCCAGCAGGCTGGCCGTGCTGAGGCTGGACAGCGTGCGCGTCGTGCCGCCGGCCGAGGCCTTCAGCGCCACGCTCGTGGGGCTGGCGCTCTCCATCCAGGCCAGCACGCCGTCCATCAGCTGGAACCGGGTGGCCCGGTCCGACAGCGTACCGGGCGAGACGCCGCTCACCGGGCTGGCCACGAGCGAGAAGCTGCTGCCGAAGACCGACCCCGACACCGGCGACTGCTGCCATGCCGCCCGCGCGCCATCGACCTGCGGGTAGACGCTGCGGCTGCCGCCGCCGGTGATGCGCGCCGACGCGCCGGTGTCCGACCGCCAGCGGAAGATGTCGAACTGCGAGTTCGTGCCCTCGCCGCCCGTCTGGCCCCAGAACCAGAAGTCCACCACGTCGCCGGCAACGGCGAAGGCGAACTCGACGTTGCCCACGTAGTTCACCCCGGCCGGCGCGGCGATCTTGCGGTACTCGCCCGTGGTCAGCCGGTGCAGCGTGTAGTGCCCCGTGCCTTCGGCCTTGTCGTTGACCCACAGCACGTGGTCACCGCGGATCCGCGGGTGCAGGTCGTAGGCCCAGCCGCCGCCGATGTTGGACGCGCGGGAGTACGGGTTCGGGTTGGTCAGGTTGCTGCGGCTGCCGCTGGCCGACCACAGGTACACGCAGTACAGGACGCAGTCCGGGCCCTTGCCGAAGGCCACCACCCGGCCGGCATCCAGTTGCCAGCCGCTGACGTACTGGATGGACGACGCCCCGCTGAGAGCCACCTCGCCGCCCGAGGACAGGTCGCGCAGCAGCACGCTGCCGTCGCCCGCGGCGACCAGCACCAGGTTGCGGTCGGCCGCCAGCAGGCTGCCACCCACCGGCAGGTTGAACAGAGGCGTGTAGGCCAGCGCGGCGCTCGAGGTGACGACCACGCCGCGCTGGAGCTGGCGGCTCTGGCCGGTGCTGTCGGTGGCGTTCACGGTGAGCGTGTAGTTGCCAGGGGTCAGGCCGGTCAGGTCGAAGCTGCCGGTGAAGCTGCTGGCCATCGTCGACAGGAACACCACGTCGCCCAGGCGCGCGGTGGTGGTGATGGCGCCGGGCTTGTCGCTGGTGGCGCTGCCTGCCACGCGAAGGGTGCCGAAGACGAGGGAGCCGTCGGCGGGCGCCGTCAGGGCCAGGTTGGGGGCGTTGCTGACGGGCACGTTCACATTCAGCGAACGGGAGCCGCCGCCGGCGTCAACGGCGGTGATGACCATGGTGTGCGACCCGCTGCCGGCCTGCGCGGCGTCCACGGCGAAGCGGTAGAGGTCGTTCGAGCCGCCGCAGAAGCGGCTGCAGGCGCTGGGCTGCGTCAGCGACCCGAAGGGCGTGCCGTCGAAGGTGGCCGACACGCGGCTGATGCCGAAGCTGGAGGAGGCGCGAACGTCCACGTGGATGGTGCCGGTAGTGCCCGAGACCGCCGCGCTCAGGGTGACGGTGGAGTTGGACACCACGACGGTGCGACGCAGCTCGATGGCGGGCTGGCCGCTGCGCTGGATCTGGGCCAGGATCTGGTGCGGGCCGTTGGCCTCGCCCACCGTGTTCCAGGCCACCGAGTCGCCGTCGGCGGGGTTGCCGCTGCCCAGCAGCCTCAGGTCGGCAAACCAGGTGACGGCGCCGGTCACGGTGCCGGTGAGCGACAGCTTGACGCTGCCCGACAGCGGCTCCGCCTGGTCCAACGTGATGGCCGGCGGGACGACGGGGGGCGGCGCCGAGGCCATGAGGGTGACGCTGGCCGAAGCGCTGGCCGTGCCGTCGGAGACCGTGAGCGTGACGGTGTAGGTGCCGGGCACGTCCGGGGTGAAGACGGGCCGCGCGGAGGCGGCACCGCTCAGGGTGGCGGTGCTGCCCGGAGGCGCCGCCAGGGTCCAAGCGAAGCCGAGGGGATCGTTGTCGGGGTCGGAACTGGCCGAGCCGTCCAGGGTCACCGGGGTGCCGGCCACCACCGGCGGCGCCGAAGCGGCCGTGGCGATCGGTGCGCGGTTGGCCGGGGACTCCGGGCTGCCGCCGCCCCCGCAGCCGGCGAGCAAGGCCATCAGGACCAGCGCCGCCAGGGCCTGGAACAGGTGGTGGAGAGGGGCCATGGCTGTCTCCCTGTGTGCAGCACTCTTGGGGCCGGGGCGACGTCGATCGCCCCGGCTTGATTGTGGGAGCCGGCGGACCTCGGCAGGCTCCGGCGGCGAACGGCCGACATGATTGCCGGAGCCAGGCTCACGGGGCGACCTGGACGGATCCACAGAACTCCGGATCGGAGTTGGACGCGCCGAAGGTGCCGCCACGGCCCGCGACGCCCCTTGGCACGCGGAGCCTTGCAGCAGCCACGGCCACCCAAAGCAGAACGGCCTGGCGTTGCCGCCAGGCCGTTGAGCTTCAACGAGTCCGTTGAGATGTTTGGTGGGCCCTGCAGGATTCGAACCTGCGACCAACGGATTAAGAGTCCGCTGCTCTACCAACTGAGCTAAGAGCCCCGGGAAACCTGCCGAACCGGCCCAAGACCAGCCTTACTCGCATTGCGCGCGCAGGCGGTGGTGGGTCGTGCAGGATTCGAACCTGCGACCAACGGATTAAAAGTCCGCTGCTCTACCGACTGAGCTAACGACCCGTGGTCCGCAGAGCCCAAGACTATAGCACGGCGGGTTCGCGGTTCCGCGCCGCAGCGGCGGTGTCGCTCGGCATTAACAGGCGCAGCACCTCGGCCGCGGCCACGAAGCCGAAGGTCGCCGTCACGGTGACGCTGGAGCCGTAGCCGTGGCAGTTCAGGCTGCCGTCGCTGCCGCCCGCCAAGGCGCAGGCGGCGTCGGGCAGGGCCACGGGCTCGCGCGAGAACACCGCGCGCAGCCCCGTGGCGCCCTGGCGCGGCACGGCGCCGGCCTTGCGCAGGCGCTGGCGCAGGCCGGCCAGCAGCGGATCGTGCGTGGCCAGGGCCAGGTCGTCCACCTCCACGGCCTGCGGGCGCTGCGTGCCGCCCGCCGCGCCGGCCATCACCAGCGGCACCCCCGCGCGCAGGCTCCAGGCGGCCAGGTGCGCCTTGGCGGCGGTCTGGTCGCAGGCATCCAGCACCGCATCCACGGGGGCGGGCAGCAGGGCCGGCCAGGTCTGGGCATCGGCAAAGTCCTCCACGGGCAGCAGTTCGCAACCCGGGTGGATGTCGGCAAGGCGCTGCGCCAGCGCGGTGGCCTTGGCCATGCCCAGCGTGGCGCCCAGCGCCTGCACCTGGCGGTTGACGTTGCTCTCGGCCACGTGGTCCAGGTCCACCAGCACGAGGCGCGCCACGCCGCTGCGCGCCAGCGCCTCGGCCGCCCAGGAGCCGACACCTCCCAGGCCGACCACCGCCACGCGGGCCGCGCGCACGGCGGCGTAGCCGGCATCGCCGTACAGCCGCCGCAGGCCGCCGAATCGGCGCTCCAGATCCGCGGCCTCGGCCGGCAGCGCCGGCAGCGCCGCGTTCACGCCATGCGCTCCAGGCGCCACACCTGGTAGCGCAGCGCGAGCACGCCACCGGCCACGATGCCGCCGAAGGCAATGAAGCTGCCCAGTGCCAGCGTCGACAGCCCGGTGAGCCCCTGCCCGATGGTGCAGCCCATGGCGGTGACGCCACCCACCCCCATCAGCACCGCGCCGACGAGGTGGTTGGCCGTGTCCTCGGTGCCGGCGAAGCCCTCCCAGCGGAAGCTGCCGTTGGCCAGCGCCATGGCCGCCGAGCCGGCGATGACGCCGAACACCGCGACGATGCCCACGGTGAGCGTCTTGCTGGTGTCGCTGAACAGGATCAGCCAGTCCACCGTGTAGGCGATGGGCGCGACGAAGGTCAGCGACTCCATGCGCTGCGTGTTCGTGGCAAGCCACACCTCCTCGAGCGTGGCGGGGTGCTCCTGCAGGTGACCGAGCCGGCCCGTGACCCACCACACGCCCACGACGACCGCGCCCAGGCCGAGGCCGCCGAGCAGCGCGTCGGCGCGGCGGCCGTCGGGGTGGGCGAGCGCGAACACCAGCAGCGCGCCGCCGATCAGCGCCCCCAGCACCAGCGCCAGCGTGGGCTTGGCCAGGCCGCTGAAGTGGGCCAGCAGCGAGGGCAGGTCCTGGCCCACGGGCAGCGTGAAGGACACGGCATCGACGGTGGCCACGCGCGCCACCGCGGTGATGCCGCGCAGCGTGGCGTAGGAGGCCACCGCGAGCACGAAGAACACGACCAGGCTCTTCAGGCTGCCGCCGCCGATGCGCACCAGCGTCTTGCTGCCGCAACCCGAGGCCAGCACCATGCCGAAGCCGAACAGCAGCCCGCCCACCAGGTTGGACAGCCAGATCACCCGCGGCGCGGCATACACGCTGTGGCCCGCCTGCACCCAGCCCGCCGCCACCATGCCGTTGAAGCCCAGCATGGCCACGCCGATGGCCATGAACCACATGCGCATGCGGCCCCAGTCGCCCATGTTCACGATGTCGGACACCGCCCCCATCGTGCAGAAGTGGGTGCGCTGGGCGATGGCGCCGAAGACCACGGCCAGCGCGAACGAGGCGGCCAGCACCTGGGCGACGAGGCCCGGAAGATCGGATTCCTGCAGCATGGGGCCGCGATGCTAGGGCATGGCGCCGCCCGCCGCAGCGGGCGCGCCTACTTCGGCAGCGAGGCCAGGCGATCGCGGCCTGCCGTGGCGGCTTCCGAAGAGGGGTATTCCTTCAGCAGTTCCTCGATGGTGCGGCGCGCCGCGCGGCCGTCCTTCATCTCGGCCTGGCTGTTGGCCACCGCCAGCAGCGCATCGGGGGCCCGCGGGTGCAACGGGGCAGCGGTCACGAAGGCGCGGAACAACTCGATGGCCTGGCGGTAGTCGCGCCGCCCGTAGTGGGCGTTGGCGAGCCAGAAGCGCGCCGAGTCGGCGTAGGGGCTGCCGGGGTAGCGGCGCAGGAAGCCAGTGAACAGCTGCACCGAGCGGTCGAAGTCGCCGCCGCGGATGGCCGCGAAGGCATCGTCGAAACCACGGCGCTCCTCCTGCTCGACCATGAACTCGCGGCCGTCGATCGCCACCTTCACGGGTTCGATCTTCTTCAGCCGTTCGTCGAAGGCCTGGCTCACGTCACGCTGGCGGCGCTGCGACTCGGCGATCTCCTTGAGCAGCGTCTCGTTGGCGCCACCCAGGCGGGCGATCTCGCCGCGCAGGGCCACGATCTGGTTGTTCAGCTCCAGCAGGCTGCGGCGCAGCGTGGCCAGTTCTTCCGCGAAGCGCACCCGCTCGGCCGCGGCGGCGGCGCTGGCCTCGGCCTCGCGCTTGGCGGTGGCCTCTTCCATGGCCGTGACCTTCTCGCGCAGGTCGTTGACGGCCTTGCGGGCCTCGGCGTCGTTCAGGAAGGCAGCCGCTGGGCCGGCGGCCAGAAGGCCGGCCAGCAGCGAACCCGCGGCCAGCCCGTGACGGACCGCGCGCATCAACGGTCCTTCAGCTCGGCGCGGCGGTTGCGCGCCCAGGCCGATTCGTCGCTGCCCTGCGCGGCGGGACGCTCCTTGCCGAAGCTCACGGCCTCGAGCTGCCGCTCGGCCACGCCCAGCAGCACCAGCGAGCGCACCACGGCCTCGGCGCGCTTCTGGCCCAGCGCCAGGTTGTACTCGCGGCCGCCGCGCTCGTCGGTGTGGCCCTCGATGGTCATGCGCCGGGCGCCGTCGCGCGCGAGGACGCGGGCGTGGCCCTCGATCAGCGCCTTGAAGTCGTCGCGGATGGCGAAGCTGTCGAAGTCGAAGTAGACGACGCGCTCGGCCGGTGCGGCCAGCGCCGCCACCCCGGCGGCCGCGGCCGGCGCAGCGGCACCGGCCGCCCCGGCGGCCGCCGGCGACGCGGCGCCCGAGCGAGCGGCCAGGTCCACCGTGGACACGCTCGACTGCGGTGCCGCGCGGGTGGCCCCGGCGGTGGCGGCGGGCGGGGCCGCCGCGGGCGCCGGAACCACGGCTCGCGTGGTGGCCGCCTGCACTGGCGCCGGGGCCGGCTCCGAGACGCGGGAGGGAGAGGCGCATCCGGCCAGGAGTGCCAGCGCCGCCAACGGCGCCAGCAGCATGCGGTGGGTGGTGAACGGGTTGGTCATGGTGGTCTTCCTATGGTGCAGCCGGCTCGGCGCCGGGTTCATCGACCGAACGGTCCCCAGGCCGGCTCCCTCATGTCGGCGCCGCTGGCGAGCAGGCGCGTCTTGATCTTGCCATCCAGGGTGGTGGTCATCAACACGTCGAGGCCACCGCTGCGCGTAGCGTAGACGATGAGGCGGCCGTTGGGGGCGAAGCTGGGGCTCTCGTCGTCGCGCGTGTCGGTCAGCGGCAGCGGCGTGCCCCCTGCCGTGTCGAGCAGCATGAGGCGGAACGCGCCGGCCTGCCGCGACACGTAGGCGAGCTGCCGGCCGTCGGGGCTGAGGGTCGGGCTGATGTTGTAGTCGCCCTGGAAGGTGATGCGCTCGGCCGCACCGCCGCCGGCGGGCACGCGATAGACCTGCGGGCCGCCGCCACGGTCGCTGACGAAGTAGACGAAGGCGCCGTCGGGGCTCCAGACGGCCTCGGTGTCGATGGCGGCGCTGATCGTCAGGCGCTCCGGCGCGGGGGGGCCCTCGGCGTTGATGAGGTAGAGCTGCGAGTTGCCGTCGCGCGACAGCGTCACCGCGAGGCGGCGGCCATCGGGGCTCCAGGCCGGGGCGCTGTTGCTGCCGCGGAAATCGGCCAGCACGCGGCGGTTGCCGGTGGCGACGTCCTGCACCCAGACCACGGCCTTCTGCGTCTCGAAGGACACGTAGGCGAGGCGCCGGCCGTCGGGGCTCCATGCCGGGCTGATGATGGGCTCGGGGCTGGCCAGCGCGACCTGCCCGCCCTCGCCGTCGGGGTCGGTCACGTGCAGCGTGAAGCGGCGGCCGGTGCGCAGCACGTAGGCGATGCGCGTGGCGAATACGCCGCGCTCGCCGGTGAGCTTCTCGTGGATGAGGTCGGACAGCCGGTGGGCGGCCAGGCGCAGGTCGGCCGGCAGCACGACGCTGCTCTGGCCCGCCAGCTCGGCGCCGCGCACGGCGTCCCACAGGCGCACGCGCACGTCCACGCTGCCGTCGGCCAGCCGCGTGGCCGAGCCGACCGCCAGCGCGTCGGCACCCTGGCCGCGGAAGGCGGCGAGGTCGGGCACGCTGCGTTCGTCCAGCCCGGGCGGCACGGCGATGACGCGGAAGGCGCCGCTGCGCTCCAGGTTGGCCCTGATCACGGCCGACAGCGCCACGCCGGTGGCAGCCTCGTCACGGAAGGGCGCCAGGGCCACCGGGATCTGCGTGGCGCCGACGCCGGTGATCTCGACGCGCAGCTGCGCCAGCGCGCCGGCCGGGCCCAGGCCCGCAAGCGCCGCGGCCGCGGAAGAGGCCCGCAGCCAGCGCCGGCGGCTCCAGGGCGCGCCCGGGGAGTGAGGGGGTGTCGTCACGGCCGCATCATTGTAGGCAGCCGCCCTCCCCGCATCCGAACCGGCGCGCCGGAGCACCCCCCGATAATGCGGTCGCTCCTTACCCACCTGCCCGAATGCCTTCCCTGCTGCAGCGCCTCGCGCGACTCAAGCCCTACGTCCGCGGCAGCCAGGCCGGCCTCGTGGCCGCAGTTGCCGGTGCCGTGGTCACGGCCACCACCGAGCCGTGGATCCCGGAGCTGATGAGATACCTTCTCGACCGCGGCTTCAACGAGGGCACGCTGCCGCTGTGGATGGTGCCCGCGGCCATCATCGGGCTGTTCGCGCTGCGCAGCCTGTCGGGCTTCGTCTCGCAGTACGGACTGGCCTGGACGTCCACGCGCACGATGCTGAAGCTGCGCGAGCAGCTGTTCGAGCGGCTGCTGGCCAACGAGCCGGCGCTGTTCGCGCGCAGCACGGCCAGCAGCATGACCAACACCGCGGTCTACGAGACGCAGGCGGGCGTGACCACGCTGGTGGGCACCCTGCTCACGCTGGTGCGCGACACTCTGACTCTGATCTTCCTGATGGGCTACCTGCTGTGGCTGAACTGGCAGCTCACGCTGTTCGTGGCGCTGCTGTTCCCGGCGGTGGCGCTGGTGATGCGCGTCATCGGCAAGCGGCTGCACCGGCTGACGGTCGAGAGCCAGAAAGCCACCGACTCGCTGGCCTACGTGGTGGAGGAGAACATGCTCGCCTGGCGCATCGTGCGGCTGCACGGGGCCGAGGCGCAGCAGGGCGAGCGCTTCCGCGGCCGCGCCGACGCCGTCCGGCGCCTGACGATGAAGGCCGTGGTCGCCGGCGCCACCATGACCCCGGTGACGCAGATGCTGGCCGCCTTCGTGCTGAGCGGCGTGATCACGGTGGCGCTGTGGCAGAGCAGCCAGGGCGGCGCCACGGTGGGCAGCTTCGTGGCCTTCGTGATGGCCATGCTGCAGCTGATCGCGCCCGTCAAGCATCTGTCGGACGTGATGGCACCGCTCACGCGCGGGCTGGCGGCCGTCGAGCGCGGCCTCGACCACATCGAGCACACGCCGGTGGAGACCGGCGGCACGCACACCAGCCCGCTGCCCGGCGGACGCGCCCGCGGCGAGATCTGCCTGGACGGCGTGGGGCTGCTCTACTCCGCCGACGCGCCTGCCGCGCTGGCCGGCGTCGACCTGCGCGTGCACCCGGGCGAGACGGTGGCGCTGGTGGGGCCCTCGGGCGCGGGCAAGACGACGCTGGTGAACCTGCTGCCGCGCTTCCTGGACCCCACCGAGGGGCGCGTGACGCTCGACGGCGTGCCGCTGGCCGACTGGGACGTGCGCTCGCTGCGGCGGCAGTTCGCGCTGGTGAGCCAGGACGTGGTGCTGTTCAACGACAGCATCGCCGCCAACGTGACGCTGGGCGCGCCCATGCCGCGCGAGCAGGTGCGCGCGGCACTGGCGGCGGCGAACCTGATCGACTTCGTCGACGGCCTGCCCCAGGGCCTGGACACCCCCGTGGGCCACAACGGCAGCCAGCTCTCGGGCGGGCAGCGCCAGCGGCTGGCCATTGCGCGGGCCATCGCCAAGGACGCGCCGGTGCTGATCCTCGACGAGGCCACTTCGGCGCTGGACAGCGAGAGCGAGCGCGCCGTGCAGGACGCGCTGGAGCGGCTGATGCAGGGCCGCACGACGCTGGTCATCGCCCACCGGCTGTCGACCATCGAGAACGCCGACCGCGTGGTGGCCCTGGAAGGTGGCCGCCTCGTCGAGCAGGGCACGCACGCCGAGCTGCTGGCGGCGGGCGGCCTGTACGCGCGGCTGCACGCGCTGCAGTTCAAGACCTGAAGCACGCCCACGCAAGGAGCCGAGCGCATGAACAGCCCTGTCCTGCCCATCTCCCGCTATCCGGTGCCCGAACTGGCCGACCTGCCCGAGGACCTGCGCGCGCGCATCCTCGAGGTGCAGGCCAAGGCCGGCTTCGTGCCCAACGTGTTCCTGGCGCTGGCGCACCGGCCGGCCGAGTGGCGCGCCTTCATGGCCTACCACGACGCGCTGCTGCTGAAGGAGGGCGGCTCGCTGACCAAGGGCGAGCGCGAGATGATCATCGTGGCCACCAGCGCCGCCAACCATTGCCTGTACTGCGTGGTGGCGCATGGCGCCATCCTGCGCGTCTACGAGAAGCAGCCGCTGCTGGCCGACCCGATCGCCGTGAACTACCGCAAGGCGCCGATCACGCCGCGGCAGCGCGCGATGCTCGACTTCGCGATGAAGGTGACCACGGCGTCGCACACCCTGGACGAGGTCGACTTCGAGACGCTGCGCGCGCACGGCTTCGACGACGAGGACGCCTGGGACATCGGGGCTATCGCGGCCTTCTTCGGCCTGAGCAACCGCATGGCCAACCTCACCGGCATGCGGCCCAACGACGAATTCCACCTGATGGGCCGCGTGCCCAGGGCACCCAAAGGCTGACGGCCGCCCGAAGGCGGCCGTCGCGTGGCGCGGGGGTGCGCGTCAGTTGCCCTGCTGCAGGGCGCGGATGCGGTCCTCGATGGGCGGGTGGCTCGAGAACAGCGCCATCAGGCCGCTGGGGCGCGAGTTGATGCCCATGTTCTGCACGCTCTGCGGCAGCTGACCGGGGTCCATGCCGCCCAGGCGCGCCAGCGCGTTGATCATCGGCTGCTGGCGGCCCATCAGCTGAGCCGCACCGGCGTCGGCGCGGTACTCGCGCTGGCGCGAGAACCAGGCCACGATGATGGCGGCCAGCACACCGAGCACGATGTCGAGCACGACGGTGGTCACGACGTAGCCGATGCCCGGGCCGTCGTTGGTGTTGCGCAGCACGACCTTGTCGACGAAGTAGCCGATCACGCGCGACAGGAACACCACGAAGGTGTTCATCACGCCCTGGATGAGCGTGAGCGTGACCATGTCGCCGTTGGCCACGTGCGCGACCTCGTGGCCGATGACGGCCTCGACCTCGTCGCGATTCATGCTGTGCAGCAGGCCCGTGCTCACGGCCACCAGGGCCGAGTTCTTGAACGCGCCGGTTGCGAAGGCATTGGGCTCCCCCTCGTAGATGGCGACCTCGGGCATGCCGATGCCGGCCTTCTGGGCGAAGCGCTCCACCGTCTGCACGATCCAGCGGTGGGTGGGGTCGGCGCTGCCGTTGATGACCTGGGCCCGCGTCGTCCACTTGGCCATCGGCTTGCTCATCAGCAGCGAGATGAACGCACCGCCGAAGCCCATGACGGCGGCGAAGCCGAGGAGCATCGGCAGGTTCAGGCCTTGGGCGGTGAGGAAGCGGTTCAGGCCCAGCAGGTGCACGGCCAGGCCCAGCACCAGCATCACGGCCAGGTTGGTGACGACGAACAGGACGATGCGTTTCATGGCTTCGGGGTTGCGGTGGGAGCGGCCCCGGAAGGGGCCCGGAAACTCCGACGGGGCAGGATCTTAGGGCGCGCCCTGGTCTTTCAAGGTGCCCGGCTCGCCGTGGGGTCTTGCCAGGGGGTTCAGGAGCGCAGCAGCACCCGGGTGGGGTTGCCGGCCGGCACCAGTTCGAAGCGCTCGGCCAGCGCCGCGAAGAACTTCGTCGACGGGGCGTTGCGGCCCAGCAGCCGGGCTTCGCGCAGGCGCTGCACGGCGACGTTGAGCGCCAGGGCCTGGCCGGCGGCCAGCTCGGGCAGCACGGCCAGCACCTGATCGACGCGCGGGTCTGCGGGTGCGGCGGGAAGCGGCGCATCAGGCTCGGGCACGGCCAAGGTCTTGCGCGCCGGGGTCTTGCGGGCCCGCTTGGCAGGCGGCGGCGGCGTGCTCTCGGCCGGGGCCTCGGGCTCGGCACCCGCCTCGGCGACCTTGCGCGCGACCGCCCTCTTGCGCGCCGGGGTCTTGCGGGCCGGGGCCTCGGCGGCGGGCTCGGAGGCCGCGCCCGGCGCCGACTTGCGCGGCGCCGCCTTGCGCGCCGGGGTCTTGCGCGGCGCGCGGGCCGCCGGCTCGGCCTTGCGGTGCTCGAGCACCGTGTAGTCGTCGTAGACGTCCTGCGTCTCGTCGCCGGTCTTGCCCTTCTGGCCGATGCCGCGCACGACACAGCCCTTCTCGCGCAGCCGCTGCACCAGGGGCGCGAAGTCGCTGTCGCTGCTGGCGATGACGACCACGTCGGGGCGCTCGGCGAGCACGAGGTCGATGGCATCGACGGCCAGCGCGATGTCGGTGCTGTTCTTGCCCGCGGCCAGGTTGACCATGGGCTTGATGGCCAGGCGCTTGAACGCGGCCTGGTGCTTGACGGCGCTCTCGGCGGTGCAATAGGCGCGGCGCACGTGCAGGCCGCCGTGCTGGTTGAGCAGCAGGCGGATGGCCTGTTCCATCACGTCGACGCTGACGTTGTCGGCGTCGATGAGCAGCATCACGCGTTCGGATTGGCTCATGCTCGAAGGCTCCAGGCCAGGGTTTCGCCCGCACGCAGCGGCTTGATCACGGTGTCGCCGAAGGGCAGCGTCTCGGGCAGCTTCATCGGCCGGCGCTCGAGCGTGACGGTGCCTTCGTTGAGCGGCAGGCCGTAGAAGCGCGGGCCGTGTTCGCTGGCGAAGCCTTCGAGCCGGTCGAGCGCGCCGGCGGCCTCGAAGGCCTCGGCGTACAGCTCGAGCGCGGCGGGCGCGGTGTAGCAGCCGGCGCCGCACACGCTCTGCTCCTTCAGCGCGGCGGCGTGCGGGGCGCTGTCGGTGCCCAGGAAGAACTTGCCGCTGCCCGAGGTGGCCGCGGCCACCAGGGCCTGGCGGTGGCGTTCCTTCTTGAGCACGGGCAGGCAGTAGTAGTGCGGGCGCAGCCCTCCGACGAACAGCGCGTTGCGGTTGTAGAGCAGGTGGTGGGCGGTGATCGTGGCGGCCGTGAGCGCACCGGCCTCGGCGACGTACTGCGCGGCGTCGGCGGTGGTGATGTGCTCGAACACGACCTTCAGGCCGGGGAAGTCGCGGCGCAGCGGCTGCATCACGCGCTCGATGAACACGGCCTCGCGGTCGAAGACGTCGATCTCGCCGTCGGTGACCTCGCCGTGCACCAGCAGCAGCAGGCCTTCGCGCTGCATGGCTTCGAGCGTGCGCCAGGTCTTGCGGATGTCGGTGACGCCGGCGTCGCTGTTGGTGGTGGCGCCGGCCGGGTAGAGCTTGAGCGCCACGACGCCGGCGGCCTTCGCGCGGGCGATCTCCTCGGGCGGCGTGTTGTCGGTCAGGTACAGCGTCATCAGCGGCTCGAAGTCGCTGCCCGCGGGCAGCGCCGCGGCGATGCGCCCGCGGTAGGCCAGGGCCGCGGCCGCGGTGGTGACCGGCGGCTTGAGGTTGGGCATGACTATGGCGCGCGCGAACTGCCGCGCCGTGGCCGGCAGCACCGCGGCCAGCGCCGCGCCGTCGCGCAGATGCAGGTGCCAGTCGTCGGGGCGGCGCAGGGTCAGGGAGACGGTGGGATCGCTCATCGAGCCGATTCTCACACCGTGTGAGACCGGAACCGGCCCTTGGCGGTCGTTCGCGGTGATCCGTTCGGGCTGACCCTGTCGAAGCCGCGCGCGCTTGCGGCATCGCGCGTCGCGGCAGGCGGTGCCCCCAAATCCGTTCGGGCTGAGCCTGTCGAAGCCGCGCGCGCTGGCGGTATCGCGCGTCGCGGCAGGCGGTGCCCCTGGCCGGCGCTGGGATGGGGCGGTCGGCCCTGCGGGCCGACTCCCCTGCGCTGCTTATATGGACGCCTCCCGTGTGGCAAGCGGGTTCTGCAGGTCTGGCTGGCGGATCAACTGCGGTCTCATATCCGGCCTTTGGGTGCTCAGATC
>JBKDQY010000008.1:0-3812 GCA_046341655.1 Betaproteobacteria bacterium | reverse complement strand
CTTCGTCGAGGGCGACGAGCTGCACCCCAGCGACAACGTCGCGCGCATGGCCGCCGGCATCCCGCTGACCGACGATGACCGCCGCGGCTGGCTCGATGCCATCGCCGCGCGGCTGGACGACGCCGCGGCCCGCGCGCAGGGCGCGGTGGGGGCCTGCTCGGCGCTCAAGCGGGCCTACCGCGACCGCCTGCGGCAGGCGGCCCCCGACCTGCGGGTGGTCTGGCTGCATGGCGACGAAGCCCTGCTGGCGCGCCGCCTGGCCGGCCGCGCCGGCCACTACATGCCGCCGTCGCTGCTGCCCAGCCAGCTCGCGACGCTGGAACCGCCCTACCCCGACGAACAGGCCCTGGCCGCCGACATCGGGCAGCCGCCCGACGCGCTGGTGCAGGGCCTCGTCGACCAGCTCCAGGAGCCCGCCGCGTGATCGACAGCCGCACCTTCCGCCTCGACGGCCGCCTCGCGCTGGTCACCGGCTCGTCCACCGGCATCGGCCTGGCGCTGGCGCGCGGGCTGGCGCAGGCCGGCGCGCCGGTCGTGCTCAACGGGCGCGACCGCGCCCGGCTCGCCGCCGCCGCCGCGGCGCTGCGCGCCGAGGGCCACACCGTCCACGAGAGCGCCTTCGACGCCACCGACCCCGCCGCCGTCGAGGCGGCCGTCGCGTCCATCGAGGCGCAGCAGGGCCCGATCGAGATCCTCGTCAACAACGCCGGCATCACCCGCCGCGCCCCCTTCACCGAGCTGCGGGTCGAGGACTGGAACGCGGTGATGGGCACCAACGTCTCCGGCCCCTTCCTCGTCGGGCAGGCGGTGGCGCGGCGCATGGTGGCGCGGCGGCGCGGCCGCATCGTCAACATCTGCTCGGTGATGAGCGAGCTGGGCCGCCCCGGCACGGCGGCCTACACCGCCAGCAAGGGGGCGCTGAAGATGCTGACCAAGGCCATGGCCATCGAGCTGGCGGCGCACGGCATCACCGTCAACGGCATCGGTCCGGGCTACTTCGCGACCGAGCTCACGGCGCCGCTGGTGGCCGACGAGCAGTTCAGCGCCTGGGTGGCCAGGCGCGCGCCGATCGGGCGCTGGGGCCGCGTCGAGGAACTGGCCCCGGTGGCGGTGTTCCTCGCCAGCGACGCCGCCGCCTTCGTCAACGGCCACGTGCTCTACGTCGACGGCGGCATGACCGCCGCGCTGTAGGGCCGCGCCGTACCGCCCCGGGCGCACCGGCATGCCGCGATGAAGCCGACGAAGAACGTGCTCGGCCACAGCCTCGACCGGCTGGGCGAGGCCATCGTCGCCGGCCGCCACCTGCCGGGGGCCAGCCTGCCGCCGGAGCCGCTGCTGGGCGAGGAGCTGGGCGTCAGCCGCACCGTCGTGCGCGAGGCCATCAAGTCGCTGGTGGCCAAGGGCATGCTGAGCACGGGCCCCAAGGTCGGCACCCGGGTGCTGCCTTCCGAGCGCTGGAACTGGTTCGACCCCGACGTGATCGCCTGGCAGTCCAAGGCCGGCCTGACGCGCGAGTTCCTGCGCGACCTGCAGGAGCTGCGGCGCGTCGTCGAGCCCGCCGCGGTGCGGCTGGCCGCCGAGCGCGCCACGGCCGACGACCTGGCCGGCCTGGAGCAGGCCTATGCCGGCATGCGCAGCGCCATCGAGCAGGGCGGCGACTACGTCGCGAGCGACCTCGCGTTCCACCAGGGCCTGCTGCGCGCCTGCCACAACCGCATGGTGGTGCAGATGAGCAAGGCGCTGGTGGCGCTGCTGCGCACCAGCTTCGAGATCTCGACGACCAAGCCCGACGGGCCGGCGCAGTCGTTGCCGCTGCACCGCGCCGTGCTCGACGCCGTGATCGCGCGCAACCCGGCACGCGCCGAGCGCGCCGCGCTGACGCTGATCGACAGCGCGCAGCAGGACATCGAGCAGGTGCTGGCCTCGCGGCGGCAGCTGCCCTCGGTGGCGGCGGCGCCCACCCGGCTCAAGCCGCGCGGGACGCGGCGCTGAGGCCCGGTCATCCTGTCTCTCACCCCACCGCAGCAGGACACACCGATGGACATCCTCATCACCGGCGGCGCCGGCTTCGTCGGCGCCCGGCTGGCCCGCTCGCTGCTGGCCCGCGGCACGCTCGCCGGGCGCCGGCTCGGGCGCGTGGTGCTCGCCGACCAGGCCCCGCCGCCCGACGACCTCGCGGCCGACGGCCGCGTCGAGGCCATGGTGGGCCCGCTGCTCGGGCAGTGCGAGGCGCTGCGCGAGCGGGCCTTCGACGGCGTGTTCCACCTCGCCTCGGCGGTGTCGGGCGAGTGCGAGCTGGACTTCGACCTCGGCATGCGCTCCAACCTCGACAGCACGCGCGCGCTGCTCGAGGCGCTGCGCGCGCGCACGGCCGCGGGTGCCACGCCGCCGCGGGTGGTGTTCTCCAGTTCGATCGCCGTCTTCGGCCCCGACCCCGCGGTGCCGCTGCCCGCGGTCTGCGCCGACGACACGCTGCCCGCGCCGCAGACCAGCTACGGCACGCAGAAGCTGGTCTGCGAGCACCTGATCGCCGACTACACGCGCAAGGGCTTCATCGACGGCCGCGCGGCGCGGCTGGTCACCGTCACCGTGCGGCCGGGCCGGCCCAACGGCGCGGCCAGCTCCTTCTTCAGCGGCATCGTCCGCGAGCCGCTGGCCGGCGAGGAGTCGGTGCTGCCGGTCGACCCCGGCGTCGCGCATCCGGTGTCGTCGCCGCAGCGCACGGTCGAGGGGCTGGTCGCCGTGTTCGAGGCCAGCCGCGAGGCCTTCGGCGGCCGCACGGCGCTGAACCTGCCGGCGCTGAACGTGACGGTGCAGCAGATGCTCGACGCGCTCGAGGCGGTGGCCGGCCCGCGCGTGCGCGCGCGCGTCGTGCCGCGGCGCGACGAGCGCATCGCCGGCATCGTGGCCAACTGGCCGCGCGCCGTCTCGGGGGCGCGGGCCGCGCGGCTGGGCCTGCGGCCCGAGGCCTGCTTCGAAGACATCATCCGCCAGTACATCGACGACTGCCGCCGCAGTGCCCCGCAGGCGCTGCGCGGCCTGGAGTAGCGCATGAACCAGATCGACCTGAACGGCCGGCAGGCCATCGTCACCGGCGGTGCCCGCGGCATCGGCCTGGCCATCGCCGGGCGGCTGCTGCGCTCGGGCGCCGCCGTGCGCCTGTGGGACATCGACGCCGGGCAACTGGCCGAGGCCGCGCGCACGCTGGCGCCCCTGGGCGAGGTGCGCACCGACGTCGTCGAGCTCACCGACGACGCCGCCGTGGCCGCGGCCACGGCGCGCGCGCAGGCTGCCGACGGGCGCATCGACGTCCTCGTCAACAACGCCGGCATCACCGGCGGCAACGCGCCGACCTGGGAGCTCGACCCCGGCGTGTGGCGCCGCGTCGTCGAGGTCAACCTGGTCGCCCCGTACCTGACCTGCCGGCACGTGGTGCCGGTGATGATCGCCGCCGGCTACGGGCGCATCGTCAACATCGCGTCGGTGGCGGGCAAGGAAGGCAACCCCAACGCCTCGCACTACAGCGCGAGCAAGGCGGGCCTGATCGCGCTGACCAAGTCGCTGGGCAAGGAACTGGCCACGCGGGGCGTGCTCGTCAACGCCGTGACGCCGGCCGTGGCCCGCACCGACATGTTCGCCCAGATGACGCAGCAGCACATCGACTACATGCTCGGCAAGATCCCGATGGGCCGCTTCCTGGAGGTGCAGGAGATCGCGGCGATGGTGGCGTGGCTGTCCAGCGAGGACTGCTCCTTCTCCACCGGCGCGGTGTTCGACATCACCGGCGGGCGCGCGACGTACTGAGCCGGCAG
>JBKDQY010000007.1:0-2923 GCA_046341655.1 Betaproteobacteria bacterium | reverse complement strand
GCCTCCACCGCGTGCAACTGCGCCACCCCTGACACGGAGCGGAACCGGAAGTCCGAGCGCTGCAGGGAGTGGCCCGCGGCTGCCGCGATCTCGATGGCCTGCTCCACCGCGATGCCGCCCACGTAACGGCCTTCGAGGTCGGACGGCGTGCAGCCCTCGGGCAGGCTGGCGACCAGGTCCTTGCTGCCGAAGAGCCCGATCTCCGTCTGGCCGACCGAGATGGCGATGACGTCGTCCTGCTCCGGGCGGAAAAAGCGGATGGCGATGTCCGCCTCCCGGCGGAGCAGGTTCTGCACCTCGTCGGAGGCCTGGACCTCGACCTGCAGCAAGGGCGCTTCCCGCAGCAGAGGGGCCAGCAGCCGCGGCAGCACCAGCGCGCCCAGGATCTCGCTGGTGGTGACGCGCACCGTTCCGGCAACCACCTCCTCGCGACTCCAGATCGCATGCTCGATGCGCCCCACCCCCTCGCGCAAAGGGCGCAGGCGGTCCAGCAGGAATTCGGCGCGCTCGTTGGGCTTCATCCTGCCGGGCAGGCGGTCGAACAGCGTCTCGCCGACCAGGCTCTCCAGCTCCCTGATGTGTCGCCCGAGCGTGGGCTGGCTCAGGCCCAGCGCGTCCGCCGCGGCGGTGAGGGTGCGGGTCTCGCAGACCGCGATGAAGGAACGCAGCAGGTTCCAGTCGTCCAACCGGCCTCCCGGAGGCATCACCTTGTTCGTCGGCATCGGATCCAGGAATCGTTGAAGGTCTCGGAGGTCGCCACGGCCGCACCCGGGGGCCCCAGTCATTGCGACACCACTCTATCCTCGCGCCGGGGATCGACCGTGTCCAGAAATCGACCGATCCGACGCTCCAGGTCCGCGTAGTGGGGGTTGAAGGTGGCGCGGGCGCCGGCCTCGCCGGCAGGCGGCGACTGCCCGCTGACGCCGTACCAGACGCGCTCGGCCTTCCGGCAGGCCAGGATCTCGTGTTCCTGGCGGAACGGCACGCTGCCGCAGTTCCGGTAGGAGCCCGTCACGCCATAGTGCGGGTTGTCCGGCGCGATGTGGACCGAGAGGTGCGACAGGCCCACCACCCGAAAGGGCTCGTCGGCGGCCGGCAGCCAGACCACGCGGTCGCCGGATGCCGGAGTGGGCGTGGGCGCGGCGGAGAAGTAGTTCAGGAGCACGCTCCGGGCATCGCCGGCGTTGGCCGTGAAGAACTGCCGGTTGCCGGCGACGTCGACCACCTCGTCGTCCTCGCTCTGCACGACCAGCCAGGGCACCCGCAGCGCGCCCCGGCCGTCGACGCGCGCGTCCATCCTGCCGAGCGTCGCCATGGTGGAGGCGATGCCCCGCGTCGGCATCGCGGCATAGCGGGCGAACTCCACCTGCGTGCCTGCGTTCAGCCACGGGCGGAATGCCGCGATCCACCGGGCCTGCCGCGCCAGCAAGGTCGAGCGGATGCGATAGGCCGGCGACAGGCCGATCACCGCGTCCACCTCGCCGGGGGAGTCCGCCGCCACGGTCAGCGCCAGGGCTGCGCCCAGCGAGAAGCCGGCCATCACGACGAAGTCGCTCTCGCGCGCGGCCTGCGAGACCGCGGCCTGCACGTGGCCCAGCCAGTCCTCGTGGTCGACGACCATGAGGTCGGCCGGTCGGGTGCCGTGCCCGGGCAGCAGCAGCACGCGCGATTCGAAGCACTGCCGCGCAAGCGACGCCGCCACGTCGCGCATCGCGAAGGCGCTGTCGGACAGACCGTGGACGAGAACCGCGATGCCGCGCCGCTCGCCGGGCTTGCAAGTGGGGCCCGGCGGCATCCGGAAGGGCGCCACCAGGTTCAGCTCCGCGTCCGCCACCGACGGATCGAAGGGCAGTCGGTGCTTGCGCAGTTCCTCGGTCACGCCGCTGACATAGGCATCGAAGTCAGCGACCGGAGCAAGTGTCGCCGGGTCGCTCCAGCCGCTGCTCGCCAGTTCGGGCGGCGGCGCCACATCGCCGCTTGTGGCACAGCCCTGCAGCAGCGTGGACAGGGCCGCCGCGACGAGGAAGCCGGCAAGGACAACGGGGCCGCCGCTGCAGGCACGTGGATGCGGTGCGGCCATCAGAATCGGTAGCCGAGCGCCAGGCCGAAGGCGGTCGAACTGGCGTCGCCGCGCAGCCGCACGATGGGACTGTCGCTCGCATCCCCGGCCAGACGAGACACGCCCAGCCGACCCACCAGGGTCCACTGCCGGCTCAGGTCGTACGAGGCGGTGAATCCGATGCTCGTGCTCTTCAAGCCGGCAGAGGCCTTGTAGACCGGCAAGCCGCTGCGCAAGCTGTTGTCGGCGTCGACCGAGAAATAGGTGTCCATGTACCTGTCGTTCGCGTAGGTCGTGCGCAGGTCCACCCCGTACTGGAAGGCGCCCAGCTTTGCCCCCAGGTAGGAGACGCCCCAGGTGAGCTGGTTGCCCTTGCCGCCCCGGGCCTCCAGGCCCACGCTCAGGCGGTCGCCCTGCGTCAGGGTGTCGCCGAAGCCGTACTCGACGAAGAGGCCGGCCTCGCCGGTGGCATCGACCTTGCGCAGCCGGCGCACCACGGCGTCCTCGACGCCGTCGTCCCGGGCCGGACGCATCGACAGCACCGGGCCGAAGGCCCAGGGGCTCTTCGGGCCCATCACGTTCCATTGCGCGCCCAGCCCCGCCAGCCGCAGGCTGCCGTACCCGCCGAGGGACAGTCGACCCAGCACGAACGGCCGCACGGCCTGGTCGGCGGAGCCCTCGAAGTCGGCCAGCGAGATGGCGCCCAGGCCCAGCAGGTTGCGCGCGGGTTCCTGGGCCATCGCCAAGCCGGCGGCGCCGGCCAGGGCGAGACCGGCCAGCAGGGCCCGGCTCACCGCCGGCCCGGGCGACGGTGGCATCTTGGAAGGAAGGGTGGATGGGTTCAAGGCATGCCTTTCGAAGTGG
>JBKDQY010000006.1:0-13853 GCA_046341655.1 Betaproteobacteria bacterium | reverse complement strand
CGTCGGTCTCGGGGGCGGTGGCCAGCAGGTCCAGCGTGAGCTCGAGCGTCGCGGCCAGGTAGCCATGCACCTCGTCCATCGAGGGCCGCTCGCGGCCCTCGAGCCAGGTGTCCAGCCGCGGCTCCAGGCCGGGCAGGCGCGGCGCATGACCGTCGGCGGCAGCACCCCTGTGCCGCTGCACGTGGCGCGAGATCCACCACTCCGGCCAGGCGCCGGCCTCGAGCAGGCGGCGCTGCAGCGCGGGGTCGCGCGTGGCCTCCAGCGCCGGCAGCAGGGCCAGCAGGGCGTTGCGGGCGTCCATCAGCGCCAGGCCCAGCAATTCGCGGCCGGCCCGGCGCATGGCCTGCGGGTCGTCGAGTGCCGCGCTGCGCGCCAGCGACATGGGTCGGGGGCGGTGCCTGGGCGTCGGGCCGGCAGCTACTCGCCCACCAGGCCGTTGCGGATGGCGTACACCGTGAGCTCGGCGTTGTTGGCCAGCGCCAGCTTCTCGAGCACGCGAGCGCGGTACACCGACACCGTCTTGGGGCTGAGCATCAGCTCCGCGGCGATGTCGGCCAGGCGCTTGCCGCTGGCGATCATCACCAGCGTCTGCAGCTCGCGGTCGGACAGCTTGGTGTGCGCCGCCGCCTCGCTGCTGGGCGCGGTGAGGCTCTCCACCAGCATCTGCGCGATCTCGGGCGTCACGTACTTGCGGCCCTGGGCCACGGTGCGCACCGCCTGCACGAGGATCTCCGGGTCGCCGCCCTTGTTGACGTAGCCGTAGGCGCCCGCGCGCAGCGCGCGGATGGCGTACTGGTCCTCCGGGTACATGCTGACCACCAGCACCTTCACCAGCGAGCCCTCGTCCTTGAGCACGTGCAGCGCATCCAGGCCGCTGCGGCCCGGCAGGTTGATGTCCAGCACCAGCACGTCGCAGGGCAGGCCGCGGCTGCCGGGGGCGGCCACGCGCTCGCGCATCAGCGTGCGCAGCTCGCCGTAGTCGGCGGCCTCGCCGACGACGCGGATGTCGGGCGCGTCGGACAGCGTGTCGCGGATGCCGCGCCGGATGAGGGCGTGGTCGTCGCAGAGGATGACGTCGATCATGCGGGCGGCTTCAGTAGGTCGTCCATTCGGCTTCCTCGGCATCCAGCCCCGACGGCGGCCGCAGCGGCGGCAGGCCGCCGTCGAGCGGCACCGACAGGATCAGGCTGGTGCCCCGGCCCTCGCGGCTGGACAGGTCGATCCATCCGCCCACCGTGGCCGCGCGCTCGCGCAGGCCGCGGATGCCGAAGCTGCTGGCCTTGGCCAGGTCGGCGCTGGCCAGGCCGCGGCCGTTGTCGGAGATCTCCAGCGACAGCACGCCGCCGGTGAGCGCCAGGTCCACCACCACCTGCGTCGCCGCCGCGTGCTTGCCGACGTTGGTCAGCGCCTCCTGCACCGTGCGGTAGGCCACCAGCGGCACGCCGGCCGGCAGGCCGGGCAGCGGGCCCGAGGCCGCGTCGGGCAGGCGCAGCCGGCAGGCGATGCCGGTGCGGCTCTCGAAGCGCTGGGTCAGCCACTGCAGCGCCGCCACCAGGCCCTGCTCGAGGATGGCCGGGCGCAGGTTCTGCATGATGCGCTGGCTGGCGCCGATGGCCTGCATCACCGACTCCAGCGCCGCCGCGGCGCGCTGCTTCACGGCCGGCTCGGCGCTGTGGCGGCGTATCCAGTCGAGCTCGAACTTCAGCGCCGTCAGCGTGCCGCCCACGTCGTCGTGGATCTCGCGCGCGATGGCGTGCCGCTCTGCCTCGACGCTGGTCTGCAGGTGCTGGGCCAGGGCCGACAGCTGGCGGCGCGAATCCGCCAGCTCGCGGTCGGCGTGCTGGCGCGCGCGGTGGCTGGCGGCGGCGGCCAGGGCGCTCTCGGCGGCCACGGCCAGGCGCGAGAGGTTGTTCTTCAGCAGGTAGTCGCTGGCGCCGTTGCGCATGGCTTCCACGGCGGTGTCCTCGCCGATTTGCCCCGATACCAGGATGAACGGCACCGGCCCCGTGTGCGTGCGCGCCTCGTGCGCGCGCAGCAGCCGCAGTGCGTCCAGGCCCGAGAAGCCTGGCAGGTGGTAGTCGGAGATCACCAGGTCCCAGGGCTGCTGCAGGGCCAGCGCGAACTGCTCGCGGGTGTCCACGCGCTGTTCGCGCAGCGCCAGCCCGGCGCGGCGCAGGTGCGCGACCACCAGGGCGTGGTCGGGTTCGGCGTCTTCCAGGTGCAGCAGCCGGACGGGCTCGGTCATGCGACCAGTATCGCAAAGCGGCCGTCCGTACCGCCGCTCGCCCGCGAGGAGTGCGCCCGGCCCGCCGATTTGGCGGCAGATTTCCGCCGTCTTCCCCTCAATGTTCGCAGGGTCGGTGCCGAAAAATGACCAGTCACACGAGTTCCAGGGAGGTGGCGCGACGCGGCGCGGCGCTCGCACCCCCGGGACGCCCCACCCGCACGGAGACCGGATGCTCGCCCAGGATTCCAGCTCGCCTCAGCCCGGAGCCGGCATGCCATCGACGGCGCCGCCCGACGACATCGGCCTGCCGCTACTGGTTGCGGCAGACCTGCAGGACCACCTCATGGTGGCCCAGAACGATCTCGAGCGGCTGCAGCGACTGCTCAGCGATGCCTGCGACTCGCTGATGGTTCATTTCTATGGCGCGAGCGGTGAACTGCAGACGCTGCTGCAACAGCACCGGCATGCGGCGGCCCACAGCCCTGCAGAGGCCGAGCCCGACCAGACTCCCCAATTGCGCAAAGCGATGCAACACATGGCCGGCGCGATCACCGCGATGCAGTTTCAGGACATGGCCTCACAGCTGGTGACGCACACCACGCGGCGGTTGCGCAACTGCGCCGATCGGCTCGCCGCGCAGGCCATGGGCAAGGACGACGAGGACGGCAAGGCCTTTATCGAGGCCATGCCCTTGCGTCCCAACCCCGTGATCCAGGACGAGATGGACGCCGGCAGCGTTGAACTCTTCTGAACACCGGCCGTACCCGCCACGCGCCGCGCACACCCATTCCAAGGATTCCCCCGGAGCCCCACCATGCACTCGATCCTTGCCGTAGACGACAGCGCCTCGATGCGCCAGATGGTCTCGTTCACGCTGAAGAACGCCGGATTCAATGTCGTCGAGGCCGTCGACGGCCAGGATGCATTCGAGAAGGCCAACAGCCGTGACTTCAACCTGGTGCTGACCGACCAGAACATGCCGCGCATGGACGGCATCAGCCTGACGAAGAAACTGCGAGAGAACCCGAAGTTCAAGAGCACCCCCATTCTCATCCTGACCACCGAGAGCTCTGACCAGATGAAGCACGCGGGCCGCGCTGCCGGCGCTACCGGCTGGCTTGTCAAGCCCTTCGACCCGGCCAAGCTCGTCGAGGTCATCGGCAAGGTCATCCGTTGAGTGGCCTAGAGAAGCACCCCAGCCAGGAGTTCCGCAATGGGCGACACGACCAGCGACGGCGGCCATCTTTCCGCCGGCATCGATCTCAGCCAGTTCTACCAAGTCTTCTTCGAAGAGGCCGGCGAGAACCTGGAGAGCATGGAGCAGATGCTCCTGAAGCTCGACGTTGAGAACCCCGAAGACGAGCAACTCAACGCCATCTTCCGGTGCGCGCACTCTGTAAAGGGCGGTGCGGCCACCTTCGGCTTCTCCGACATCGCCGAGCTGACCCACCACATGGAGACGCTGCTGGACAAGCTGCGCCGCCACGAACTGCAGATCACCCCTGGGATGGTGGACGTCCTGCTCGCCAGCGGGGACGCGTTGCGGGCGCAGCTGGTTCGCCACCAGGGCGGTGGCGGCAACGTCGTGGACACGGCCGACCTGCTCGCGGCGATCTGCGCGCATGCTGAGGGCGGCAAGGTCTCTGTTCCGGCGGCGTCCCCGGCGCCGGTCGCTGCAGGCAGGCCTCCTGCGCCTGCGCCTGCTCCCGCAGCCGCCCCGTCGGTCGCTGCGCGGGCTCTGGAGTTGCGCGTCGGGCCCCTGTCCGATCCGTCGGTGGCCGACAACCTGATCGACCTGTTCAAGGAGATCACCAACCTGGGCACCATCGAACCCCTGGACGCTGGCCGCGATGCCGACGGCATTCGCCGGTTCAAGGTGGTCACGCAGAGTTCCGACAACGATCTGACCGATCTCTTCAGCTTCCACGTCGCGCGCGAGCAGGTGCAGCTGATGCCGCTGACCCAAGGGTATGGCTTTCATGAAGGCGCTCCGGGTGCGCCTCTGGAATCCGAGGGGGAGCACGCCACTTACGGCTTCTTCGAAGACGCCCCCGGTGCCCCGAACGCCGCGGTCCCGGTGGCGACTGATGCCGCCTATCCGCCGGCAGGCGCCAAGGGGGCGCTGGCTTCCCCGCCTGCTACGCCCAGACCGGAATCCAAGGCCACGGGCTCGCCGGAGTCGAACACGCTGCGTGTCAGTGTGGAGAAGGTCGACCAGCTGATCAATCTCGTCGGCGAACTCGTCATTACCCAGGCCATGCTGGCGCAGAACAGCAAGGGGCTCGACAGCGGGCTGCACCATCAACTCAGCAGCAGCCTGGCGGATCTGGAGCGCAACACGCGCGACCTGCAGGAAGCGGTGATGTCGATCCGGATGATTCCGATGTCGCTCGTGTTCAACCGCTTCCCGCGCATGCTGCGCGACCTGGCCGGCAGGCTCGGCAAGAAGGTCGAGCTGGTGCAGGTGGGCGAGGCGACCGAGCTCGACAAGGGCCTGGTGGAAAAGATCACCGACCCACTGACGCACCTGGTGCGCAACAGCTGCGACCACGGCATCGAGCTGCCGGCCGAGCGGCTGGCCCGGGGCAAGCCCGAGCACGGCACCATCAAGCTGATCGCCAGCCACCAGGGCGGCAGCATCGTCATCGAGGTGCGCGACGACGGCAAGGGCCTCGACCGCGGCAAGCTGCTGAATAAGGCGCGCGAGCGCGGGCTCGACGTTTCGGACACCATGACGGATGCCGAGGCCTACAACCTCATCTTCGCGCCCGGCTTCAGCACCGCCGACGAGGTGACCGACGTCTCCGGCCGCGGCGTCGGCATGGACGTCGTCAAGAAGAACATCACCGCTTTGGGCGGCACGGTGGAGATCGACTCCGCCCAGGGTTACGGCATGACGGTTCGCGTGCGCCTGCCGTTGACGCTGGCCATCATGGACGGCATGAGCGTGGGCGTCGGCGAAGAGGTCTACATCCTGCCGTTGAACAGCGTGGTCGAGTCGTTCCAGGTCAAGCCAGGTCTGGTCAGGACCGTAGGCGGCTCGGGCCGTGTGGTCGAGGTGCGCGACGAGTACATGCCAGTGCTGGACCTGGAAGCTCTCTTCGGAGTACCCCGCTTCGAACTCGGCCGCAGCGCCGAGATCATGGTCGTCGTCGAGGCCGAGGGTGGCCGCGTCGCGCTGCTGGTCGACGAGCTGCTCGGGCAGCAGCAGGTGGTGGTGAAGAACCTCGAGAGCAACTACCGCAAGGTCAACGACGTCTCGGGTGCCACCATCATGGGCGACGGCCGCGTCGCGCTGATCCTGGACATCGGCGCCCTGGTCCGCCGGTCCCGCCACTGACCGCTGTTCACCGGAGAGCCGCATGCCCGACGCCAACGCCTCGATCTTCAGGCGCTTTTCCATCCGCACCCGCATGCGCGGCGCCATCGCCCTGGTGCTGGCGCTGTTCGCCGTGGTCGGCCTCGTCGGCCTGGCCGGCGGGGCGCGTCTGAAGGCACTGAACCACGACTTCATGCAGCACTCGATCCACGAGACGGCCATGCTGGGTGCCGTGCGCGACGAACTTGCGCGCGTGCTTGTGCTTGAGAAGACCATGGTCATCGACTATGAGGACGGCGCGGCCGTGCAGAAGCACCGCGAGTCCTGGGTGGCCCACCTGGCGGCTGCCCGCAAGGCGCTGGAAGCCATGACGGAGGGCGAGGAGGACGCCGACAATGCGCTCGCCCGCGCCGCCGCGCAGCACCTGCAGGAGTACGAGCGCCGCAGCCAGCCGGTGCTCGACAACATCGGCAAGGGCGTCTACGACAGCGCGCGGGTTGCCGACCGCATGCTGGCCCGCGCCAAGGAGTCGTACGCCGAAGCCGCGGCGAACGTCGACCGGATCGACCAGCTCGTGGGCGAGGAGATCGTGCAGACCCAGCGCGACTTCGACCAGGCCATGCTCACCATCCTGGTGGCCTTCGGCATCACACTGGGCGCCGTGGTGGTGGTGGTGGTGCCGCTGACGCTGCTGAACTCCAGCTCCATCACCAGCCCCATCGGCTACGCCGCGTCGGTGGCCTCGGCCATCGCCGGGGGCGATCTGGCGACCCCCATCCGCGTCGAGGGTCGCGACGAGGCGGCGCAGCTGCTGCAGTCGCTCGCCCGCATGCAGGACAGCCTGCGCCAGATCGTCGGCCGCGTGCAGGGCGCGGCTCACGGCATCCGCTCGGCCAGCGCCGAGGTGGCCAAGGGCAACGCCGACCTGTCCACCCGAACCGAGCAGACCGCCAGCTCGCTGCAGCAGACGGCCAGTTCGATGCAGCAGCTGACCGGCACGGTGCAGAGCAGCGCCGGCGCCGCCGAGCAGGCGCGGACGCTGGCCGTCACGGCCGCCGAGGTGGCCGGCCGTGGCGGCGAGGTCGTGGCCCAGGTCGTGAAGACCATGGACGAGATCAACGGCAGCAGCCGCCGCATCGCCGACATCGTGGGCACCATCGACGGCATCGCGTTCCAGACCAACATCCTGGCGCTGAACGCCGCGGTCGAGGCCGCGCGGGCCGGCGAGCAGGGCCGCGGCTTCGCCGTGGTGGCCGGCGAGGTGCGCGCGCTGGCGCAGCGCTCGGCCGGCGC
Source organism: Betaproteobacteria bacterium (assembly GCA_046341655.1). Classification (GTDB taxonomy): domain Bacteria; phylum Pseudomonadota; class Gammaproteobacteria; order Burkholderiales; family Burkholderiaceae_C; genus Rubrivivax. The sequence goes on along the minus strand of JBKDQY010000006.1, from coordinate 7,014 downwards.
CGCTCGCGAGATCAAGGCGCTCATCGACGCCAGTGTGCAACGCGTGGAAAGCGGCGCCCGCCAGGTCGGCGAGGCCGGCGAGACCATGGGCCGAATCGTCGATAGCGTGCAACTCGTGACGGCCATCGTCGGCGAGATCAGCGCCGGCGCTGCCGAGCAGAGCGCCGGCATCGGCGAGGTCAACGGCGCGGTGTCGCAACTCGACAGCATGACGCAGCAGAACGCCGCCCTCGTGGAGCAGAGTGCCGCCGCGGCCGAGAGCCTGCAGTCCGAGGCCCGCAAGCTCGCCGAGACCGTGGCGGCCTTCCGGCTGCCCGCCATGGTCTGAGCCCCACCCATACCAATGCCACCGGATCAGGACATCACCATGAGCCTCCGACAATTCCGCATCGGCCAACGGCTGGCTCTGGCCTTCGGCGTCCTGATCGCGCTGATGGTCGTCGGCGCCGCGTTCACGGCTTTCGAGTTGACGCAGCTCCGCGGTCACCAGCAGGAGATCGCTGCGCAGCTGCAGCGCGGCCAGCAGCCGAAGGCTGACGAGGCCATGGCCCGCCTGGACCAGACGCTCTCGACGGCGACGTCCGTTCTGTCGTTCAGCACCGTCGTGGGCATCATCGCCGCCGCGCTGCTCGGCGTGGCGATCACGCGATCGGTGACGCGACCGCTGGTGGCCACGCGCGCCGCGGCCGAGCGCATGGCCGACGGCGACCTGTCGGCGCCAGTGCTGGCGGACGGCCGCGACGAGGTGACCGAGCTGCAGCAGGCGCTGTCGCGCATGCAACAGGTTCTGGGCGCGATGGTGGGCGAGGTGCGGGTCAGCACCGAGAGCATGGCGGCGGCCAGCGCGGAGATCGCCAGTGGCAACCTGGACCTGTCCACCCGCACTGAGCAAACGGCCGGCAACCTGCAGCAGGCAGCCAGCAGTCTGGAGCAGCTCACCGGCACCGTGGGCCAGACGGCCGACAGTGCGCGCACCGCCAACCAGCTCGCGGCCGCGGCCAGCACGGCCGCGCAGCACGGCGGCGAGGTGGTTGCGCAGGTGGTCAGCACCATGAACGAGATCCAGGTGGCCAGCCGCCGCATCGCCGACATCATCGGCACCATCGACGGCATCGCCTTCCAGACCAACATCCTGGCGCTGAACGCCGCGGTGGAGGCCGCGCGGGCCGGCGAGCAGGGCCGCGGCTTCGCGGTGGTGGCCGGCGAAGTGCGCACGCTGGCCCAGCGCAGCGCCGAGGCGGCGCGCGAGATCAAGGGCCTGATCGGCGCCAGCGTCGAGAAGGTGGACAACGGCACCCGGCTCGTCAACGAGGCCGGCAGCGCGATGGAGCAGATCGTCTCGGGCGTGCGCCGCGTCACCGACGTGATCGGCGAGATCAGCGCCGCCGCCACCGAGCAGAGCGGCGGCCTGCGCCAGGTCAACGAGGCCGTGGCGCAGCTCGACCAGATGACGCACCAGAACGCCGCGCTGGTGGAGCAGAGCGCCGCCGCGGCGCAGAGCATGGCCGAGCAGAGCCGGCGCCTGACGCAGGCGGTGAGCCGCTTCCGGGGGGGCAGTGGCGGCGGTGCCGCTCTCGGGCCTGCGGTCCCGGCACCGCAGCCGCCCGCCGCGCGCCCCGTGGCGGCCGCAACCCCGGCAAAGGGCCCAGCCGCATCGCCCAAGGCGCTGGCCGTCCAGACCCTGGACCGTGCGCGCACGGTCGCCAGGGCCCCGGCCTCCGCCTCGCCCGGCGACGACTGGGAAACCTTCTGACCGCCGACCCGCTCAAGTCGAAAGCACAGCGGCCGATACAGCACAACAAGCCCATCTCACGCACCGCGAGGAAACCCATGGCCATGATCGCCGAAGCAAGCCCCGTCACCCGTCCCGATGCCACCCGACCTGTGATGGCGGGAGTCCGTACCCCGGCACAGACCGCCCAGGGCGGCGAGTTCCTCACCTTCCGGCTCGGCGCCGAGGAGTACGGCATCGACATCCTGCGCGTGCAGGAGATCCGCTCCTACTAGCCGCCGACCCGAATCGCCAACGCACCGTCGTTCATCAAGGGCGTGGTCAACCTGCGCGGCGTGATCGTGCCCATCATCGACCTGCGCCTGAAGCTCGGCTGCGAGACGGTGGAGTACAACACCTTCACCGTCGTGGTCGTGCTCAACGTCAGGGGCCGTGTCGTCGGTGCCGTGGTCGACTCGGTCTCGGACGTGCTCGAGCTGGGCAAGGACCAGATCAAGCCGGCGCCCGAGCTGAATTCCTCGGTCGACGCCCGCTTCATCACCGGCATCGGCGCCGTGAAGGCCACCGGTGGCGGCGACGATGGCAAGGACGCCGAGCGCATGCTGATCCTGATGGACATCGAGGGCCTGATGAGCAGCGCCGACCTGGGCCTGATGAACGACTGAGGGGCCGGTGGCTAGTCGTCCGGCCGGAAGCTGATCAGCAGCGCGGGCGGCACGCGCCCGTCGGTGTCTGCCGGGATTCGGGGCGTGCGGTCGATGGCGCGCAGCACGGCCTCGTCCCAGTCGGGGTGGCCGCTGCGCTTGACGAGACGACGCGCAATGACGGTGCCTCCGGGCGCCAGCGTGACCTCGACCTCGGCCACCGCCCGCGACGTCGCCTTGCCCGTGTAGACGATGTTGGGCAGGATCGCCGCCTTCACGCGGCCCTGGTAGGCCGCCGACGGTGCCGCGGCCTGCGCCGCCGTGCCTGTGCCCGTGGCGGGGCCGGGGCTGGCATTGGCCTGGCCGAGCATGCGGCGCAGGTTCTCCTCGCGCTGCCGCGCCAGCCGCTCCTCGGCGGCCTTGGCTTCGGCCGCGGCCGCGGCTTCCGCGGCACGGGCCTCGCGCTCGCGGCGCTGCTGCTCGGCGCGCTCGTCGGCGCGGCGCTGCGCCTCGGCGCGACGCGCGGCCTCGCGCTCGGTGGCGATGTCGGGGGGCGGCGTCGCCACGGTCGGCGGCGGTGCCGGCGCGGGCACGGGCGCCGGCGCCGGGCTGGGAGCCGGTGCAGGGGGAGGCGGGGCGACCGGCGGCGGCGCCGCGGCCTCGGGCACCGCGGCCCACAGCTCGGCGGCCACGGGTTGCGGCGCCTGGGTCCGCCAGTCCACGCTCACCGTGAGCGCCGCCACCAGGGCCGCGTGCACCGCCAGCGCCAGCGCGGCGCCGCGGCCCAGGCCGCCCGGCGGCTGCGGCGCCAGCACCGAGGTCGGCAGCGTGGCCGCGCTCATGATCCCAGGGAGCCTCAGCTGGCCTGCTTGACCGACAGCCCGACGCGGCGCACCCCGGCGCGCTGCAGGGTGTCCATCACGCGCACCACGCTCTCGTAGCGCACGCTGCGGTCGGCGCTGATGACCACCGGCACCTCGGCCGCGGCGGCGCCGCCGGCCGCGGCCTGGCTGCCGCGCACGCGCGCCGCCAGCTGCGCCAGCGCCACCGGCTCGGGCTCGGACTTGCCGGCGACCTTCAGGCGCAGCCGCTCGTCGGTGCCCACGATGACCTCGATCACCGCCGGCGGCCGCTGCTGGCTCTTGCCGACGCTGGGCAGGTCGACCACGCCGGTGGTGATGAGCGGTGCCGTGACCATGAAGATGATCAGCAGCACCAGCATGACGTCGATGAACGGGACCATGTTGATCTCGTTCATCGCGCGTCGGCGGCGCGTGCCGCGTGAGACGAAGGCCGGCATCGCGCGTGCCCCGTTCAGCGGATCTGCGTCGTCGCGGCCATCGCGGCCGCCGCGGCGCTGGCGCCGCCGCCGGCGTTGCGCTGCAGGATGTTGGAGAACTCCTCGATGAAGGTCTCCATCTGGGTGGCGATGCGGTCGATGTCGCGCGCGAAGCGGTTGTAGGCCACCACCGCCGGGATGGCCGCGAACAGGCCGATGGCCGTGGCCACCAGCGCCTCGGCGATGCCGGGGGCGACGCTGGCCAGCGTCACCTGCTGCAGGTTCGACAGCCCGACGAAGGCGTGCATGATCCCCCACACGGTGCCGAACAGGCCCACGTAGGGGCTCACGCTGGCCACGCTGGCCAGGAAGCTGAGGTTGCTCTCGACCACGTCGAGCTCGCGCTGGAAGCTCGCGCGCATGGCGCGGCGCGCGCCGTCGAGCTGCGCGCCGGCATCGAGCCGCTTCTCGCGCAGCTTCAGGAACTCGCGCATGCCGCTGGCGAAGATGCGCTCCATCGGCGCGCTGACGGTCTTCTGGCCGACCGCGGTGTTCAGCTCGGTGAGGCTGCGGCCGCTCCAGAACTCGCGCTCGAACTCCTCGTTGACGCGGCGCACGCGCTTCAGCCCGAAGAGCTTGCTGAAGATCACCGTCCAGCTCGCCAGCGATGTGAGCAGCAGGCCGGCCATCACCAGCTGCACCACCAGGCTGGCCTGCAGCACGAGGGCGGTGATGGACAGATCGACGTTGTTCATGGGTGCGGCACGGGCAGGGGCGTGGTGGGGTCGAGCGCCAGCTGGACCACGCTGGGAATGCGGCAGGGGCGCAAGGTTCCCTGGTCGACGCAGCCGATGCGGATGTCGCCCGCGGCCAGCAGCGTGCCGCCGCGCCAGGCCTGCTGGCGCAGCCGCAGCGAGGCGCTGCCGCGCGCCAGCACGGCCACGGTGACCTCGATCGCGTCGTCCAGGCGCGCCGGGGCGTGGTAGCGCACGGCCGTGTCGGCCACGACGAAGATGGTGCCTTCGCTCTCGCGCAGCGCCTGCTGGTGCACGCCCAGGCCGCGCAGCCACTCGGTGCGGGCGCGCTCGAAGAACTTCAGGTAGTTCGCGTAGAAGACGATGCCGCCGGCGTCGGTGTCTTCCCAGTAGACCCGCAGGGGCCACCGGAACAGCACGCGGTCGGCGTCGGCACTCGGCAGGGCGGGCGATGGCATGGGCGGCGCATCATAGCGGCCACCCGGCCCGGCCCCGGGGCCGGCCGGCTCTCGCTCAGGGCTTGCCGAGCACGCGCCGGTACACCGGCCCCCACAGCGGGTGGCCGGCCTCGGAGCGGTCGAGCGCGAAGCCCGGGTCGGCGGCCCGGGCGGCACGGAAGGCGTCCTCGCAGGTGGCGATGCGCTCGCTGGTGCAGGTGATGAAGGCCAGCAGCTTGTGCGCGCTGGCGCGGTCGCGCGGGCTGGCCAGGCCGCTCGTCAGCGCGCGCAGCAGTGCGGCCTCGGCCTGCGGGTACTGGCCCTCGTCGTAGGCGCGCAGGCCCTCGACCAGCGCGCGCTCGGCGGGCCGTTCCATCAGCTCGGACAGGCCCGCGGGCCGCGGCGGCGGGCTGGTGCAGGCGGCCATCAGCAGCGCCAGGGCGGCGACCGGGGCGAGGCGGGCCGGGGCGACCGGCAGCAGGCGTCGTCTCATGGGTTGAAGCGGTGGCGCAGCACCGTGGTGGCGTCGGATTCGACCTGCACCGTGGCCCTGAAGGGCGGGAAGTCGGCGTTGCGCACCACCACCTGGTGGGCGCCCGGGCTCAGTTGCAGGCGGTTCAGGGGCGGCGCCACGCCGATCACCCGGCCGTCGACCTCGACCTCGCCCCAGGGGCTGATGGCGAGCTGCAGCGTGCCGGGTGCGGGGGCAGGCGCCTCGGGAGCGGGCGCGGCCGTGGGTGCGGCGGCGGCCGGGTTGGCGCGCGCCGGCGTCGGGGCCGCGCGGCTGCCGGCGGCCCGGGCGGGTGCCGGGGCTGCTGCGGGCGTCGGCGCGGGCCTGGCTTCGGCGCGCGGCGCGGCTGCGCCGGCTCCGGACGGGGCCGCAGGCGACGCGGCGGGCAACGGCGTCGGCACAGGGGGCGCTTCTGCGGGAGCCGGGGCCAGGCCCTCCGCGGGCGGCGCACGCCGCGACGCGCCCACCGCCACGGCCAGCACCGCCGCGCCGGCCAGGGCGCTGCCGGCCCACAGCCAGCGGCGACGCCCCGGCACGGCGGCATCGCGCGGGCGCGCACGAGCCTGCGGTGCTGCCGCGGCGGCGTCGGACTCGTGCGCGGCCAGCCAGCTCCGCAGCTCCATGGCCAGGGCCAGGGCGCTGTGATACCGCTGCTCGGGTTCGCGTGCCATGGCCTTGGCGGCGATCAGCGACAGCGCCTTGGGCACCTCGGGCCGCAGCTCGTGAGCCGGCGCCGGGTGGTGCGTGAGGATCGCGGTGCTGATCTGCTCGACCGAGTCGCCCGCGAACGCGCGGCGGCCGGCCAGCAGTTCGTAGAACACCACGCCCAGCGCGTGGATGTCGGTGCGGGCATCGACCTCGCGTCCCTCGAGCTGCTCGGGCGCCAGATAGTGCGGCGAGCCCATCACCAGGCCTTGCAACTGCGACTGCGACCGGCCGTGCGTCACGCGGGCGATGCCGAAGTCCAGCACCTTGGGCTTGTCGCGCCGGCACAGGAAGATGTTGGCCGGCTTGATGTCGCAGTGGATGACGCCGCGCGCGTGCGCGTAGGCCAGCGCCTCGGCCACGCGACGCACCAGCTGCGCCGACTGCGCCGGCGTGGGCTGCCAGCCCGCGGCCAGCGCCTGCCGCAGGTCGCGGCCGTGCAGGCGTTCCATCGCGATGTACACGCCGTGCGCCGACAGCCCGGCGTCGTGGATGGTGACGATGTGCGGGTGGCTGAGGCTGGCGACCGCGCGCGCCTCGTTGAGGAACAGGCCGTCCAGCGCCACACGCTCGCGCGGGTCGGTCTGGAACTGCAGCGTCTTCACCGCCACCACGCGCGACAGCAGCGGGTCCCAGGCCTCGTGCACCTGGCCCAGGCCACCGCTGCCCAGCGGCCCCTTCAGCGCGTAGCGCCCGATCTGGGCCGTGGTGGGACGCTGCGCCGCCGGCAGCTGGGCCTCGAGATCCGGGGGCGCGGGCTGGCTGTCCAGCAGCCCGGAGTCAGGGGGCAGCGGTCCGGCGGCCTCGCGAGCACCGGGCCGGGCGTCGTCGGCCCCCGCGGGCAGCGATGCCACGGTGGATGCGAATGCGTCGTCCGCGTCGCCGGCGGGGCCGGCGGGCGGCCGCTGGAACAGGTTGATGCCCACGTTGCCCGGGACTGTAAGCGGCTGC
>JBKDQY010000005.1:0-3805 GCA_046341655.1 Betaproteobacteria bacterium | reverse complement strand
CGAGTTCCTCGAGGTCGAGACGCCGATGCTCCACCCCATCCCGGGCGGCGCCAACGCGCGGCCCTTCGTCACCCACCACAACGCGCTCGACCAGGAGATGTTCCTGCGCATCGCGCCCGAGCTGTACCTCAAGCGCCTGCTCGTGGGCGGCTTCGAGCGCGTGTTCGAGATCAACCGCAACTTCCGCAACGAGGGGCTGTCGGTCCGCCACAACCCCGAGTTCACGATGATGGAGTTCTCCGCCGCGTACTGGACGCACGTGGAGCTGATGGACTTCACCGAGGCCATCCTGCGCCACGCCGCGCGCGCGGCCACCGGCTCGGCGCGGCTCACCTATGCGGGCCGCGAGGTCCACCTCGACGAGCCCTTCGCGCGCCTGAGCGTGCGCCAGTCGCTCGTCGCCATCGCGGGCCTGACGGAGGCCGAGGCCGACGACCCGGCCGTGCTGCGTGCGCGCATCGTCGCCGCGGGCGAGCAGGCCCCCGCGCACTGGAGCCTGGCCGAGTTGCAGTTCGGCCTCTTTGAGGCCGAGGTCGAGGCGCAGCTGTGGCAGCCCACGTTCATCATCGACTACCCCGTCGAGGTGAGCCCGCTGGCGCGCGCCGCCGACGGCAACCCGAGCGTGACCGAGCGCTTCGAGCTGTTCATCACCGGGCGCGAGGTGGCCAACGGCTTCTCGGAGCTCAACGACCCCGAGGACCAGGCCGCGCGCTTCCACGCCCAGGTGGCCAGCAAGGACGCGGGCGACGACGAGGCCATGCACTTCGACGCCGACTACATCCGCGCGCTCGAGTACGGCATGCCGCCGGCCGGCGGCTGCGGCATCGGCATCGACCGGCTGATCATGCTGCTGACCGACAGCCCGAGCATCCGCGACGTGATCCTCTTCCCTGCCTTGCGCCGAGAGGGCTGAGGCTACCGTGGCGGCCCCCGATCGCCTGGAGGCGCTGCCCGAGATCGAAGCCGCGCTCTGGAGCGAACTCTCGCGCGCGGTGCGCGACCGCCACCACGCATGGCGCTTCGCCACGCTGGCCACCGTGTCGGCGCAGGCCGATGGCGTGCAACCCGAGGCGCGCACCGTGGTGCTGCGCGACTGCGACCGCGAGGCCCGCCGCCTGCTCGTCTACACCGACGCTCGCAGCGCCAAGGCGCAGCAGGCCGAGCGGCGCCCGCAGGGCGTGATCGTGGTGTGGTCACCGGCCCTGGGCTGGCAGCTGCGCCTGCACGTGGCGCTGGTGCTGCACACCAGCGGGCTGCAGGTGTCATCGCGCTGGGCGCAGCTGCAGCTCACGCCCGCGGCGCAGGACTACCTGGCGCCGCTGCCGCCGGGCACGCCACAGGGGGCTCCCGGCGCGGCGGCCCCCGACCGCGACAGCCGCAGCCACTTCGCCGTGCTGGAGTGCCGGGTGCAGAGCACCGACTGGCTGGAACTGCATCGCGAGGGCCACCGCCGCGCGCGCTTCGACGCCGAGGGCTCGCGCTGGCTCGTGCCCTGAGCCCACACCGTTCGCCCTGAGCCTGTCGAAGGGCCGGGTGGCTGGCGCGAGGGCTTCGACGGACTCAGCCCGAACGGTGGGTTGCCACTCAGCGGTGCTGCCAGTCGGGCTTGCGCTTGGCCACGAAGGCGGCCATGCCTTCCTTCTGGTCGGTGGTGGCGAACAGGGCGTGGAACATGCGCCGCTCGTAGCTCACGCCGTCGGCCAGGCCACTTTCGAAGGCACGGTTCACGCATTCCTTGGCCATCATCACGCTGGGCAGGCTCATCGCGTTGATGGCCTCGGCGGCGGCCAGCGCCTCGTCGAGCAGCCGCTCCGCCGGCACGACGCGGCTGACGAGCCCGGCGCGCTCGGCCTCGGCGGCGTCCATCATGCGGGCGGTGAGCACCAGGTCCATCGCCTTGGCCTTGCCGACCGCGCGCGGCAGCCGCTGCGTGCCGCCGGCGCCGGGGATGATGCCGAGCTTGATCTCGGGCTGGCCGAATTTCGCGCTGTCGGCGGCGATGATGAAGTCGCACATCATCGCCAGCTCGCAGCCGCCGCCCAGCGCGAAGCCGCCCACGGCCGCGATCACGGGCTTGCGCACGCGGCGGATGGTCTCCCAGTTGCGGGTGATGAAGTCGCCGCCGTAGGCCTCGGCAAAGGTCTTGGTGGCCATGGCGCCGATGTCGGCACCGGCCGCGAAGGCCCGCTCGCTGCCCGTGATGACGATGCAACCAATCGTGCCATCGGCATCGAATTGCAACAGCGCCGCGCCGAGCTGATCCATCAGCGCGTCGTTCAGGGCGTTGAGCTGCTTCGGGCGGTTGAGCGTGATCAGCGCGGTGCGGCGCGCGCCTTCGCCGCGCATCTCGGTCAGGATCAGGGCTTCGTCGGTCATCGGGGCTCCACATGGGTAAGGGGCCTCGCCGTGCAAGGCTGCCGGACCACTATACGGCGGCACCGGGTAAGCTAGCAGGCGGTTCGGAGCGCGGCGAGGTTCAATCCGGAACTTGTCGAAGAGCAACCGCGCGCCCACCCCTTCGATGCCCCTCATCTACCGCAAGACTGCCAAGGGACTGTCCGAGATCGAGACGCGGGCCAACCGGCTGCCACCGCGGCTGCGCAGCGCCTTGATCGTCGTCGACGGCAAGCGCAATCTGGCCGAATTGCGGCCGCTGATCCTGCAGCCCGACGAGACGCTGGCCGCGCTGGCCGAGCAGGGTTTCATCGAGGCCGTGCGCGAAGCCGCGCCGCCGCCACCGCCGCCCCCGGCACCGGCGCCAGCGCCGGCAGCCGCCGCCGGCAGTGCCAACGAGTTCGATCAGACGCGCCGCGCGGCGGTGCGCACCCTGAACGACCTCCTCGGCCCGGCCGCGGAGTCCATGGCCATCAAGATGGAGAAGGCGCGCAACCTCGGCGAGCTGACGCCTTTGCTGATGCAGGCCGCGCAGGCCGTGGCCAACATGCGGGGCCGCGGCGCAGCCGAGGCCTTCGCCAAGCGCTTCGGCCTGCTCTGACGAGACTCAGCGCCCCGGCGCGGCCTGCTCGGGCAGGCGCTCGAGCAGCAGTTCCAGCGTCGCCCGCTCTCCCTGGCGGATGAGCATGCGCACCGGCAGGTGCTGCAGGCTGGGCGCGACCCACAGCTCGGCCGTGAGGTCGCCGGCGCCGGCCTCCTGCCGCGGCCGCACATGCACCGCCGCCAGCTCGCCGGCCGGCGTGGTCACCGTCACCGGGCCCACGATGTCGTAGACCCAGGACTGCACGCGCCGCGGCAGCGCCAGCGGAAAGCCCACCGTCTGCCCCGGCTGAAGCAACTCGGGCCGCGCATTGAACAGCCAGGTCATCTGCACGAACTGGCTGGCGCTGTCCTGCACGCCTTCGGGTCGCGGCAGCACCCGCCCGTCGGCCAGGCGCAGCTGCCCGGGCTCGAACTCGATGGCCACGCGGCGCGGCTCGCGCAGCAGGATGCGGGTCTCCTCGTCATAGCGGCGCGGCGACAGGCCGGCGGGCGTGATGAGGCCGTCGCTGCTGACGCGGCGCGTGGCCAGCAGCGCCACCGACAAGTCCAGGTGCACCTGGTAGCGCAGGCCCTGTCGCAGCCACTCGACGCGGGCGTGGCCTTCCACGGGGCCCTGCACGTCGCCGACGACGCGGTAGCTCAGGCGCGTGGACGGCGGCCAGTCGAAGGCGGTGGCGTCGGGCGGCGCGGGGGCGGCGGTCCTCGGCCCGGCGGGGGCGGGCAGCAACTCCGGCAGAGCAAGCAGGGCGGGCAGCTCGGGCGGCTCGGCGTCGGCAGCCCCGGCCGCGGAGGCCGCCAGTCCGGGCAC
>JBKDQY010000004.1:0-10674 GCA_046341655.1 Betaproteobacteria bacterium | reverse complement strand
GCGGGCGTCACCATCGAGTCCACCGGCCGCGCCGTGGCCCAGGCCACCGCGGGCAACGCCATCGTGGTCGAGTCCGGCGCCGGCTTCACCAACCTGGCCGGCAGCGGCGCGCTGCAGCTGTCGTCCAGCGGCACGCGGCGCTGGCTCGTGTACTCCGCCGACCCTGCGGCCGACGCCGTCGGCGGCCTGGTGCCCGCTTTCCGCCAGTACGCCGCCACCCTGGGCGTCACGCCCGTGCTGGGCACCGGCAGCGGCTTCCTGCACGCGCTGGCTCCCACGCTCACGGTCGACCTCACGGGCTCGGTCAGCAGGGTCTACGACCGCACGACCACCGCCGACCTCACCGGCGTCGGCGTGGCCTTCAACGGCCTGCGCGCCTCCGAACAGGCCACGCTGACCTCGCCGCTCACCGTGGGCAGCTTCGCCAACCGGAACGCCGGCAGCGGCAAGACGGTGAGCGCCTCGGGCCTGACGGTGGCCATCAGCGACGCGGTCGGGGGCTTCCCGGTGTTGGGCGTGGCCTACGACGGCACGGCCGGCGGCGCCATCGGCACCATCACGCCCGCGCCGCTCGCGGTCGGCGGGCTCACGGGCGGCACCCGCGTCTACGACGCCACCACCAGCGCTCCGCTCAGCGGCACCGCCAGCGTCACGCCGCTGAGCGGCGACACCGTGTTCGTGGCGGGTCTGCCCAGCGGGGCCTTCGCCGACAAGAACGTGGGCAGCGGCAAGCCCATCGTCATCACCGGCCTCGCCCTGGATGGCGCCGACGCCGCCAACTACACCGCCGTGGCCCCGGCCGGCCTGACGGGAACGATCACGCGCGCGGCGCTGCCGGTGTCGGGCCTGGCGGCGGGCAGCCGCGTCTACGACGCCACCACCGTGGCTCCGGTCTCGGGCACGGCCACCGTCTCGCCGCTGGGCAACGACGCCGTCAGCCTCGCGGGCGCGGTGGCCGGTGCCTTCGCCGACAAGAACGTGGGTACGGCCAAGCCGGTGACGCTGTCGGGGCTCACGCTCACGGGCCTCGATGCCGGCAACTACGACCTCGTGCTGCCGACGACGCTCAGTGCCGACGTCACGGCGCGTCCGCTGCCGGTGCTCGGCCTGACGGCCGGCCCGCGTGCGTACGACGGCACCACCGTCGCGCCGCTGGCGGGCACGCCGGGCGTGACTCCGCTGTCCGGCGACGCGGTGTCGCTGGCCGGCACCGCCATCGGCAGCTTCGCCACGCGGGACGCCGGCACGGCCAAGCCGGTGACGGTGGCCGGGCTCTCGCTCACGGGCGCGGACGCCGGCAACTACGCCCTGCAACTGCCGGCCACGCTCACGGCCACGGTGAGCCCGGCGCCGTTGACGCTGTCGGCCGTGGCGCCGGCCGACAAGGTGTACGACGGCCTGACCACCGCCACGCTCGGCGGCACGCTGGGCGGGGTGTTCGCCGGCGACAGCGTCGGCGCGGTGTTCACCGGCCGGTTCGCGAGCGCCGATGCGGGCGCGGGCCTGAGCGTCGACTGGACGGCACTGCTGTCGGGGGCCGGTGCCGCCAACTACACGCTGCTCAACACGGCCGGCAGCACCACGGGCCGCATCCTGCCGGCCACGCTGACCTACTCCGCCACGCGCCTGACCGTCGTGGCCGGCACGCCCTTGCTGCTCGGCGGCACGGTCGAGGGCTTCGTCGCGGGCCAGTCGCTGGCCACGGCCACCACCGGCTCCTTGCTGTGGACGACGCCGGCCACTGTCGCCAGCCCGGCGGGCCGCTACGCCATCGAGGGCTCGGGCCTGAGCGCGCGCAACTACGTGTTCGTGCAGGCGGCGGGCAACGCCGACGCGTTGACGCTCACCCCCGCCTTCCTGCCCGATTCGCCGGCGGCCATCACCGCCAGCGTCATCGGCCCGGCGGTGGCTGCGGTGACGCTGCCGCGGGTGTTCTCCACACCGACCTTCGGCCGCGTGCTCGACGTGACGCCCACGCTCGATCTCGAGGACGGGTTCGGCTTCAAGCGGATCAACACCGCGCAGATGACGCGCGACGAGATCGCTGCGGTGCTGGCCGCGCGCGCCAAGTACAAGCGCCGCATCTTTGCCGACAGCCTGTCGAGGCTGGAGCTGGATCCGACGCTGGCTGACGCGCGGACCTGCCGCGACGAGCGCGAGATCGAGACCGGCACCTGCCTGGTCACCGAAGCCCTGCTCAAGGAGATCCAGGCCCTGCGCGAGGCGGCGCGCCAGCGGGCCGAGGCCGAGGCCGCCGTCCAGGCGCAGGGCGCGGTGCAGGCCGCGGCGCAGAGCTCGGCCGAGGCCACCGGCCAGGTGCAGCCGGTCGGGCGGGTGCGCGTGATCGAGGCCGCGCTGCCGGTGATCGAGCGCAAGTTCGCGCTCGTCATCGGCATCAACAAGTACCGCGACCGCCGCATCCCCGAGCTGCTGTCGGCCGTGAACGACGCCCAGGGCGTGGGGCGCTCGCTGGAGCAGCGCTTCGGCTACGAGGCCGAGGTGCTGCCCGACGCCACGCGCGAGGAGGTGCTGCGCGCGCTCAACCGCCTGGCGGTGGAGGCACGGCCGGGCGACTCCGTGGTCATCTACTACGCCGGCCACGGCGTGCTGCTCGACGACAAGCAGCAGGGCTTCTGGCTGCCCGCCGACGCCGACGCCGACAAGCCCGCGAGCTGGATGTCCAACGCCGACATCAACCGCCTCGTCGGCCTGATCCCGGCGCGGCAGCTGCTGCTCGTCTCGGACAGCTGCTTCTCGGGCCAGCTCGTGGGCAGCGAGCGCGTGCAGGTGGCCAGCGGCGTCGACGCGAGCACGCTGCTGGGCAAGCGCGCGGCGGTGGTGATGAGCTCCGGCGGCGACGAGCCGGTGTCCGACGAGGGTCGCGACGGCCACTCGGTGTTCACGTGGCACCTGCTGCAGCGGCTGAACGCGGTCGACGCCTGGCGGCCGGGCTCGAACGTCTTCGAGACGCTCCGCGACGCCGTGCGCCGCGAGTTCCCGCAGACGCCGCAGTACGGCCCCGCGCGGGCCGCGGGCCACGAGCTCGGCACCGACTACCTCTACGAGCGCCGAGTGGTGGAGCGCAACGCGCCCCAGCCCACGCCGGCCCCCGCACCGGCCGCCGCGCCGCAGCCGGCGCCTGCGCCCGCGCCGCTCGTCACCCGCTGACGCGGGCCCGGGTGGTGGGTGTCACTCGACGCCCATCACCCACTTGATGATGCCCTTGGCCACGAAGCCCACCAGCCCCACGCCCAGGGCCAGGAACAGCACGAAGGTGCCGAAGCGGCCGGCCTTGGACTCGCGCGCCAGCTGGAAGATGATGAACACCATGTAGAGCATGAACGCGCCGACCCCGAAGGTCAGCCCGAACTGCGCCACCTGCTCCTCGGTCAGGCCGCCCATGGCCGTTCAGAGCGCGGCCGTGCCCGTGGGCCGGTCCGGCCGCCCGGGCCCCACCAGCTCGCGGTAGGCGTGCCAGCTGGCGTGGGCCAGCCAGGGCACAGCGACCACAAGCCCCAGCATCGCGGTGGCCATGCCGATCAAGGTGAACACCATGATCAGCGTCGCCCACAGGGCCATCGGCAACGGGTTCACCAGGGCGGCGCGCACGCTCACCAGCACGGCGGGCTGCACACCGAGCGTGCGGTCCATCAGCAGAGGGATGGCCACGACGCTGCTGGCGAAGATCGGCGCGGCCAGCGCCGCGCCCAGGATCAGCCAGACCTCGAACAGCCCGAACATGCCGACCTCGGAGCCCAGCATCACGATGCGCACGAAGTCCAGCGGCGTGTTCACCGGCTCCGAGGCGAAGCGCGTGATCAGCGCCGCCGAGGTGAGCACCCAGCCGGTGCCGGCCAGTGCCAGCAGCAGCCCGAAGACGACGAGCCGCCGGTCGCGCGGGCGCCAGGCTGCCAGCGCCGTGGCCAGCGTTGCGCGGCGGCCGGCCTCGAGCTCGCGGCTGACGGCGTACAGGCCCGTGGCCACGATCGGGGCCACGAGCAGGAAGCCGCTGAAGGCGCCGGCCAGCAGCCAGAAGCGATCGCCTGCCAGCAGCACCAGCAGCGCGCCGAAGCCGGCCATCGCCAAGCCGTGCAGCAGGCCGGGCACCGGGCACTGCATCAGGTCGGCCCAGCCGCGGGCCAGCCAGCGCATCGGGCCGCCGGGGCCGACCTGCTGCACGGGGTGGGCGCGGATCTCGCGGCCCAGCTCGTAAGGCAGGCGCCGGGGGTCTTCGGGGGGGTGGGGCATCGGGCGGGCTGCGGTTCGGCGCTGCGGCGTGGCCGCGACTGTAGGCCCGCGGGCCGCGGCCCGGTTTGACGTGGCGCAGCCGCGTCGGCGGCGCTCAGCGCGCGGCGGCCTCGCCCTCCGCGACGAGGCGTCGCGCGGCCGCAGCCAGCGTGGCCGGCGCGGCGTCGGCCAGCTCCAGTGCCGCGTCCTCGTCGTAGCCGGCGAAGTGCCGGCGCATGGACTTCAGGTACACCGGGTCGTAGTGCTGCTCGAGCAGCTCGCGCACCGGGGTGGCGAAGTCGCCCGCCCGCGCCAGGGCCTGCCACCGCTCGATGGTCGCGGCGCCGCGCAGTTCGCGCAGCGCCTGCAGCCGCTCGCAGAAGGCCTCGGCGTCGGCCACGAAGTGCGCGTAGTCGTCGAGCAGGAAGGCCACGCGGGCCGCGAGCGGCATGCGCACGGGGTGCAGCCGCGCGGCGCGCAGCGCCTGCAGCAGCGCCTCGGGCACGCGCAGGCGGCCGATGGTGCGGCTCTCGCCCTCGGCGAACACGGGGCGGGCCGGGTCCAGGGCCGCCAGAGCCTGCCACAGCGCCGTCTCGAAGGCCTTCTGCGAGGGCTGGCGCTGCCCCGGCACCAGCCCCAGCACGCTGCCGCGGTGGCAGGCCAGGGCCTCAAGGTCCAGCACCTGCGCGCCTTCGGCGGCCAGCGCCTGCAGCAGCCGGCTCTTGGCGCTGCCTGTGCGGCCGGCGAGCACGTGGAAGTGCAGGCGCTGCGGCAGCGTCTCGAGCTCGGCCAGCACGGCACGGCGGAAGCCCCGGTAGCCGCCGTCCAGCACCGTCACCGTGAAGCCGACCTCCGACAGCACCAGGGCCAGCGAGCCGCTGCGCTGGCCGCCGCGCCAGCAGTACACCAGCGGCCGCCAGCCCCGCGGCAGCGGCAGCACGTGCTGCTGCACGAGGCGCGCGATGTTGGCCGCCGCCAGCGCCGCGCCCCGCTTGCGGGCATCGAAGGCCGAGACCTGCTTGTACTCGGTGCCCACCAGGGTGCGCTCGGCGTCGTTCAGCACCGGCCAGTTCACGGCGCCGGGCAGGTGGTCCTCGGCGAACTCGCCCTCGCTGCGCGCGTCGACGACGGTGTCGAAGGAGGCCAGCCCGTGCAGCAGCTCTTCGGCAGCGACGCGCCTGAGTGCCATGCGCAGCAGTCGGTCAGGCCGGAGACGCCACGGCGTCGAGCAGCTCGCTCTCGATGCGCAGCTGCGCCCGGGCCTTCTGCAGTTCGGGGCCGTCGACGAGGAAGGTGTCCTCGACGCGTTCGCCCAGCGTGGTGATCTTGGCCAGCTGCAGGTTCACGCCATTGCGGGCCAGTACCAGCGCGATGGCGTACAGCAGCCCGGTGCGGTCGGACGCGCTCACCGTGAGCAGCCAGCGCTGAGCGCGCTCGTCGGGCGACAGTGACACGCGCGGCGTAACCGGGAAGCTCCTCACGCGGCGCGAGACGCGGCCGTTGCGCGGCTCGGGCAGCGCGGTGGTGGCGTCGAGCGCGGCGGCGAGCTGCGTCTCCACCAGCGAGATCAGGTCGCGGTATCCGCCGGGCGACTCGGGCGTGAGGCTGTTGGTGCCGATCACCTGGAAGGTGTCCAGCGCGTAGCCGGCCCGCGTGGTGTGGATGCGCGCGTCCTGGATGCTGAAGCTCACGGCCTCGAAGTAGCCGCAGATGCGCGCGAACAGGTCGGGCCGGTCGGGCGCGTACACCAGCACCTGCAGGCCGTCGCCCACCGACGAGGTGCGCGCCCGGACCACCGGCGACGGCGTGGCCACGTGGCGCCACAGGCAGCGCGCGTGCCACGCGATCTCGGCCGCGTCGTGGCGCGCGAAGTAGCTCACGTCGAGGGTCTGCCAAAGCGGCACCTCGGTGCCGGGCAGGGCGCTGTGCAGGGCCAGGTCCTGCCGCGCCTCGGCCTTGCGCGACTCGATCTCGGCGTCGAGGTTGGGCTGCGCGCCGCCCAGCGTACGCAGCGTCAGCCGGTACAGGTCCTCGAGCAGCTTGCCCTTCCACGCGTTCCACACCTTGGGCCCGGTGCCGCGGATGTCGGCCACCGTCAGCAGGTACAGCGCCTGCAGCCGCCGCGGGTTGCCCACGCGCGCCGCGAAGGCGCGGATGACGTCGGCGTCGGACAGGTCCTCCTTCTGCGCGATGCGGCTCATCGTCAGGTGGTGCTCCACCAGGAACTCGATCAGCGCCGCGTCGTCGGCGTCGATGCCGTGCTCGCGGCAGAAGCGGCGCGCCTCGCGGCGGCCGAGGTCGGAGTGGTCGCCGCCGCGCCCCTTGGCGATGTCGTGGAACAGCGCCGCCACGATCAGCACCCAGGGCCGGTCGAACTGCGACGCCAGCTGGCTGCAGAACGGGTACTCGTGCGCGTGCTCGGGGATGAAGAAGCGGCGGACGTTGCGAACCACCATCAGGATGTGCTGGTCGACCGTGTAGACGTGGAACAGGTCGTGCTGCATGCGCCCGACGATGCGGCGGAACACCCACAGGTAGCGCCCGAGCACGCTGGTGGCGTTCATCAGCCGCAGCGCGTGCGTGATGCCCTGCGGCTGGCGCAGGATGTCCATGAACAGCTCGCGGTTCAGGGGATCGCGGCGGAAGCCGCCGTCCATCACGTTGCGCGCGTTGTACAGCGCCCGCAGCGTGCGCGCCGACAGCCCCTGCAAGCCCGGCGTCTGCGCGAACACCAGGAAGGTCTCGAGGATGGCGTGCGGGTAGTCGGCGTACAGGTCGTCGCGCACCACGTCTAGCATGCCGGCGCGTTCGGCGAAGCGCGCCGTCACGGGGCGGCTGGGCGCGTTCTCGTGGCCGGCGAGGCGCTCCTCGATGTTGAGCATGAGGATCTGGTTGAGCTGCGACACCGCCTTGGCCGCCCAGTAGTAGCGGTGCATCAGCGCCTCGCTGCTGCGCTGGCCCTGGCTGGGCCTGAGGCCGAAGCTGTCGGCCACCGCCGTCTGCAGGTCGAACACCAGCCGGTCCTCGCGACGCCCGGCCACGGCGTGCAGCCGCGCGCGGACGAGCTTGAGCATGCCCTCGTGCTTGAGCAGCTGCGAGGCCTCGAAGGGTGTGATCAGGCCGCTGGCCGCCAGCTCGGCCCAGGTGCGGCCGAAGCCCGCCGCCCGCGCCACCCAGATGACCACCTGCAGGTCGCGCAGGCCGCCGGGGCTTTCCTTGCAGTTGGGCTCCAGCGCGTAGGGCGTGCCCTCGTACTTGACGTGCCGCTGCTGCATCTCGAGGGTCTTGGCGCGCAGGAAGGCGGCCGGGTCCATGGCGGCGGCGAGCGCCCGCACGAGCTGGCCGAACACCGGCCGACCCCCCGTGACGCGCCGCGACTCCAGCATCGCGGTCTGCACGGTGACGTCGCGCCCGGCCTCGGCCACGCACTCGGCCACCGTGCGCACCGACGAACCGATCTCCAGCCCGATGTCCCAGCACAGGGTGACGAAGCGCTCCAGCGCCTCTCGGCGCTCGGCGTCGCCCTCGAGCGGCACGGCCTCGTCGGGCAGCAGCACCAACACGTCGACGTCGGAGTGCGGGAACAGTTCTTCGCGGCCATAGCCACCCACGGCCACCAGGGCGGCCTGGGGCGCGGCACGGTGCAGCCCGGCTTCCGTCCAGGCGGCAGCCAGCACGCCGTCCACGTGGCGGGCCAGGGCCTTCAGCAGCCGCCGCGCCGCTGCCGCCGTCGCGCGCCCGTCGGCAAAGTGGCGCAGCAGGCCGGCCTTGCCCTCGCGGAAGGCCGCCCGCAGCTCGGTCACGCCCTGCGGCGCGCGCGGCGACGCCAGCGTGTCCATGCGGGCCGTCTTCAGCCCAGCGCCACGGCCGGGTTGGTCTGGCCGTAGCCCTGCGGCGCGAAGGCCGGCGGCGGCGGGCTGCCGGCGCTGACGGTGAGCACCTCGTAGCCGGTCTCGGTGACCAGCACCGTGTGCTCCCACTGCGCGCTCAGCGAGCGGTCGCGCGTGACGATGGTCCAGCCGTCGTAGGGGCGGTTGCCCTTGCGGTCTTCCTTGATGTCGCGCTTGCCGGCGTTGATCATGGGCTCGATCGTGAAGATCATGCCCGGCATCAGGTCCTCCAGCGTGCCGGGGCGGCCGTAGTGCAGCACCTGCGGCTCCTCGTGGAAGCGCGCGCCGACACCGTGGCCGCAGAACTCGCGCACCACCGTGAAGCCGGCGTTCTCGGCGAAGGTCTGGATGGCGTGGCCGATGTCGCCCAGGCGCGCGCCGGGCCTGACCTTGACGATGCCCTTCCACATGGCGTCGAAGGTGACCTGGCACAGGCGCCGTGCGGCGATCGAGCCTTCGCCGACGACGAACATGCGCGAGTTGTCGCCGTGCCAGCCGTCCTTGATGACCGTGACGTCGATGTTGACGATGTCGCCGTCCTTCAGCGGGCGCTCGTCGGGTATGCCGTGGCAGACCACGTCGTTGAGGCTGCTGCACAGGCTGGCCGGGTAGGGCGGGTAGCCCGGCGGCGCGTAGCCCAGGGTGGCCGGGATGCCCTTCTGCACGTGCACGATGTGATCGTGGGCGATGCGGTCGAGCTCCAGCGTGGTGACGCCGGGCCGCACGTGCGGCGCGAGCAGGTCCAGCACCTCGCTGGCCAGGCGGCCGGCGACGCGCATGCCGTCGATGTCCGCGGCTGACTTGATGGTGATGGCCATCGGGGCATTATCCACCCCGGCCGGTAACATCGCGGGTTTCCCCGACCGTCCCGCGCGATGAGCACCCACGCCCTCCACCTGATGCACTTCGAGGGCGGGCGCGCCCTGTCGGCGTTCCGCGCGCAGGCGCTGCTGGGCCGGCTGCAGGCGGCGGTGCCGCGCATCAGCGGCGTATCGGCGCGCTACGTGCATTGGGTGGCCTTCGACGAGCCGCCCTCGGCCGAGCAGGCCGGCCGCATCGGCGCGCTGCTGAGCTGCGGCGAGGCCGCCGAGCCCGCCGCCGGCGCCGAGCGCGTGGTGGTGATGCCGCGCCTGGGCACCGTGTCGCCCTGGGCCAGCAAGGCCACCGACATCGCGCGCAACTGTGGCCTGCCGCTGCACCGCGTGGAGCGCGTCGTGGAGTACGCGCTGGCCCTGAAGGCCGGCCTGCTGAGCGCCGCCCGGCCGCTGAACGCCGACGAGCGCGCTGCCGTGGCCGCGCTGCTGCACGACCGCATGACGGAAAGCGTGGGCTTCGAGCGCGAGGCGGGCCGCCACCTGTTCGACCCGCGTGCCGCCGAGCCGCTGGCGCACATCGACGTGCTCGGTGCCGGCCGGCCGGCGCTGGAGCGCGCCAATGCGGAGTTCGGCCTGGCGTTGTCCGACGACGAGATCGACTACCTCGTCGACGCCTTCAAGGCGCTCGGCCGCAATCCCAGCGACGTCGAGCTGATGATGTTCGCGCAGGCCAACTCCGAGCACTGCCGGCACAAGATCTTCAACGCCCGCTTCACGGTGGACGGGGTCGAGCAGCCGCACTCGCTGTTCCAGATGATCCGCCACACCGAGCAGCGCTCGCCGCAGCACACCGTGGTGGCCTACGACGACAACGCCGCGGTGATGGATGGCAACGCCGTGCAGCGATGGCTGCCGCTGGGCTTCACGAACGCGCCCGTCTACGGCGCGCGCGACGATGTCGCGCACGTGCTGATGACGGTGGAGCCGCCCCACCCCCCCCCCGCCATCAGCCCCTTCCCGGGCGCCAGCACGGGCGCCGGCGGCGAGATCCGCGACGAGGGCTCAGTAGGCCGCGGCGCGCGCCCCAAGGCCGGCGTCACCGGCTTCAGCGTGAGCCACCTGCACCTGCCCGGCCTGGCCGAGCCCTGGGAGGCTGGCAGCATCGGCAGGCCCGGGCACATCGCCAGCGCGCGGCAGATCATGACCGAGGGCCCACTGGGCGGCGCCGCCTTCAACAACGAGTTCGGCCGGCCCAACCTGGGCGGCTACTTCCGCGTCTTCGAGCAGGACGTGGCCGGCGTGCGCCGCGGCTACCACAAGCCCATCATGATCGCCGGTGGCCTGGGCGCCATCAGCGCCGGCCAGGTGAAGAAGCAGCGCTTCGGCGCCGGCACGCTGCTGGTGCAGCTCGGCGGGCCGGGCATGCGCATCGGCATGGGCGGCGGGGCGGCCAGCAGCATGGCCGCCGGCAGCAACACCGCGGCTCTGGACTTCGACAGCGTGCATCGCGGCAACCCCGAGATCCAGCGCCGCGCGCAGGAGGTCATCAACCACTGCTGGGCCCTGGGCCAGAACAACCCCATCCTGGCCATCCACGACGTGGGCGCCGGCGGCATCAGCAACGCCTTTCCCGAGCTGGTGGACGGCGCCGGGCTGGGCGCCACCTTCGACCTGCGCAAGGTGCCGCTGGAGGAGAGCGGCCTGGCGCCGAAGGAGATCTGGTGCAACGAGAGCCAGGAGCG
>JBKDQY010000003.1:0-8753 GCA_046341655.1 Betaproteobacteria bacterium | reverse complement strand
GGCCGCACGTGCACCGCCGCCAGCTCGCCGGCCGGCGTGGCCACGGTCACCGGGCCCACGACGTCGTAGACCCAGGGCTCCACGCGCCTTGGCAGCGCCCGAGGAAAGCCCACCGCCTGGCCCGGCTGCAGCAGCTCGGGCCGCGCGGTGAACAGCCAGGTCATCTGCACGAACTGGCTGGCGCTGTCCTGCACACCCTCGGGCCGCGGCAGCACGCGCCCGTCGGCCAGGCGCAGCTCCACGGGCCCGAGATCGATGGCCACGCGGCGAGGCTCGCGCAGCAGGATGCGGGTCTCCTCGTCGTAGCGGCGCGGCGACAGGCCGGCGGGCGTGATGAGGCCGTCGCTGCTGACGCGGCGGGTGGCCAGCAGCGCCACCGACAAGTCCAGGTGCACCTGGTAGCGCAGGCCCTGGCGCAGCCACTCGACACGGGCGTGGCCTTCCACGGGGCCCTCCACGTCGCCCACGACGCGGTAGCTCAGGCGCGTGGATGGCGGCCAGTCGAAGGCGGTGGCGTCGGGCGGCGCGGGGGCGGCGGTCATCGGCCCGGCGGGGGCGGGCAGCAACTCCGGCAGAGCAAGCAGGGCGGGCAGCTCGGGCGGCTCGGCGTCGGCAGCCCCGGCCGCGGAGGCCGCCAGTCCGGGCACCGCCGCGGCCACGCGGCCTGCGTGGCCTGCCAGGCGGCGAGTGGGCGGCGCCGGCTCGCTGGGCTGCAGCACCTGCACGAACTGCACCGCCAGCCTCGCGGGCCGGCCGTCCGGGGCCGCGCCATCGCCCAGCCGTGCCGGCCACAGGGCTGGCAGCAGCAGCCCGTGCAGCACGGCCACCGCCGCCACCAGCGCAAGAATGCCGGCGCGGCGGGACCTCATGCCTTCAACTTCCGGCGGCGCCGACGAAACAGGCGAGCGACGCCACCGCGCTGAGGCGGAAGCGCAGCGTCAGCCACGGCGCCGCGCCCAGGCGCGGGTAGCTGCGGCGGTCCACCACGTAGCACAGCACCAGCATCGCGCCCAGCAGCACCAGGCCGGCGTAGGCCGGCATGATCACCGCCGGCCAGGCGGCGAGCGAGGGCACCACGCCCCAGGCCAGGGTGGCCGGCGGGGGCTCGGGCTGGCGCATGGCCAGGCCCCAGTGGATGCCGCCGAGGAAGCTGACGATCAGCGCCGCGTAGGCGGCCAGCGCCATGGCGGCGTAGACGTGCGCCTCGCCCTCCACCACCCACACCAGGGCGGCGCCGGCCACGAAGGGCACGAGCCCGGCGTGGCCCAGCCAACGGGCCGTGGCGTTCACTTGCGGGTCGCCGGGGCGCTGAGCAGCGCCTCGAGCTGGTCGGCCGGCACCACGCCGGGCCGCCGCGTGCCGTTCTCGAAGAAGACCGCCGGCGTGCCGTTGATGCGCTGCGCCCGCGAGAAGGCCAGGTTGCGGTCCAGCGCCGAGGCGTCGCAGGACTCGGGCGCCTTGGGCGGCTGCACGCCCTCGAGCATCCAGCGCCGCCAGGCGGTGGCGGGGTCGCGCGCGCACCAGATGTCGCGCGACTTGGCCGTGGAATCAGGCCCCAGGATGGGCAGCAGGAAGTTGTAGACGGTGACGTTGCGCGCGGCGCTGAGGTCGCGCTCGAAGCGCTTGCAGAAGCCGCAGTTGGGATCGACGAACACGGCCACCTTGCGCGCGCCGGTGCCCTGGCGGATGAGGATCGCGTCCTTCAGCGGCAGCTTGTCCCAGTCCACCGCCAGCAGCTGCTGCTGGCGCTGCTCGGTGAGGTCGACGCGCGTGCGGGTGTCGATCATCGATCCGTTGACGAGGATAAAGTCGCCGGCGGCGTCGCTGTAGAGGATCTCGGTGCCGTCGAAGCGCACCTCCCACAGGCCGGCCACGGGGCTGCGCCGGACTTCATCGACGGCGAGCTTGGGGAACCGCTCGGCCAGGGCCTTGCGGATGGCGGCCTCGTTGGCGGCGGCGGGCAGGGCCGCGGCCAGCAGCAGGGCGGCCGCGGCGGCCGTCAGGGCGGCAAGGCCGGCCAGGCGCAGGGGGCTTGTCATGGTGGAGAGCCTCGATGGGATGGGGATGTCAGAGGCCGAGCGCCTGCGCCGTGAGCCGCTTCTTCAGCGGCCCGAGCCGGTCGACCGTGGCCAGGCCCCGGTTGCGCAGCTGGCGCAGCAGCGGGTTCGGGTGGGCGAACAGGTGCAGCAGGGTGTCGGTCAGGCGCGCCATGGCCAGCGTCGGCAGGCGGCGCTCGCGCGCGTAGCGGGCCAGCAGCTTCTCGTCGCCCAGCGGGCGCCAGGGCTCGGTGGCCTGGCGCGCGGCCAGCACGGCGGCCAGCGCGGCCACGTCGGCCAGGCCCAGGTTCAGGCCCTGGCCGGCCAGCGGGTGCACCACGTGGGCGGCGTCGCCCACCAGCACCCAGCCGGGGCCGTGCACGGCGCTGGCCTCGGCCAGGGCGAGCGGCCACTGCTGGCGCGCGCTGGCCAGGGTGAGCGTGCCGGCCGTGCCGCCCGTGGCGGCCATGAGCTCGGCCTCGAAGCTGGCATCGGGCAGGGCCATCAGCTCCTCGGCGCGCTCGTCGGGCACCGACCAGACCAGCCCCAGCCCGTGGCCGGGCTGCGGCCGGTCCAGCGGCAGCAGCGCCAACACGTCGGGGCTGCGGAACCACTGCCGCGCCTGCTGCGCGTGCGGCCGGCTGGCCCGCAGCCGCGCCGCGATGCCGCGCTGTCCGTAGCCGTGCCGCGTGAAGCGCACGCCCAGCGCGGCGCGGGTGGCGGAGTCCTTGCCTTCGGCCAGCACCGTCAGGGCCGCGGGCACAGGTGCGACCACGCGCTCGAGGTGCGGCGCGAAGCCGGCGGCCGTGGCCAGCACGCGCTCCAGTTCGGCCGCGTCGACGATCCACGCCAGCTCGGGCACGCCCTGCACCCAGGCCGAGAAGTGCAGCGCCGCGGCGCCGTCGTCGCCCTCGACGCGCATGTCGTGCACGGCGGTGCGCGCGTCGGTGGGCAGCGCGTCCCAGACTTTCAGCGAGCGCAGCAGCGCCACCGAGGCGGCGTTCAGCGCGTAGGCACGCACGTCGGCGGACGCGGCCGCGGGCGCGCCGGGCGCGTGCAGCGCCACCCGCAGCCCCTGGCGCGCCAGCGCCAGCGCCGCCGACAGGCCCACGGCGCCGCCTCCGCGCACGAGCACGTCGTGGCGGGCGGCGCCCTCGGGCGCGGGAAAGTCAGGGCCGGGCATCGGGTGTCGAAGGCGAAGCCCAGCATCGTAGCAAGCCCCCCCAGGCACAATGAGGTCGCGGGCTACGACGCGCCCGCCCTGATCCACTCCACACCCTGCTCGGACTCGTGAACCCCGTGTCGCCCTCCCCGACCGCCCGCCTCTCGGCCCTGGCCATCCACCCCGTGAAGTCCTGCGGCGCGCTGCCGCTGGACAGCGTCGAGCTGGTCGACACCGGCCTCGACCTCGACCGCACCTGGATGGTGGTCGACGCCCACGGCGACATGCTCACCCAGCGCGAGCTGCCGCGCATGGCGCTGATCCGGCCCAGCCTGCGCGGCGGCGACCTGGTGCTGCGCGCGCCCGGCATGCTGGCGCTGCACCTCAAGCTCGACACCGTGGAGGCGCCGACGCGGGTGCAGGTGTGGGACGACGTTGTCAAGGCCTGGGACATGGGCGCCCTGGCCGCGCAGTGGTTCAGCGACTTCCTCGGCCGCCCGCTGCGCCTGGCGCGCTTCGACCCCGACGAGGAGCGCGCCAGCGAAGCCCGCTGGACCGCCGGGCTGAAGGCCCTGAACACCTTCACCGACGGCTACCCGCTGCTGGTGGCCAACGCCGCGTCGCTGGCCGACCTGAACGCGCGGCTGGCCGCGGCCGGCCACGCGCCGGTGGGCATGGACCGCTTCCGCCCCAACCTCGTGCTCGAGGGCCTTCAGCCCTGGGACGAGGACCACCTGCACGAGATCGACGTCGACACCGGCGCCGGCGTGGCCACACTGCGGCTCGTCAAGCCCTGCGTGCGCTGCAGCATCCCCGACGTCGACCCCGCCACCGCCGACACCGGCACCGCCGTGGCGCGCACGCTGGCCGGCTTCCGCGCCGACCCTCGCATGAACGGCGGGCTCACCTTCGGCATCAATGCCGTGGTCGTGGCCGGTGCCGGCCTCGTGCTGCGCACGGGCCAGCCGGTGGCGGTGCGGCACGCCTTCGGCTGAAGGCGCCGCCGCCCTTTCAGCCGTCGAAGAACTCGCCCTCGCCGGCCACCGCCGGCAGCGGCCGCCCGGCTTCGGCGCGGCGCAGCTCGACGCGGCGGATCTTGCCGCTGATGGTCTTGGGCAGCTCGGCGAACTGCAGCCGGCGGATGCGCTTGTAGGCCGCCAGCCGCTGGCGCGTGAACTCGAAGATGCTGCGCGCCGTGGCCTCGTCGGCGGCGTGGCCGGCCGCCAGCGTGACGAAGGCCTTGGGCACGGCCAGCTTCAGCGGGTCGGGGCTGGGCACCACGGCGGCCTCGGCCACGGCCGGGTGCTCGATCAGCACGCTCTCCAGCTCGAACGGGCTGATGCGGTAGTCGCTGGCCTTGAACACGTCGTCAGCGCGGCCGACGTAGGTGATGTAGCCCTGGGCGTCGCGCGCCGCGACGTCGCCGGTGCGGTAGACGCCGCCGCCCATGACCTCGGCCGTGCGCTCGGCCGAGTCGGCGTAGCCGGCCATCAGCCCCAGCGGCCGGCCGAGCTCGGCGTCGTCCAGCGCCAGGCACAGCTCGCCCTCGTCGGCCGGCCGGCCCTCGGGGTCGAGCAGCAGCACGCGGTAGCCGGGCAGCGGCCGGCCCATGCTGCCGAACTTCAGCGCCTGCCCGGGCGGGTTGCCCACCTGCGCGGTGGTCTCGGTCTGGCCGAAGCCGTCGCGGATGGTCAGGCCCCAGGCCGCGCGCACCTGCTCGATGACCTCCGGGTTCAGCGGCTCGCCGGCGCTCATGGCCTCGCGCAGCTGCACGGGCCAGTCGGCCAGCTTCTCCTGGATGAGCAAGCGCCAGACGGTGGGCGGCGCGCACAGCGTGGTGACGCGGCTTTCCACCAGCGTGCGCAGCACGCGCCGCGGGTCGAAGCGCGGCGTCTGCAGGATGAACACCGTGGCGCCGGCAATCCACGGCGCGAAGAAGCAGCTCCACGCGTGCTTGGCCCAGCCGGGGCTGGAGATGTTCCAGTGCACGTCGCCCTGCTGCAGGCCCAGCCAGTACAGGGTGCTCAGGTGGCCCACCGGGTAGCTGGCGTGGGTGTGCGGCACGAGCTTGGGCTTGCTGGTGGTGCCGCTGGTGAAGTACAGCAGCAGGGGTTCGTCGGGCCGCGTCGGCACGGTCGGCACGAAGCGGGCGGGCGCCGAGTGGCTGTCGGCGAAGTCGGCCCAGGCGGCCTGCGCCTGCGCGGCCACGGGGCCGATGGCGATGCGCAGCACCGGGCCCGGCGCGTGGGCGTCCAGGCCGTCGAAGCGCGCCGCATCAGCCCCGGCGGCCACCACCGCCCGCACGCGGCCGCGCGAGAAGCGGTCGACCAGGTCGTCGCGGCTGAGCAGCGTGGTCGCCGGGATCATCACCAGGCCCAGCTTGATGCAGGCGAGCATGGTCTCCCACAGCGGCAGCTCGTTGCCCAGCATCAGCAGCACGCGGTCGCCGCGCCCCAGGCCCAGGCCCTGCAGCCAGCAGGCCACCTGCGAGGAGCGCTCGGACATGCGCTCGAAGCTGGCCACGGTGCGGGCGCCGTCCTCAGCCTCGATCACCAGCGCCGGCTGCGCGTTGCCGCGGGCCATCTCGTCGAAGTGGTCCAGCGCCCAGTTGAACTGCGTCAGGCGCGGCCAGCGGAAGCCGGCGCAGGCGCCGTCCTGGTCGGTGCGGTGCGAGATCAGGAAGTCGCGCGCGGCGCGGAAGCGGGCGAGGTCGTCGGTCATGGCGGTCATGGCAGGCGGTGGAGCGGCTGGGGGCGGCGCGGCAGCAGCGAGTGGCTCCGCGTCGGACAGCCTAGCCTAGCGGCAGCCCGGCCGGTACGGCACAACCCGCAATGCCGGCGCGGTTGCTCGGCGCACTTTCTAGACGCGCTCGCCCGGCGCGTGCGCCCTCAGGGCGAAGGGAACGGCGGCGCCGGAATGAAGCCGTGCTCCCCCGGCACCTGCGCGAAGCGCGCCTGAGCGTCGCCCGCCGCGCCCGGCCCGGCGGCCCAGGCCGCGGCCGCCGCGGCCAGGTGCTCGCGCCGCGTGGCGACGAAGTTCCACCACAGCAGCCGCCGCCCGAGGGGCTCGCCGCCGATCAGCACGGCGCGCGCCGGGCCCTCGGCCGCGAGCAGCGGCTCGTCGCCGGGCGGCAGCATGGTCATCGCCAGCGGCGGCACGCGCTCGCCGTCGAGCGTGACCGGTCCATCGACCACGTACAGCGCGCGCTCGGCCGCCGGCGGCAGCGGCAGCGCGTCGCCGGCGGCCATCACGATGTCCAGGCACAGCGTCGGCGAGCGCACCGGCACCGGGCTGGCGGCGCCGAAGGCACTGCCCACGAGCACACGCAGCACCGCGCCGCCCACCTCGAGCTCGGGGATGGCCGCGGCCGGAGCGTGCAGGAACGAGGGCTCGGCGGCCTCGTCGGCCTCGGGCAGCGCGACCCACAGCTGCAGGCCGTGGCGGGTGTGGGCGCGGCCGCGCAGGTCGTCCGGCGTGCGCTCGCTGTGCACGACGCCGCGGCCGGCGGTCATCCAGTTCACGGCGCCAGACTCGATGCGCTGCACGGCGCCGGTGCTGTCGCGGTGCATCATCGCGCCGTCGAAGAGGCAGGTCAGGGTGGCCAGCCCGATGTGCGGATGCGGCCGCACGTCGTGGTCGGCGTCGGGCGGCACGACCAGCGGGCCGAAGTGATCGAAGAACACGAACGGACCCACGGCCTGGCGCGCCGCCGCAGGCAGCAGCCGGCGCACGACGAAGCCGCCGCCGAGGTCCCTGGCTTGCGGTCGGATCAGGGCGAGGGCCATGCGGAGCAGTGTAGGAAAATCGCGGGCTCCGCGTTCGCCCCGGCCCGCCTGCGGGCCCTCCCCTCCTGAAAGCCCCCGCGACATGAGCCTCAAGTGCGGCATCGTCGGCCTGCCCAACGTCGGCAAGTCCACCCTCTTCAACGCGCTGACCAAGGCGGGCATCGCGGCCGAGAACTACCCGTTCTGCACCATCGAGCCCAACGTGGGCATCGTCGAGCTGCCCGACCCGCGGCTGGCCAAGCTGGCCGAGATCGTCGGGCCCGAGCGCGTCGTGCCGGCGATCGTGGAGTTCGTCGACATCGCGGGCCTGGTGGCCGGTGCCAGCCAGGGCGAAGGCCTGGGCAACCAGTTCCTCAGCCACATCCGCGAAACCGACGCCATCGTCAACGTCGTGCGCTGCTTCGAGGACCCGAACGTCATCCACGTCGCCGGCAAGGTCGACCCCATCGCCGACATCGAGGTCATCCAGACCGAGCTGTGCCTGGCGGACCTGGCCACGGTGGAGAAGGGCCTGGCTCGCTACAGCAAGGTGGCCAAGGCCGGCCAGGACAAGGACGCCGCGCGGCTGGTGGAGGTGCTGAAGAAGTGCGAGGCCGCGCTCAACGAAGCCAAGCCCGTGCGCAGCATCGACTTCAGCAAGGAGGAGCGGTCGGTGCTGAGGCCGCTGTGCCTGATCACGGCCAAGCCGGCGATGTTCGTGGGCAACGTCAGCGAGACGGGCTTCGAGGGCAACCCGCTGCTGGAGCAGCTGCGCGACTACGCGGCCAGGCAGGCGGCGCCCGTGGTGGCCATCTGCGCCAAGACCGAGGCCGAGCTGGCCGACATGGCCGACGAGGACCGCGCGATGTTCCTGGCCGAGATGGGTCAGGACGAGCCGGGCCTGAACCGCCTGATCCGCGCTGCCTTCAAGCTGCTGGGCCTGCAGACCTACTTCACGGCCGGCCCGAAGGAGGTGCGCGCCTGGACCATCCACGTCGGCGACACCGCGCCGCAGGCCGCCGGTGTCATCCACACCGACTTCGAGCGCGGCTTCATCCGCGCGCAGACCATCGCCTACGACGACTACGTCGCCTGCCGCGGCGAGCAGGGCGCCAAGGACGCCGGCAGGATGCGCGCCGAGGGCAAGGAGTACGTGGTCAAGGACGGCGACGTGATGAACTTCCTGTTCAACGTCTAGTCGGCTCCGGGTCCTGGGGCCGGGAGCCCCGCCGGCCCGGCAGAGACGCCTTGCGCCAACTCAAGCCAAGGCTGATGGCACCGGCCTAGCATGGAATGCGTCGCGTGCAGTGCCTTCGCCTGCGCGCTTGACGGCTAACTATGTGAGTGTTGACTTTGCATAATCGGCCTGGAAAGCCTCGTGACGTGGCTCACGCCCAGCCTGAGCCCGATCCTGGCACTCACTCGCCTGGAGTGCTAATATTTCAGGAACTTTCCCCTCCGGAGGGTTTCGAAGGCACCATGAGCACCGCATCGTCCACCGCCCTTGCCGTCCGTGATCCCTGGTCGCTGGTGCCCCCGCTGGGCAACCTCGACGCCTACGTCTCGGCCGTCAACCGCCTGCCGCTGCTGAGCCCCACCGAGGAGGTGGAGCTGGCCCGTGCACTGCGCGACCGCGGCGACGTGCAGGCCGCCGGGCGGCTGGTGCTCAGCCACCTGCGGCTGGTGGTCAGCATCTCGCGCCAGTACATCGGCTACGGCCTGCCGCAGGGCGACCTCATCCAGGAAGGCAACGTCGGCCTGATGAAGGCCGTCAAGCGCTTCGATCCCGAG
>JBKDQY010000002.1:0-7723 GCA_046341655.1 Betaproteobacteria bacterium | reverse complement strand
GGTCCAGGCGCGCGGTGGGGTTGTCCGGGCAGCACAGCCCGTGCAGGCCGCCGCGGGCCGCCACGCGGGGGCCGGGCACGATGTGGGTGCCACGGCCGGCCATGTGGGTGGCCACGGTGACGGCGCCGGCTCGGCCGGCGCGGGCCACCACCTCGGCCTCGGCGGCGTCGTGGCGGGCGTCGAGCCGCACGTGCCCGATGCCGGCCGCGGCGAACGCCTCGCTCATGGCCTCGGAGGCCCGCACCGAGCCCGTGGCCACCAGCACCGGCACGCCGCGCCGCTGCAGCTGCCGCACGCGCCGGACGGCGGCATCGCGCCGCTGCGCATCGGAGGCGAACACGCGGTCGGGCAGGCGCTGCAGCCGGCTCGGCAGCCGGTGGGGCACGACGGCGACGCGGCAGCCGTAGGCCTCGCGCAGCGGGCCGGCGCACTCGTGCAGGGTGCCGCTCATGCCCGCCAGGTGCAGGTAGCGGTTGAAGAAGCGCTGCAGGCTCAGGCGCGCCGCCACGCGGGTGGGCGGGCTCAGGGGGCAGCCCTCCTTCATCTCCACCGCAGCCTGCAGCCCGCGCGACCACACCCGGCCCTCGGCCGGGCGGCCGGTGACGGGGTCGAGCAGCTTGACGGCGCGGTCGACGACCAGGTAGTCACGGTCGGCCTGCAGCCCGTGCAGCGCGTGCAGCGCGCTGGCCAGAAGGTCGCGCCGGTGGCGGCGGTTGAACCACACGCCGCTCAGCGGCGCGGCCAGCGCCTCGACGCGGGCCTCGCCGGCGGGCGTCCATTCCACGCGGCCGGTGCGGGCGTCGTGCCGGAAGTGCTCGCCCGGCTGCAGCTCGCGCGCCAGCGCCAGCGACTGGAAGGCGATGGCGCGCTGCTGCGCCGCCGCCGCCGCGCCGGCACCGGCGGGGTCGAGCGTCTCGCTCAGCAGCAGCGGCAGCGCGGCCTCGTCGACGAGCAGGCGGTCGGCAGCGGCGACCACCGCCGGCCACAGGCCGCGCAGCAGCGGCGGCTCGCCGGCCGGCGCGAGCTGCTGCTGCAGGCCGTCCAGCCGCTGCTGCAGCACGCTGCGGAAGGCCACGCCGCGGTGCAGGTCGCGCAGGTGGTCGAACGCCACCTCGCGCGCGGTGCAGTAGGTCACGTCGCAGGCGTAGGCGGCGCGGCGCTCGGCGGGGCTTCTGGCCGCGACCACGTGGCCCAGGCTCAGCCCCAGCGCGTCGAACAGCGGCCGCATCGCGCGGGCGTCGCGCTCGACGAGGTAGTCGTTGGCCGTCATCAGGTGCACGGGCAGGCCGGCCAGGGCCCAGGCGGCGGCGCCCAGCGCAGCGGCGTAGGTCTTGCCCTCGCCGGTGGCCATCTCGGCCAGGCCGCCGTCCAGCAAGATCAGCGCCGCCTGCAGCTGCGTTGCATAGGGCGTGCGGCCCAGCGCGGCGCGGCCGGCGCGCGCGGCCATCAGCAGCGCCTGCTGGCGCAGGCCGCGGGTGAGCCCCTCGTGGCGCAGCGCGGCGCGCAGCCGGGCCACTTCGGCCGCGGCCGGCGCCGGCTGGCCGGGCGCGTTGGCCTGCAGCGCCTGAAACAGGGCGCGCGCCGGCCCGGCGTGGCGGGACGCGCCGGCCAGCCGCGACTCGACCTCGCCCAGCGCGCGCAGCACCCGGCCCTGCAGCCGGCGCGCCAGCCAGCCGCCCAGGCCGAGCGAGGCCTCGGCCCGGGTGTCGGGCCGCTGGACGTAAGGGAAAGGCCGCTGCGCGGACACGCCGGCCCCGCCCTCAGCGCCAGGGCGCGAAGCGCACCAGCACCGACTGCTGCGCGCGGCGCGCCAGCAGGGCCCCCAGAGCGCGGTGGCCGTGGTCGAAGCGCACCCACACGCGCTTGCCCACCGGCGGCCGTTCCGCGCCGGGCGGCGCGGGCACGGACAGCGTCAGCAGCACCACGTCGCGCGCGGCGGTCAGGCCGCGCGGGTCGGCCGGGTCGGTGACCACGGGCCCGCCGAAGCGGTCGGCGAGCGCGGCTGTGGGCAGCTGGCGGCCGGCCGCGCGGGCGTCGCGCTGCAGCGTGGCGGCGACGCCGCTGGTGCCCGGCAGGCCGAGGTCGACCGCGATGGCGCCCTCGCGCTGCTGCACCCGCTCGGTGGCCTGCTCGGCCTGCATCGCCACCAGCACCTGCCAGCGGCCCGGGGGGGCACCGGCGGGGTCGCCGGCGGACTCGCTGCGCAGCAGCGTGCCCACGACCGCGCCCTGCGCGAGGTGGCGGCCGGGCAGGTCCTGCGCCTGCGGCAGGCTCAGCCGGCCGTCGGCCGGCGCGCGCAGCAGCAGCTGCTCGACACGGCCCGCGACGCGCTCGCGCGCGGCGGCGGCGGCATCGATGTCCTGGCGCACCCGCTGGGCCCGGGCGGGGTCCTCGGCGTAGGCCTGGTGCAGTTCAACCTCCAGCGCGGCCAGCCTCGCCCCGGCATCGATGGCCTCGGCCTGCAGCGCGGGGTTGGACAGCCGAACGAGGACGTCGCCCGCGCGAACAGGCTGGCCGTCGCGGGCCAGCACCTCGTCGACGAAGCCCGGGGACTGCGCGCGGACCATGGCGTCGTCGGGCAGCCAGACGACGCCGCGCACCAGGCTCACGTCGGGCACCGGCACGGCCAGCAGCAGCGCCGCCGCGGCCAGTGCCGCCAGCAGGCGCCGCCGGCTGCGACCGGCGCGCTCGGGCTCCAGCTGCAGCCCACCCAGCAGGCGCAGGCCGCGCAGCGCCGGCTGCAGCACGAGGCCCCAGGCCAGCAGCGCGGCGATGGCCACGCCGGCCCAGAAGTGCTGGGCACCGACCCAGGCGGCGATGCCCACCGACAGCACGATGCGGCAGGCCAGCGAGGCCGGCGCGTAGAACCACCACCAGGCGCGTTCGCCGCGGGCGGCCGGAAACGCCGGTTCGGCCGCCAGGCCCAGGGCGCGGGCGACCAGGCGCCGCCAGTGGCGGGCGCTGCGCGAGGCCAGGGTGGGCAGCTGCATCGCGTCGAACAGGTCGTTGTATCCGTCGAAGCGCAGCAGCGGGTTGGCGTTGACCAGCAGCGAAGTCAGCGCCCCCAGCACGAACACGACCAGCAGCAGGTCGCGCAGCAGCCCGGGCTGCAGCAGCGTGGACGCGCCGATGGCCAGCGCGGCGACCGACAGCTCGGCCATCGCGCCGGCCGCGCTGACGACGAGGCGGTCGCGCGGGGCCGCGAAGCCCTCGGCGGCGCTGGCATCGACGTAGGGCACTGGCGTGAACACCAGCAGCGTGAGGCCCCACTGCGGCACGACGCCACCGTGGCGGCCCACCGCCAGCGCGTGCGCCGTCTCATGCAGCAGCTTGAGCACCGGGAAGGCCAGCCAGGTCATCAGCAGGACGTGCGGGCTCAGCAGCCAGCGGCCGGTGAACTCGGCCACCAGGCCGGCCTGCTGCACCGCGGCCGCCAGCCCCAGCGCCATCAGCAGGGCGAAGGCGACGGCGCCGCCGCGGCTGAACAGCAGCCGCCCCAGCGGTTGCAGCGGCTGCAGCCAGCGCTGCGGGCTGCCCAGCGGCACGCGCCAGGCCAGCAGCGAGCCCCTAGTGGCCGGCGTGGGGCGCGGGGCGCCAGTGTCCAGCGGCGCCATGGCGCCGAAGTCGGGCTCGGCGTCGAAGGCCAGGAAGCCCTCGCGGTACAGGTGCATGACGTGCAGGACCAGTTCGTCCTGCGTGGGGGCGTCGTCGCGGTGCTCGCGCAGCAGGATGTCCCACAGCCGCTGCAGCGTCAGCCGGCCGTCGCAGCGGCCGGCCAGCGCGTAGGCCGCAGGGTCCAGGCGCACGCGGCGCTGGCCGTCGGGCGAGGCCAGCACCACCCACGGCTGGCCGCGCACGAGGATGCGGTCGACCTGCACGCCGTCGTGCAGGCGCGGCCGCAGCTCGGCGACGCGGAACCACTGCTCCGACAACAGCGGCGCGGCGTCGCCGGCGTCCGCCGCCGGGGCGGCCCAGGCGCTCAGCCCCACAGCCGCCACCACAGGCGCCGCACGGCGGCGGCCCCGTCGGCCAGCCAGCCGGTGGCCAGGCCGCGCTCGCCCACGACGACGCGGCCGTTGCCCGAAAGCCCCGGGCGCAGTTCGGGCGGCGGGTCCAGGACCTCGGCCTCGACCTCGAAGACGTTGCGGCCCTCCACGGCCTTGGCCATCGGCGAGACGTGGCGCACCTCCAGCGCCAGCGTCTTCCAGGGCAGCGCCGCCAGCATCAGCTCGCCCGGCTGCCCGGGGCGCACGCGGGCGACGTCGTCCTCGCCCACCTCGACGACGACGCGGTAGCGGCCCTGGGGCGCCAGCACCAGCAGCTCCTCGCCCTGCTGCAGCGGGGCGCCCAGGCGCTGGCCGAGGTCGCCCTTCACCACCACGCCGTCGAAAGGGGCCTCCAGACGGGCGCGCCCGAGCTGCGATTCCACCAGCGCCAGCTGCGCGCGGGCCTGCTGCAGCCGGGCGAGCTGGATCATCACCTGGGCGCGGTCGGCCTTGGCGTTGGCCTCGGCCAGCGCGCTCTCGAACTGCACCGACTGCGCGGACAGGCGCTCCTGCTCCAGGCGCAGGTCCTCCTCGGCCAGCTCCACCAGCACCTGCCCGGCTCGCACGGTGTCGCCCGGGCGCACGTGGGCCTGCTTCAGGAACCCCGGCGCCGGGGCCACCAGCACGCGCTGCACGGCGCCCTCCACGCGCGCCCGCCCGCCCACCTCGTGGGCCACCGGCCAGGCACCGAGGCCGCCGAGCACCAGCAGGCCGGCTGCCGCGCCGGCGCCCGCCAGCCAGGCGGGCCGATGTCCGGCCAGCACCCGCCAGCGCCGCTGCACGCGCCAGCGCAGGCTGCGCTCGCGCTGCCGCAGCAGGCCGAGCACCGGCGCGGCAAAGGCCGCGACGTGCTCGAGCCAGGCCACGTCGGCAGCGCCCAGAGGCTTGCACTGCGGGCCCTTGCGGCGCACGCAGATCACGCCACCGGGCTGCAGCGGCTGCAGCGGGTCGGCCGATGCTCCGGCCTGGCCGGGCAGCAGCACGCAGGCCACCGAGCCGCCGTCTTCGCCGACGAGACGGCGCTGGGCCAGCCGGATGCGCGGCACGGGCTCCAGGCCCGTCTCGGGGGTGGCCACCGTGGCGCCCTGGTCCAGCGCCTCGTGCATCGCCCCAAGCAGCGCCCGCACCTCCGGCAGGGTCGGCTCGGTGGGAGCGCCGGCCGAGCGCACCAGCGTGCGCAGCCGCCCGTGGTCGAACAGGGCCACGGCGGCCTCGTCGCCGCTCAGGGCCTCGGCCAGCTGCCCGGCCAGGCGGTTGAGGGCTTCTCGGTGCGAGCGCGCCTCCAGCAGCGCCGCCTGGATGTCCAGCACCCGCTTCAGGGCCGAGGCCAGCGAACGCGCAGGGGCCGGCTCGTCCCGCACGGCACCGGCCCGCGCCTGGGCTGGCGGGGCGGTGGCTGCCGGCGGGGCGGCCAGGGGCTCGTGGACGGCGCTGCTCATGGGGAGGGGGTGGTCGTAGGCGGTCGGGGCGCAGGGCTGCGCTCGGGCGAGTCTGGGCCGCCGGGCCGCGGGCGAAGGGCCGATAAGCGGCGGCGGCCTTCGGCAATTCGGGCGCACCGGCGACGACGTGCCCTCGCCCCGGGGGCTCAAGTCCGGCGGTCGCCGGCCGATGACGACGGTTCCGGCGCGTTGCGGCGCCCGGGGTGCGACCCGCACGACCGCGATCCCCCTTCGGTGCCGACCATGAGCGACCTCCTCGAGCCCCAGCCGCTGGCGCAGCCCGCCAGCCCGCCTGCCGCGCCGCCGGCCGCCCCGCGCGGCGACGACGAGGAGCGCGAGGAAGCGGCGCGCCGACAGCGCCGGCTCAAGCTCCTGCAGAGCATCGACAAGCAGCCCGAATTCGCCAGCCTGCAGGTGCAGATGGCGCAGCTGCAGCGCGTGGCGCGGGACGAGAACGCCCATGCCCGCGCGCTCACCGCGCTGATCGACGACAACCCGGCGCTGCTGTCGAAGCTGCTGCGCCTGATCAACGCCGCCTACTACTCGCCGGTGGGTGGCGGCAGCATCACCAGCATGCCGCGCGCGGTGAGCCTGATGGGCTTCCACGCCATCGGCATGCTGGCCGGCTCGCTGCTGTTGTTCGACCGCCTGCCCAAGGGGGCCGACGGCGACCGGCTGCGCCGGGAGTTCGCCCGCGCGCAGCTGGCCGCGGCGCTGGCGCAGGAGTTCTGCCACAGCCCGCGGCACGCCGACCACATCTACATCGCCACGCTGTTCCAGCGCCTGGGCGACCTGCTGGCCGGCATCCACTTCGCGCCGGACATGCAGGTGCTCGACGATCTGCTCGACGACCAGGAGCTGCCGCGCGGCTCGGCCGAGCGCCGCGGCCAGCGCGACGTGCTGGCGCGCCGGACCTGGGGCCTGACGCTCGAGGAGCTGGGCCTGGAGATCGCCGGGCGCTGGGGCTGGCCACCCCGCATGCTGCAGGCCATGCGCGCCCTGGGCTGCGACGACCCCGGCCGGGCCCTGCGCGACGACGAATACGCCCGCGTGCTGAACACCGCCTGCAACGGCCTGGCCGAGCGGCTGATGGCGGTGCCCGCCGACGGCGAGCCCGCCGACCGCGAGGCCGCCCGCCGCGACACGGTGCTGGACTGGTCACGCGACCTGCTGGTGCCCCTGGGCCTGGACGCCGGCACGCTGCAGGCGCAGGTCGAGCGCACGCTGGCCGGCTGGCGCGACTTGCTGGGCGGGCTGGGCGTGCCGCCCGACGCCTTGCGCAGCGACGCCGGCCAGGCGCCGCCGCCGAGGAAGAACGCGCTCGACCCGAAATCGCTGGCCTACCGGCAGGCGCTGGCCGAGAACCTGGCCGACGCCGTCGACCACCTGGCCCGGATGAACAAGAAGGCCGCGCCGCCCGAGCAGGTGATGGAGTCCTCGCTGGCCTGGATGATCAAGGCGCTGGACCTGCAGCGCGCCATCCTGTGCCTGCGCGACGACGCACGGCCGCTGCTCGTGCCGCGCATGGCCCAGGGCCACAAGGGGGTGGTGCTGTCGCGCCACTTCGAGATCCCGATGGAGCCGCCCGCAGACCTCTTCGGCCTGCTGTGCGCGAAGCAGGCCGACGTGTTGATCTCGGACACGGGCGATCCGCTGATCGACCAGCGCCTGCCCGGGTGGTACCGGCAGAAGGTGGCCGCCGGGAGCTTCGTGCTGCTGCCCATCCACCACGGCGGCCGCATCGCGGGCATGCTCTACGGCGACCAGCACGAGGCGCACGCCATGCACCTGAACGACCGCGCGCTGACCCTGCTGAAGCTGCTGCGCAACCAGCTGCTCGAGGCCCTGAAGCGCCTGGTGCCGGCGCTCAGCGAACCGCCAGCCAGACCTCGTTGCGGCGCATGAACCAGGGCGTCATCGGGCCGTTGTAGCGCGCCCAGACGGGCTCGCCTTCGGTGGCGATGCCGGCCGCGGCCAGCGTGGCCCGCAGCGCCGCCACGTGTTCCGCGTAGCGCGCCTGCGACCAGGTGCCCGTGTAGCGGATGACGGCCCAGGTGGCCGCCGGTTCCTCGCGCAAGCGCACCCGCGGATCCAGCGGCTCGGGCGCGGTGGCCAGCGTGACGCCGGCGGGCAGCACGAACTGCACGCGCGTGCCCGAGAGGGTGGCACTCTGCGTCACCGGGGCCGTCATGGCCATCCTCGTGGGCGCGGCGCTCTGCGTCACCGGCGCCGTCATCT
>JBKDQY010000001.1:0-31446 GCA_046341655.1 Betaproteobacteria bacterium | reverse complement strand
CTTCCAGATCGATGGCGGCACCCGTTCGGTGATGCGCGACATGACGCTGCAGCAGCTGCTCAACGCCGCAACCCGGTACACCCAGCCGGTGGTCTTCGACCTCGACGCGATGGGCTGCCCCTTCGACGTGCGCATGCGCATCCTGCAGCCCTACCTGAGCAATGCCGTGGCGCAGGTCGGCGAGCGCCAGGCCGCCCGCGAGCCGCTGCTGCGCTGGCTGTCGGAGATGCACTTCAGGATCGCCGCCGACAAGCTCGAAGGCGTCATCGGCAAGCCCTTCACCGTCTCCGTGCCGTGCGGCAAGGTCGATCTCTGAGACCGCCGCAGGCCCGCCCTTTCCACGCCCCCCACAGGAGTCCCCCCATGACCATCCGCATCGGCATCAACGGCTTCGGCCGCATCGGCCGCATGGTGTTCCGCGCCGCCGTGCAGAACTTTTCCGACATCGAGGTCGTCGGCATCAACGACCTGCTCGAGCCCGACTACCTGGCCTACATGCTCAAGTACGACAGCGTGCACGGCCGCTTCAAGGGCGAGATCGCCGTCGACGGCAGCACGCTGGTCGTCAACGGCCGGCGCATCCGCCTGACGGCCCACAAGG
Organism: Betaproteobacteria bacterium; assembly: GCA_046341655.1. GTDB lineage: Bacteria > Pseudomonadota > Gammaproteobacteria > Burkholderiales > Burkholderiaceae_C > Rubrivivax. Next base: position 30,845 of record JBKDQY010000001.1, on the reverse strand, counting down.
ACCCGGCCCTGCTGGCCTGGGGCGAGGTCGGCGCCGACATCGTGGTCGAGAGCACGGGCCTGTTCCTCACCAAGGACACCTGCCAGAAGCACCTCGACGCGGGTGCCAGGAAGGTCATCCAGAGCGCGCCCAGCAAGGACGACACGCCGATGTTCGTCTACGGCGTCAACGACAAGACCTACGCCGGCCAGGCCATCATCAGCAACGCCAGCTGCACCACGAACTGCCTGGCGCCCGTGGCCAAGGTGCTGAACGACGCCTTCGGCATCAAGCGCGGCCTCATGACCACCGTGCACGCCGCCACCGCCACGCAGAAGACGGTCGACGGCCCCAGCAACAAGGACTGGCGCGGCGGCCGCGGCATCCTCGAGAACATCATCCCCAGCAGCACCGGCGCGGCCAAGGCCGTCGGCGTGGTGATCCCCGAGCTGAACAAGAAGCTCACCGGCATGAGCTTCCGCGTGCCCACGTCCGACGTGTCCGTCATCGACCTGACGGCGGAGCTGGTCAACGAGGCGAGCTGGGACGACATCTGCAACGCGATGAAGGCCGCCGCCGCCGGCCCCATGAAGGGCGTGCTCGCCTACACCGAGGACAAGGTCGTGGCCACCGACTTCCGCGGCGAGCCCTGCACCAGCGTGTTCGACGCCGACGCCGGCATCGCGCTGGACAGGACCTTCGTCAAGGTCGTGGCCTGGTACGACAACGAGTGGGGCTATTCGAACAAGGTGCTCGAGATGGTGCGCGTGATGGCGTCGAAGTGACGCCGTCCGGCCGCGGCCGGCCTGCGCGATGCGTCACGGCGCGCCGCGGGCCCGCGTGCCGCGGCCGGCCGCGGGCTCCTACACTGCGGCGATGCGACTTGTGCCCACCCCCCTGATCGCCCTGAAGCTGGCCGCCGCCCTGGCGGCCTTTTTGCTGGCTGCGGCCGCGTCACCCGCCCGGGCCGCGCCGGCTGCCGAGGTGATCGTCGGCTTCAAGCCCGGCTCCGAGGTGCTGCGCTGGCACCCCATGGCCGAGCGGGTCGCCGCGGCGCAGGCGCAGCGCGTGCTGCAGCAGCGCGCCGACCGCCTGGGCCTGCGCCTGGGCCGCGCGCTGCAGGCCGGGCCGGCCGTGGGCCGCGGCGCGCAGGTGCTGCGCGCCGAGGGCGTGGACGCCGTCACGCTGGCGCGCCGCCTGGCCGCCGACCCCGACGTGGCCTACGCCCAGCCCAACGGCCGCAAGCGCCTCGTGACGGCGCCGAACGACCCGCTGTACCCCGCCAGCAGCACCGAGCGCCGCAGCAACGGCAGCGCGCTGCAGGACGGCCCCGCCAGCGGCCAGTGGTACCTGCGCGCGCCCACCGCCAGCGTGCGCTCGTCCATCGACATCGAGGCCGCCTGGGCGCGCACGCGCGGCAGCGCCGGTGTCGTCGTCGCGGTGCTGGACACCGGCGTTCGCCCGGAGCACCCCGACCTGGCGACGCGGCTGCTGCCGGGCTACGACTTCGTGAGCAACGCCACCGTGGCCAACGACGGCAACGGTCGTGATGCCGACCCCAGCGACCCCGGCGACTGGGTCAGCAGCGCCGAGGCCGGCCGCAGCCCCTTCACCGGCTGCGAGGCGTCGGGCAGTTCCTGGCACGGCACGACCACCAGCAGCCTGGTGGGCGCCGCCACCGACGACGGCAACGGCATGGCGGGCGCCGCGCCGGGCGTGCGCGTGCTGCCGGTGCGCGTGCTGGGCAAGTGCTACGGCACCGACGACGACATCATCTCCGGCATGCGCTGGGCCGCCGGCCTGCCGGTGGACGGCGTGCCCGCCAACCCCAACCCGGCCCGCGTGCTGAACCTCAGCCTCGGGGGCAGCGGGGCCTGCGGCGCGGCCTACCAGGCGGCGGTGGACGAGATCACGGCCCGTGGCGTGCTCGTGGTGGCGGCGGCGGGCAACAGCGTGGGCGGCGCCGTCAACGAGCCGGCCAACTGCGCGGGCGTGCTGGGCGTGGTGGCGCTGCGGCACATCGGCAGCAAGGTGGGCTTCTCCGACATGGGCCCGGAGATCGGCATCGCGGCGCCGGGCGGCAACTGCATCAACGTGGCCCCCGGCACGCCCTGCCTGTACCCCATCTTGGCCGCCACCAACACCGGCAGCCAGCAGCCGCTGGCCTCGGCCTGGTCCACCAGCTACGACATCACGGTGGGCACCAGCTTCTCGTCGCCCCTGGTGGCGGCGGTCGCCGGACTGATGGCCTCGCGCAACCCGGCGCTGGCGCCGGCCCAGCTCGTGTCGCTGATGAAGAGCACGGCGAGGCCCTTCCCCACGAGTGGCGCCGACAACGGGCCGGGCGACTCGACCCCGGTGCCCGTGTGCGGCAGCGGAGCGCCCACCGGCCCCAGCGGCCAGTGCTACTGCACCACGGGCCTGTGCGGCGCCGGCATGCTGGACGCCGGCGCCGCGGTGCAGGCCGCGGCCGCGCTGGCGGCGCCGGGCACGGGTGCCACCATCGGCCTGCGCAATGCCGACCCCGTGGCCGGCCAGACGCTGGAGCTGTTCGTCTCGGGCAGCGGTGGCGCGACGCCGGCCAGCTACCTGTGGCAGCTGATCGACGGCGGCGGCGCCGCCACCGGCTTCAGCGGCTCCACCAGCGGCGCGACGGCCCAGCTGCCCACCACGGCCGCGGGCACGGTGCGCGTGCGCCTGACCGTGGTCGACAGCGGCAGCGCCAGCACGAGCGGCGAGATCTCCGTCGTGGTGCGCGGCACGAGCACGCCCGGCGGAGGGTCGTCGGGCGGCGGCTCCGGTTCCGACGGGGGTGGCGGCGGCGGCATGACGGCCGGCTGGATGGCCGGGCTGCTGCTGGCGGTGCTGGTGCTGGGTGCCGGCCGTGTCAGCGGGCGGCGTCGCAGGGCCTGAAGCCGGCCGCGGCCAGCTTCTCGGCCTGCTCGGGCGCAGCCCGCGGCACGCGCAGCACCGTGCCCTCGCCGCGGCCGGGCAGCGACACCACGCGCGCGCCCCGCAGCGTGCGCGGCACCCGCTCGGCCAGCCAAGCCTCGGCGGCCTGGCGGTTGTCGTGGCGCGACAGCACGAAGCCCGGCGCCAGCTCGGGCGGGCTGGTCAGCCGTTCGACCCGCAGGCCCAGGCGGCGCAGCTCGTCCTCGCGCGCGGCGCGGGGACCGGCATCGGGGTAGCGCCCGCCGAAGACGATCCACTGCCCCGCCTCCGCGACGGCCTCGCGCTGCACGGCGTCCGGCGGCACCAGGGACTCTCCCAGGCGCAGTTCGGCGTCACCGAGTTGCGCCGGCGTCAGCGGCGCCGTCTCCAGGCACACCAGCGCGGCGTCGCGCGCGGCCTGCACCGCGGCACTGGCGCTCTGCGGCGGCAGCACCGTGACGGCCTCGGGCGACACCTGCGCGGCCAGCCGCTGCGGCTCGCGCTCGCCGTGGCGCGGCGGCGCGCCCAGCCAGCCCCGCGTCCAGGCGAAGTACAGGCCGTTGGCCAGCAGCAGCAGCACGACGAGGGCGCGCAGCATCGGCGTCAGGCCGTGCCACCCGGCAGGCCGGGCGTCAGGCGCACGCTGGCCTCGCCGCTGACGACCAGGTGCATGCGGTCGGTGGTGCGCACGCGCAGCGCGCCCTGCGCGTCCACGCCCTCGGCAGTGCCTTCCAGGGGGACCGCGCCCTGCACGGCCACGGCGCGGCCCTGCAGCAGGTCGCGCGCGGCATAGCCGGCCGCGAAGGGCCCGAAGCCCTCGCGCTCGAAGCGCCTGAGCGCCATCGCCAGCGGCAGCGCCACGGCCGCCAGGGCCTTCGGCGCGCTGGCGGACGCGTCGATCTCGTGCAGGCTCGCGTAGCCGTGGGCCAGTGCCGGGGTAGCGTCGGCGTCCGGCGGCAGCGGCAGCACGTTCAGGCCCACGCCCACCACCACCCTGCGGTGGCGGCCCACGGCCACGGTCTCGATGAGCACGCCGCCGAGCTTGCGGCCGCCCGATGGGGCGGCGGCGTCGCGCAGCCACAGGTCGTTGGGCCACTTCAGCAGCAGCCGGGGCGTCGCGGGCTCCGGCTCCAGCGCCTCGGCCAGCGCCACGCCCACTGCCAGCGACAGGCCGCCCCACTGCGCCGGCGCCATCGGCAGGCCCAGCGAGAAGGTGAGCGACCGCCCCGGTGCGCTGTTCCAGCCGCGGCCCTGGCGGACGCGGCCGGCGGTCTGCTCATCGGCCACCAGCAGGCCGGGCACGAGGTCGGCGGCGCGGCGACCCAGCGGCGTGGCTGGCACGCCGCCGCCGGCAGCGTCGAGCTCGCCGGGGCCGGTGATGGGGGCGTCGCGGTCGCCGCCGGCCAGCCGCGCCCGCTCGAGCAGGCGCGTGTTGGTGCTGTCCAGCCGCGGCACCACCTCGATCTCGACGCCCGCCAGCACCGGCTGCAGCTGCGCGACGAGCGCCTGCACGCCCCAGCGCAGGTGCGCCGGAGCGGCGGGCGGTGGGCTGGGCGCGTCCACGCGGCGGCCGTCGGATGCGGTGTCAGCGCTTGGGCGCCAGCATCGTGCGCCGGCAGCGGGGGCTGCCGCAGCGGCACTCGTACTGCTTCTTCAGCTTGGGCGTGTAGCGCTCGTCGATGACGAGGCCGTAGTCGTAGAACAGCTCCTCGCCGGGCGAGAGCTCGCGCAGCGCGTGGATGAACACGCGGCCGTCGTCGGTTTCCTCGGCCTTGCAGTTGGGCTCGCAGGCGTGGTTGATCCAGCGCGCGGCGTTGCCGCCGAACTTCGCGTCGATGACGTGGCTGCCGTCGTCGAGGCTGAAGTAGAAGGTGTGGTGCGGGTCCGAGGGGTCGTGCGGATGGCGGCGCAGCGCCTCGGGCCAGGTGATGGTCTCGCCCGTGTACTCGATGATGCGCTCGCCGGCGGCGATGGGCCGCAGCGCGAACACGCCCTTGCCATGCACGCCGCTGCGGCGCACCTGGATGCGTCGGCCCGCGGCGGCGGCGGCCTTCGCGGCGGGGCGGGCTTGCGGGGTCTTTTTCATTCGGTACATTGAATTCATGCGGGTGCGCGCGCGTGCGTACACACACGCGAGGGGCGGCGCATTGTAGGGAGCCGCCCACAGGCCAGGGAACACGACAGGACCATGACCAAGACCATCATCATTGCCGAGAAGCCCAGCGTCGCGCAGGACATCGTGCGCGCCCTGGGCAGCGCCGACGGCAAGTTCGACAAGCACGCCGACCACTTCGAGAACGACCGCTGGGTCGTCACCAGTGCCGTCGGCCACCTGGTGGAGATCAAGGCCCCGGACGACTACGACGTCAAGCGCGGCAAGTGGAGCTTCGCCAACCTGCCGGTGGTGCCGCCGCACTTCGACGTGGCGCCGATCGACAAGTCCAAGACGCGCCTGAACGCCGTGGTCAAGCTCGTCAAGCGCAAGGACGTGGGCGCCATCATCAACGCCTGCGACGCGGGCCGCGAGGGCGAGCTGATCTTCCGCCTCATCCTGCAGTACGCCTTCGGCGACAAGGCGCATGGCAAGCCCATCAGGCGCCTGTGGCTGCAGAGCATGACGCCGCAGGCGATCCGCGAGGGCTTCGACAAGCTGCGCACCGACCAGCAGATGCTGGGCCTGGCCGACGCCGCGCGCAGCCGCAGCGAAGCCGACTGGCTGGTGGGCATCAACGGCACACGCGCGATGACGGCCTTCAACTCGCGCGACGGCGGCTTCTTCCTCACCACCGTGGGGCGCGTGCAGACGCCCACGCTGAGCATCGTGGTCGAGCGCGAGGAGAAGATCCGCAAGCACGTGAGCCGGCCGTACTGGGAGGTGAAGGCCACGTTCGACGCCCAGGCCGGACAGTACGAGGGCAAGTGGCTCGACCCCGCCTTCCGCAAGGGCGACGACCCCGACGCGCGCGCCGACCGCGTCTGGAACGAGGCCGACGCCCGCGCCATCGAGCAGGCCGTGCGCGGCCAGCCCGCCAGCGTGACGGACGAGGCCAAGCCCAACACGCAGGCGAGCCCGCTGCTGTACGACCTGACGACGCTGCAGCGCGAGGCCAATGCGCGCTTCGGCTTCAGCGCCAAGACCACGCTGTCGCTCGCGCAGGCGCTGTACGAGAAGCACAAGGTGCTCACCTACCCCCGCACCGACAGCCGCGCGCTGCCGGAGGACTACCTGGGCACGGTGAAGAAGACGCTGGAGATGCTGGCCGACGAGGACCTGCCCGGCCCGCTGCGCGAGCTGAGCGGCCACGCGCGCAGGAGCCTCAACGACGGCTACGTGAAGCCGGTGAAGCGCGTGTTCGACAACGCCAAGGTGTCGGACCACTTCGCCATCATCCCGACGCTGCAGGCGCCGAAGTCGCTGACCGAGATCGAGCTCAAGCTCTACGACATGGTCGTCAAGCGCTTCATCGCGGTGTTCTACCCGAGCGCCGAGTTCATGGTGACCACGCGCACCAGCACCGTGAAGGCCGCTGGTGCCGAGCACCGCTTCCAGACCAACGGCAAGGTGCTGGTCAAGCCGGGCTGGCTGGCGGTGTACGGCAAGGAGGCGCAGGACGACGATGCCAACCTTGTGGCGGTGGCGCCGGGCGAGCTCGTGCGGGTGGAGGGCGTCGAGGTGCTGGCGCAGAAGACGCGCCCGCCAGCGCGCTACACCGAGGCCACGCTGCTGAGCGCGATGGAAGGCGCCGGCAAGCTGATCGACGACGAGGAGCTGCGCGACGCGATGAAGGAGAAGGGCCTGGGCACCCCGGCCACGCGTGCCGCCACCATCGAGGGCCTGATCAACGAGAAGTACATGCTGCGCGACGGCCGCGAGCTCGTGCCCACGGCCAAGGCCTTCCAGCTGATGACGCTGCTGCGCGGCCTGGCCATCGAGGACCTGACCAAGCCCGAGCTCACCGGCCAGTGGGAGTACCGGCTCGCCGAGATGGAGCACGGCCGCCTGAGCCGCGACGCCTTCATGGCCGAGATCGCCCAGATGGCCGAGCGCATCGTGCGCAAGGCCAAGGAGTACGACCGCGACACCATCCCCGGCGACTACGCCACGCTGGCTGAGCCGTGCCCCAACTGCGGTGGCGTGGTCAAGGAGAACTACCGCCGCTTCGCCTGCGCCGGCGCCGACGGCGCGGCCGAGGGCTGCGGCTTCTCGATCACCAAGATCCCGGCCGGCCGCGCCTTCGAGATCGCCGAGGCCGAGGCCCTGATCCGCGACAAGGCGATCGGCCCGCTGGAGGGCTTCCGCAGCAAGGCCGGCTGGCCCTTCACGGCCGAGCTGAAGCTGGTGCACGACGCCGACATCGCGAACTGGAAGCTGGAGTTCGACTTCGGCGACGACGAGCGCCAGGCGCAGGCCGACGGCGAGCCGGTCGACTTCTCGGGCCAGTCCAGCCTGGGCGCCTGCCCCAAGTGCAAGGGCCACGTCTACGAGCACGGCACGAACTACGTCTGCGAGCACGCGGTGGGCGCGCACGTCACCTGCGACTTCAGGAGCGGCAAGATCATCCTGCAGCAGCCGGTGTCTCAGGAGGAGTTCACGAAGCTGCTGGCCACCGGCAAGACCTCGCTGCTGCAGGGCTTCGTGTCGAACAAGACTCGGCGCGCCTTCAAGGCCTACCTGGCGTGGGATGCGAAGGAGGGCAAGGTGGGCTTCGAGTTCGAGCCGCGGCCCGAGCGCAAGCCCGCGGCGGCCCGCAAGGCGCCCGCCAGGAAGGCCGCCAAGGCCTGATGCCCGAGCGGCTTCCCTCGCGGCCGCCCGCGCGGCCCTGAGCACGCCTTGAGCACGGCCATCGCCTTCAAGCTGCTGGCCATCCTGGCCACGGTCGCGCTGGGCTGGCTGGCCGGGCGGCTGAACTGGCTGGGCTCGGCCGGCATCGACCGCGTGGCCGCGGCGCGCGTGCTGTCGGACGTCGCCTTCATGGTGTTCGTGCCGGCGCTGCTGTTCCGCACCACGGTGCGGCTGGACCTGGCCACCCTGCCGGTGCCCCTGCTGGCGGCCTTCTTCGTGCCGATGACGCTGCTGCTGCTGGCCGTGAACGCGGCCGCGGCGGCACGGCGGGCATCGCCGGCGCTGCCCGCCGTGCCCGCCACGCGCGCCGTGGCGGCGACCTTCGCCAACTCGGTGCAGCTGGGCATCCCGATGGCCGCGGCGCTGTTCGGCGAGGCCGGCCTGGCGCTGCACATCGCGCTCGTGAGCCTGCACGCCCTGGTGCTGCTGAGCACGGCCACCGCGCTGGCTGAGCTGGCGCTGGCGCGCGAGCACGCCCGCAGGGGCGGCGCCCGCAGCCTGGCGCGCACGCTCGGCCTGACGGTACGCCAGATGGTGGTGCACCCCGTGGTGCTGCCCATCCTGGCGGGGCTGGCCTGGAACCTGACCGGCCTGGGCCTGCACCCGGTGCTCGACGAGGTGCTGGCCCTGCTGGCCAGCGCGGTGGTGCCGTTGTGCCTGGTGCTCATCGGCCTGTCGCTGGCAGCCTACGGCCTGAAGGCGCACTGGCGCGGCGCGCTGGGCCTGGTGCTGCTGAAGCTGCTGGTGGCGCCGGCGCTGGTTCTGCTGGCCGGTCGCTTCGTGTTCGGCCTGGACGGCCTGCCGCTGGCCGTGATCGTGATGCTCGCGGCCCTGCCCGTGGGCAGCAACGCGCTGATCTTCGCGCAGCGCTACCGCGTGCAGGAGGCCGAGGCCACGGCGGCCATCGTCGTCTCGACCGTGGCCTTCGCGGCCACGGCGGCGGGGTGGCTGGCGCTGCTGGGCGCCCTGGGCCTGCTGCCCGCGGCCGCGGGCTGAGACAATCCGGGCATGAATGCGATCGACGACATCGGCGTGCTGATGGGCGCCCTCGGCGCCGCCGCGCGGGCCGCCGCCACCCGCATGGCCGCGGCGCCCACCGCGGCCAAGGACGCCGCGCTGCGCGCCCTGGCCCGCCGCCTGCGCGAGGCCGGCGCGGCCCTGGCCGGGGCCAACGAGCAGGACCTGGCCGCCGCCCGCGCCGCCGGCCTGGCCGAGCCGATGGTGGACCGGCTCAGGCTCACCCCGGCCGTCGTGGCCACGGTGGCCGAGGGCTGCGAGCAGATCGCGGCCATGCCCGACCCCATCGGCGAGATCACCGGCGTGAAGCGCCGCCCCAGCGGCATCAGCGTCGGCCAGATGCGCGTGCCGCTGGGGGTGTTCGGCATGATCTACGAGAGCCGCCCCAACGTCACCATCGAGGCCGCGAGCCTGGCCATCAAGAGCGGCAACGCCTGCATCCTGCGCGGCGGCTCCGAGGCCGTCCACAGCAACCGCGCGCTGGCGGCGCTGGTGCGCGAGTCGCTCGCCGAGGCCGGCCTGCCGGAAGACGCCGTGCAGCTGGTGCCCACCACCGACCGCGCCGCCGTCGGCGCGCTGATCGCGATGCCGCAGTTCGTGGACGTGATCATCCCGCGCGGCGGCAAGGGCCTGATCGAGCGCATCAGCGCCGAGGCCCGCGTGCCCGTCATCAAGCACCTCGACGGCAACTGCCATGTCTACGTGGACGCCGAGGTCGATCCCGGGCTCGCGCTGCGCGTGACCGACAACGCCAAGACTCAGAAGTACAGCCCCTGCAACGCCGCCGAGAGCCTGCTCGTGCACGCGGCACAGGCGCCGGCCTTCCTGCCGCGCATCGGCGCGGTCTTCGCGGCCAAGGGCGTGGAGATGCGCTGCTGCCCGCGCGCCGCGGCGTTGCTCGCCGGCCTGCCGAAGGTGATGCCCGCCACCGAGGACGACTGGGCCACCGAGTACCTCGCGCCCATCATCAGCATCAAGGTGGTGGATTCGCTCGACGAGGCCATCGCGCACGTCAACCACTTCGGCAGCCATCACACTGACGCCATCCTCACCACCAACCACCCCAACGCCATGCGCTTCCTGCGCGAGGTGGACTCCGCCAGCGTGATGGTCAACGCCAGCACGCGCTTCGCCGACGGCTTCGAGTACGGGCTGGGCGCCGAGATCGGCATCAGCACCGACAAGTTCCACGCCCGCGGGCCCGTGGGCCTGGAGGGGCTGACGTCGATGAAGTGGGTGGTGCTGGGGCAGGGCGAGGTGCGCGGCTGAGCAGGCCATGGGCTGGCTGACGCTGGCGCTGGGGGCGCTGCTGACGTTCTGGGTGGTGGGCGCGCACCGGCGGCTGCTCGCGCTGCGCGACGAGGTCGAGTCGGCCTGGCGGCGGCTGGCCGACGTGCTGGCGCTGCGCGATGCCGCCGTCGAGCCCCTGGTGGCGCTGCTGCGCAGCCCCATGGCCGGCGAGCAGGGCGCCCTCGACGCCTTCCTGGCCGCTGCCGCGCAGGCGCGGCAGGGCGCGGCGGCCCTGGGTTCCCGCCCGCTGGACGCCCCGCTGGCGCGGCAGTGGCTGGCTGCCGAGGCGGCGCTGTCGGGCGCTGCCTCGCGGCTGCTGGCGCTTCTGGAGACGCAGCCCGAGCTGCATGCCGACGCCGAGGTGGCGCCGCTGCTGGCCGCCTGGACCGGCGCGCAGCCGAAGCTGGCCTATGCGCGCCAGCGCTTCAACGAGGCCGCCGAGGCCCACGACGCCGCCATCGCGCTGTTCCCGACCACGCTGCTTGCGCGCGCCTTCGGCATGGCCCCAGCGGGGCGGGTGTAGCGCGTCAGCTGCGGCCGGCGGCCGTCAGCGGCGTCAGGCGCTCGGAAGGCGGCAGCTCGACCTCGCCGTCGAACTCGGTGGCGATCTGCGTGCACACGGCCCGGCACAGCGTGGCGGCGCGCTCGCTGCCGATGCGGTAGTAGATCTGCGTGGCGTCGCGGCGGCGCGCGAGCACGCCGGCCCGGTGCAGCGTGGCCAGGTGCTGGCTCATGTTGGGCTGCGTGGTGTCGATCTCGGCCAGCAGCTGCGAGACGTTCTTCTCGTGGCCGCACAAGGCGCTGATGATCTTCAGCCGGATGGGCGTGGACAGCAGCCGGAACAGCTCGGCCGCCGAGTCGAACACGGGGTCGGATTCGTCGGCCGGCGCGGCGGCGTTCCTGGGCATTGCGGGCTCCTCTGCGGGCGGGCTCAGGGGGTTCCCGCCGCACGGGCCAGGGCGTGGGGGAAGCGGTAGTGGTCGCGCTGCAGCACGGCCGCGACGGCCATCACGTCCTCGGGGAACAGGCCCAGGTTCAGCTCAGTGCTGCACATCTCCACCATCGACAGCAGGGCGCTGGGAGTGCCGATGCGGCCCTTGGGCCGGTAGATGGCCGATCCGTCGCCGCCCACCTTGCGCGCGTGGCAGGCGGTGCAGGCGTGTTCCTGGATGAGCTTCGCACCCAGCTTGAGGTCGGCCTCGGGCCAGCTGTGCAGCGCGGGCTGCGCGGCGGCAGGGCCGGCCGCGCACAGGCATAGCAGGGCCGTGACCGTGGCCAGCGCACGGACGGTGCCCCGGTGTCGGGTGTGCGTCATGAGCGGGCCTTTGGCGCGGCGCGGGCCAGGTCCAGCAACTCCATCACGTCCTCCTCGAACATCTCGCCGGGCAGCACCTGCACGAGGCGGCCGTCGCGGCCGACCACGGCGGTCAGCGGGATCACGTTGCGTGGCGCCAGGGCGGCCGCCAGCGGGGCCACGTCCTGCGTGATCGCGAAGCCGTAGCCCTGGGCCTGCGCGTAGCGCTGCACCACGGCGGCATCGCGATCGCGCGCCACGCCCAGCACGCGCAGCGGGGCGGCGGCGGCCAGGGCGGCGCGGTGCAGCTTCTCGACGTGCTGGTTGTGGCGGCGGCAGAAAGGGCAGGTGGTGGACCAGAACACCACCACGCCCACCTGTCCCTGCCAGTGCGTGGCCTCGATCGTGCGGCCGTCGAGCAGGCGCACGGTAGGCCAGGCGACGGGCTCGCCCGGGCGCGCCGCGGCGGCGCGCGCCACCAGGGGCAGGCCCGCCACCGCACCGGCCAGTGCCGCCAGCAGCGGGCGCCGGCCCACGCCGGCCGCGGCCCCGGGGCCCGGTACGAGGCCCGTGCCGCCGACCCGGGTTTCCACGGCGTTCCGAGAACGGCCCGAACCGTACATTCGCATGGATTGATATTAACGGTTCGCGCCTGGGTGTGTGCAAGCCGCTCCGACCCCGCGCGCCCCCGCGTTAGGGGCCCCGAGCCGTCGCACAATGGGCGCGTGCCCGCTGATCCACCCTTTCACCGGGTGCCGGAACCCCCGGCGCCCCTTGTTCCCCAAGGAGACATCGACGTGATCCGACACCCTGCCGTGGCGGCCCTGGCCGCTGCCGTCACCGCCCTGAGCACACTGGCCGTCCCTGCAGTGGCCCAGGCACAGGCGACCGCACCCGACATGGTGCTGGCGCGCAACCTGGCCGCCACCTGCGCCAACTGCCACGGCACCAACGGCAACGCGCGCGGCGACATGAAGCCGCTGGCCGGCATGCCGGCCGACAAGCTCATCGCCACGATGGCCGACTACCGGGCCGGCAACCTGCCCGCGACCATCATGCACCAGATCGTCAAGGGCTACACCGAGGACCAGATCCGGCTGATCGCCGCCCACTTCGCGGCGCAGAAGCCGGCCAAGTGAGGGAGACGCACACCATGACGAACGCATTCCATCCTTCCCGCCGCCGCCTGCTCGGTGCCGGCGCCGCCCTGGGCGGCATCGCCACGCTCGGCCTGGCCGGTTGCGCCACCATGGACGGTCCGTCCATCGGCCGCGTGGTCGTGGTCGGCGGCGGCTTCGGCGGCAGCACCGCGGCGCGCTACCTCAAGATGTGGGGCGGCAACGTCGACGTCACGCTGGTCGAGCGCAACGCCGAGTTCGTGTCCTGCCCGATCAGCAACTACGTCATCGGCGGCCACGCCGGCATGGACCGCATCACGCGCGGCTACGGCGGCCTGCGGGCCCTGGGCGTGAAGCTGGTGCAGGGCGAGGTCACGGCCATCGACCCCGCCGCGAAGAAGGTCAGGCTCCGCGACGGCACCGAGCTGCCCTACGACCGCCTGGTGCTGAGCCCCGGCATCGGCTTCATGACCGAACAGACCGGCGGCCTGCAGGCCCAGCTCGACAGCGGCCGCGTGCTGCACGGCTGGCAGGCGGGGCCGCAGACGGCGGCGCTGCGCCGGCAGCTCGAGGCCATGCCCGACGGCGGCGTGTTCGCGATGACCATCCCCAAGGTGCCCTACCGCTGCCCCCCCGGGCCCTACGAGCGCGCCTGCATGGTGGCCAGCTACTTCAAGCAGGCCAAGCCGAAGTCCAAGGTGCTGGTGCTGGACGCCAACCCCGAGGTTCAGAGCAAGAAGGCCCTGTTCGAGCGCGCCTTCAAGCAGCACTACGAGGGCATCATCGAGTACCGCGCCAACAACGAGGTGCGCGAGGTCTCCACGCAGGGCGGCCAGCTCGTGGCCAAGCTGGAGTTCGACGACGTCCGGGCCGACGTGCTGAACGTGATCCCGGCGCAGCGCGCGGGCGACCTGGCGCGCAACACCGCGGGCCTGGTGAACATGAACAACCGCTGGGTGGGCGTGAACTGGCTCACCATGGAGAGCACGGCCGTGCCGGGCGTTCACGTGCTGGGCGACGCCACCTTCAGCGCCCCGGCCATGCCCAAGAGCGGCCACATGGCCAACCAGCACGCCAAGGTGGCGGCGGCGGCGATCATCCAACTGCTCAAGGGCGAGGCCGTGAACGCCACGCCGGTGGTGATGAACACCTGCTACAGCTTCGTCACGCGCACCGACGTGGTCCACGTCGCCAGCGTCCACCAGTACGACGCCGCCGACAAGACCTTCAAGACGGTGCCGGGCTCGGGTGGCGTCAGCGCCGCGGCCAACCAGCTCGAGGGCCGCTACGCCCTGAGCTGGGCCGACAACATCTGGGCCGACATGCTCAACACCTAGTCGCGAGCCGGCTCGCCCAGCACCGCCCTCACCGCGCCGAGCAGGTCGGCGCTGGTGAAGGGCTTGTCCAGCGTCGGCGCGCCGCATTCGGCCAGCGATTGCCGGGCTGCGTCGGACAGCGTGTCGCCGCTGACGAACAGCACGCGGCCCGCGAGCGCCGGCTGCTGCTGCCGCAGCCGGCGCCACAGCGACGGGCCGTCGAGATCGGGCATGCGCACGTCGCTGACCACGGCGTCGAAGCGGGCCTCGGACAGCATCTCCAGCGCCACCGCGCCGGACTCGGCGGTCAGCACGTCGAAGCCGGCGCCCTCCAGCACCTCGCGCATCAGGGCGGCGACCTCGGGCTCGTCGTCGACGACGAGGATGCGGCGCGTCTCGTCGGCCGCTGGCGCGGCCACGGCTCCGGCCGCCGGGGTGGGCGCGCCGCCGGCCGGCTTGGCGCCGCTGATCGGCAGGCTCAGCCGGAACGACGCGCCGGGCAGCGCGCCCTCGTCGCCGCCCTCGCGCGGGGGCTCCAGCAACAGATCGCCGCCGTGCTCGAGCACGATGCCGCGCGACACCGACAGGCCCAGCCCCGTGCCCAGGCCCACGGCCTTGGTGGTGAAGAAGGGCTCGAACAGGCGCGCGTGCAGATCGGGCGGCACCCCGGGCCCGCTGTCGGCCACCCTCAGCCACACGCGCCGCTCGCGGCCCGGCCGCGCGGCTTCCACGCCCGTGGCGATGGCCAGCACGCGCCATGCAGTGCCCGCACCCTCCATGGCCTGCTGCGCATTGACCATGAGGTTGAGCACCACCTGCCCGATCTGGTCGGCGTCGGCCTGCACATCGGGCAGGTCCTCGGCCAGCGAGAGCTCGACGCGCACGCCGTGGCTGCGCAGCGTGTAGCCCAGCATGTCGACGGCGGCGCGCACGATGTCGCCCAGCTGCACCGGCCGCCGCGACGGCGGCCGCTGCCGCGCCATGTTCAGGAAGGTGCGCACGATGCGGCCGCAGCGCTCGGTGGCCTCGCGGATGCGGCGGGCGTCGTCCTGCAGCGCGGCCGGCTCGGCGCCGCCGGCCACCTTCTCCTCGAGCAGGCTGGCGCGGCCCATGGCGATGGCCAGTGGGTTGTTGAGCTCGTGCGCCACCCCCGCCAGCAGCGAACCCATCGCGGAGAGCTTCTCGCTCTGGCGCAGCGTCTCGCGCTGGCGCTCCACCTGGTCGGCGGCCTCGCGCTGGCGGCGGAAGGTGTCGGTGACGGCGTCGACCCAGTCCTGCCAGCGCGTGCCCAGGCGCGGCACCGGCGCCGCGGGGTCGGCCGCCAGCTGCCGCAGGTAGGCCAGCACCGCCACCGAGGGGGTGACGAACCAGCGCGCGAACAGCCACTGCCCGAGCACGAACACCGCCAGCAGCGCCCCGCCGAGCAGTGCATTGGGCAGCAGGCTTCGCCACACCGGCGCGCGCAGGGCCTCGCGCGGCAGCGCCTCGACCGCGATCCACGGCAGGCCCTCCCGGCTGGCGCTGGCCAGCACCCAGTCGCCGACGTGGGTGACGAGGCTGCGCTCGCGCGCCAGGCGGTCGAGCAGGCCCTCGTCGGCAGCGATGCCCAGCGCCGCCAGCCGCGAGGCGAGCTCGACGCGCACGCGCGTGTCGGCCAGGCCGCTGCCCTGCGGCCGCTGCAGCGGCTTCGCCGCGTCGGCCAGCACGACGAGCCCGCGCTCGACGATCCACACCTGCGAGTCCGGCCGCTGCCAGCGCTGTGCCAGGCGCTGCAGCGTGTCGAGCCGGAAGTCCAGGCTCACCTCGCCGCGGTATCGGCCGTCCAGGATCACCGCGCTGCCGTGCGAGAGCACCAGTTCCCCGTGCAGCTGGCTCACGTAGGGCACGCCCCAGAAGTCGGTGCCGTCGGGGTCGGCGGCCAGGTCGCGCTCGGCGCGGGCCACGCCGGCGCGGCGCGGCGCATCCAGCCCGCGCAGGCTGGGCACGCCCATGGTGGCCAGCATGGCTGCCGTGTCGACCCAGGGGTAGCCGAAGCTGAGGTTGTCATCGGCGGCGGCGAACCACGCCGCCTCGAAGCCCGGCGTCCGCGCATGCACGATGCGCGCCGTGTCCAGGAAGACGCGGGCGCGGCGCAGCCAGACCTCGTCGGGCGCGCGGCCGTCAGCGGGGGCCCACCAGAACTGCCCGAGGCGCTCGCGCGCGTCGCCGCGGTCGATGGCGTAGCCGTCGCCGGCCGCGCGGGCGTGCAGCGCGCGCCGAAGGGCCGGGCCGGCGTCGGGGGGGTCGTGCCAGTGCATCTCGAGCAGGCGGCGCAGGTCCTGCACGTGCTCAGCAGCCGGCCGTGCGAGCTCGGCCAGCCACTGGGCGCGCTCGTCGAGGCGCGCCGCGAACTCGCGCTCGGCCTCGGCCGAACGGGCCGTGTACTGCCGCGCCGTCAGCGCGGCCAGCAGCAGGCCCACCGGCACCACCAGCCACCACAGCAGCCGCCGCGCCAGCGCGGGCGTGCCGGCCGGCATGCGGGGCAGGGTGGTCACGCCGGCGCCGGCGGCACGTAGACGTAGCCGACGTTGCGCACCGTCTTCAGCACCTCGGGCTTGTCGGGGTTGCGCTCGATCTTGCGGCGCAGCCGCATCACGCGCAGGTCGATGGAGCGGTCGAACACGTCCCAGCCGCGGTTGTGGGCCTGCTCCATGATCTGGTCGCGCGTCAGCGGCCGGTTCGGATGGCGTGCGAACAGGGCCAGCAGGTCGAACTCGGCGGCGGTGATCTCCACCTCTCGGCCGTCGGCCGAGAGCAGCTTGCGCAGTTCGAGGTCGAGCCCGAGGGCGCCGAAGGGCACGCGGCGCGACTCCTCGGCGCCCGGTGCAGCCGCCGCGCCGGCCGGCGCCTGCGTGCGCCGCAGCACCGCGCGCACGCGCGCCAGCAGTTCGCGCAGCTCGAAGGGCTTGCCGACGTAGTCGTCGGCGCCGAGCTCCAGGCCCACGATGCGGTCCACCGGCTCGCCGGCGGTGGTCAGCATGACGATGGCCACGCCGGGGTGGGCTTCGCGCAGCCAGCGCGCCAGGCTCAGGCCGTTCTCGCCGGGCATGTTGATGTCCAGCAGGGCCATCGCCGGGCGCTGCGCCGCCAGCTGCCGGCGGGCGTCGGCGGCGCTGGCGGCCGTGCTCACCGCAAAGCCGTGGCGGCCGAAGTACTCGGCCAGCAGGCCGCACAACTCGGGCTCGTCATCGACGATGAGCAGCGGCGTCGGCTGGTCGTTGGCAATGTCGGCGGGCGGCGTCATGACGGCATCGCCGGGATCATAGCCAGCACTCCCTGGTGCGTCGCCCCACGGCGCGGCGGCGAACCAGGGGTGGTGGTGGACCACATGCGGGCGCCGAGGGGGTGGCATCCGCGCATGGTGGTTGCCGGCTGTTTCGGCGCGGCATCGGCGCGGCGACCACCGTGTTTCGTTTGTTGGCGCCTGGCGCCCGTGCTGAAACAAAGCAAACCGGCCGCGCCGGCGGCTGACATGCGGGCGATACGGCAGGGCCTCAGCATCCGTGACAGCGATCACCGCCCGCCACCCCACCGCGCCCACGCCATGAACGCCGCCGACGCCAGCGCCCAGGGCCTCGCCCGCTCCAGCGGCTTCCCGGCCAGCGTGCTGCCCGACCTGCACCGCAGCGAGGCCTTCGTCGAGGACCTGTTCGACGGCAGCGGATTCGCGCCCGAGGGCCGTGGCGCTGCCGCCGCCGGTGGCCCCTGGCAGACCGCGCTGCTGTACGGCGTGCCCTTGCTGGTGGCGCTGCTGGGGGGCGTGCTGGCCTTCTTCCACGGCATGGGCTGACGCTGCCCGCCAACACCGAGAGAGACGCCGTCCAGGCGCAGGCATCGGCTCAGGGAATCGCCGCCAGGAACCCGGAACACCGCCCACCGGGCGGTCCCCGGGCGGGCAAGGGACCGGAGGCCTTCAGCGCAGCAGCACGCGGCCGAACAGGGCCGGCACCACGATCTCGATGAAGTCGCCGTCGGCGCGCACGGCCTCGCCGCCCAGGGCGTCGGTGAGCGGCCCCGGCGGCAGTCCCGCGGGGCGCGGCAGGCGCACGGTGCGCGGCGCGCCGGCGTTGTTCACGGCCACCAGCGCCCAGCGCTCGCGGCCGCCCTGCACCAGCCGGCGCGGCCACACCACCACGTGCTCGTCCACGACCACCGGCGCCATCAGCTCGCCGCGGCGCAGCACCGGTTGGGCGTGGCGCATCGCGATCAGGCGCCGGAACTGCTCGCGCAGCGCCAGGTCGGGTTGCCCGCCCTCGTCGGCCCAGGGGTAGGGCGCGCGGTTGTAGGGGTCGTCGCCGCCGGTCACGCCGACCTCGTCGCCGTAGTAGACGGTGGGCGCGCCCGGGTAGCTCATCTGCAGGAACACGCCCAGCAGCAGCCGTTGCTTGGCGCGCTCGACGACGGCCGGGTCCCTGGTGTCGTCGTGCCAGCCGAAGACGTGCAGCGCGCGCGCCTGGTCGTGGCTGGACAGCAGGTTCATCAGCGCGCGGTGCACCGGTGCCGGGTAGGCCTCGCGCAGGTGCTCCAGCTGCGACGCCAGGGCCGCGGCCTTGCCGCCCGCGGCGTAGTCCTGCACCGCGTTGCGGAAGACGTAGTTCATGGTCGAGTCGAACATGTCGCCGAGGAAGTACTTGCTCGAGTCGAACCAGGTCTCGGCCACGGTCAGCGCGTCGGGCCGGGTGCCCTTCACCGCCTGCCGCCACTCGCGCCAGAAGTCGTCGCTCACCCAGGGCGCGACGTCCATGCGCCAGCCGGCCGCGCCGCGCCTGAGCCAGGTGCGCGTGACGCTGTCGGGGCTGCGGAAGGCGAAGTCGCGCCAGGCCGGGCTGGCCTTGTCGAGCTCGGGCAGGTCGGGCACGCCCACCCAGCCGCGGTACTGCCGCTCGGGCTGCTTCTGCGTCAGGTCGAAGCGGTACCAGCCGAAGTACGGGCTCTCCGGGTTGGGCTTGCCGCCGCTGAAGGCGCCGCTGCCGCCGAAGTTGCCGTAGCGGTCGAAGTAGATCGAGTCGCTGCCGGTGTGGTTGAGGCTGGCGTCGGGGATGACGCGGATGCCGCGGCGCGTGGCCTCGCGGATGAGCCGGTCCCAGGCGGCGTTGCCGCCGAAGGCCGGGTCGACGTTGAGGTAGTCGGCGTGGTCGTACTTGTGGTTGCTCGCGGCGCGGAACACCGGCGTCATGTAGATCGTGTTGGCGCCGAGCTCGCGGATGTCGTCGAGCTTGTCGGCCAGGCCGTCCAGGTCGCCGCCGAAGAAGTCGTTGTTGTAGACGTCGTCGCTGCCGTCGCCGCTGCCGGGCTTCCAGGGCTTGCCGAGCCAGCGCGGATGCTTTTCGACGGTGGTGTTGCGGTAGCGGTCGCGCCCGGGCATCGGGTCGTTGGCGCGGTTGCCGTTGCGGAAGCGCTCGGGGAAGACGTAGTAGTAGACGATGTCGGCCGCCCAGTCGGGCACGCGCAGGTCGGGGGCGTGCACGGTCTGGCGGAAACGGCGGATGCCGCCCGGGTTGGCGGGCCACTCGGCCACGGCGCCCGGGCCGCCGGTGCCCTTCTCGCGCGTCCAGTGCAGCGGCTCGGCGTTGTTCTGGTAGGCGAAGAGCTTGCCGCCGATCTCGACCTCGAACCAGTAGCCGTAGACCGCCACTTCGGCGAAGCGGTGGCTCGCCGCGAAGTGCTCGCGGCCGTCGGGCCCGGCCGTGCGCACCATGGCCACGCGGGCGGCCGGCAGGTACTCCAGCACCTCCTGGTTGCCCTCCAGCCGGCGTTTCTCCACCACCAGCGTCGCGCGCTGCACGCCCGGTGCGGCGGTGAAGGCGAAGCCGACCTCGGTGCCCGCCGGCACGGCGCCGAAGGGCTGCTTGTGGGCGGCGCTGCGCGAGTCGAAGCGCAGGCTTAGCGCCACCGGGTCGGTGACGGCGGCGGCGCGCGGGTCGGCCCAGCTCTTCGGGCCGATGTCGAGTTGCGGCCGGCCGCCGGCCCAGGCCAGGCGCAGCGTGTGCTCGCCGACGAAGGCGTGCGCGAAGTTGGCGCCGCGGCCGAAACCGCCGGGGCCGATGGTGCTGGCGTCGGCCCAGGCGGCGTCGGCGATCTTGAATTCGTGCCGTCCCTCGAGCCGGACGTTCAGGTAGTAGGCGTCGCAGCTGAACTGGAACTGGAAGTCGTCGAGCGCCGCCCAGTTGTTGGGCGTGCCGCGCAGGAACAGCGCCGTGGCGCCGAGCGGGGCGTCGTCGGCCGGGCACTCGTCGATGCGCAGCTCGGGGGTGGTGGGGTCAGCCATCGTCACCGTGAAGCGGTAGGTGCCGCGGAAGCGGCGTTGCAGCTCGGGGCCCTTGCGCAGGAGGCGCCGGCCGTCGGCGCTGCCGAAATCGGCGTCGGCGCTCCAGCCTTCGTCGCCGAGCTTGAAGCGGTGCTCGCCCGACAGCCGCGTGACCAGCTCCCAGCGGTTGCAGAACCACGTGAAGCGCTGCGCCTCGGGTGCGGCCCAGGCGTTGAAGCCGCCGCGCAGGTACAGGGCGCGGCCGTCCAGCGGGTCGGCGCGGCAGGCGGCTTCGGCCTGCGCGGGCTGCGCCGCCGCTGGCAGCGTGGCCGCCAGCAGCAGGGCGGCAGCGGCGGCCCGCGCGGGCGCCGCCGCCCTCATCCCTTCACGCCCCCGGCGGTCAGGCCGCTGACGATCCAGCGCTGCGCCAGCAGGAACACCAGCGTGATCGGCAGCCCCGACAGAACCGCCGCGGCGGCGAAGTCGCCCCACAGGTAGCGCTGCTCGTACAGGTAGAACTTGCTGCCCACCGCGAGCGTGAGGTTGGGCTCCTCGCGCAGCAGGATGCTGGCCACCGGGTACTCGATGATGATGCCGATGAAGGCCAGCACGAACACCACCATCAGGATCGGCACGGCCATCGGCAGCAGAACGTGGCGGAAGGCCTGCCAGTGCGTGGCGCCGTCGACCTTGGCGTTCTCCTCGATCTCCGCGGGGATGGTCTCGAAGTAGCCCTTGATCGTCCAGATGTGCATGGCCACGCCGCCGAGGTAGGCGACGATGAGCCCGGCGTGCGTCTCGATGCCCAGCCACGGCACCTGCGTGCCCAGGCCCTCGAAGATGGCGTAGATGGCGACCAGGGCCACCGCCACCGGGAACATCTGCAGCAGCAGCATGCTGTTGAGGATGAGCTGCTTGCGTGCGAAGCGCAGCCGCGCGAAGGCGTAGGCCGCGGTGGTGCTGATGGCCACGATGAGGAAGGCCGAGATCGTGGCGATCTTGATGCTGTTCCAAAGCCACAGCAGCACCGGGAAGGGCGGCTGCGTCACCGTGCCGTCGGGGTTGGTGACGGGGATGCCCAGCGCCAGCTGCCAGTGCTCGAAGCTGATCTGCGTGGGGATGATGCTGCCGGTGGCGAAGTTGCCCGGACGCAGGCTGATGCTGACCACGGCCAGCAGCGGGAACAGCGTGAAGGCCAGCAGCACCCACAGCACGCCGTGGGCGGCCCAGGCGCGCCAGCGCTGGCTCTTGCCGGTGACGATGGGCATGTCAGCGCCTCCCCTCGTTGCTCTGCGTGAAGCGCAGCTGCACCAGCGCCATCACCGCCACCAGCATGAAGATCAGCGTCGAGATCGCCGCCGCCAGGCCGAAGTTCTGGCCGCTGTCGGTGAACGCGATGCGGTAGGTGTAGCTAACGAGGATGTCGGTCGTGCCCGCCGGCAGCTTGGTGTTCAGGAAGTCGGGCCGCCCGTCGGTGAGCAGGCTGATGAGCACGAAGTTGTTGAAGTTGAACGCGAAGGCGCTGATCAGCAGCGGCGTCAGCGGCTTGATGATCAGCGGCGCGGTGATCTTCCAGAAGTTCACCCAGGGGCTGGCGCCGGCCAGCGCGCTGGCCTCGTACAGGTCGGCCGGGATCGACTTCAGCAGCCCCGAGCACAGGATCATGATGTACGGGTAGCCCAGCCAGGTGTTGACGATCAGGATCATCGCCTTGGCCAGCATCGGGTCGGCGAACCAGGCCGGCCGCACGCCGAAGACGGCGTCGAGGATGGCGTTGATCTCGCCGAAGTTCTGGTTGAACAGGCCCTTCCACACCAGGATGCTGATGAAGCCCGGCACCGCGTAGGGCAGGAACAGCAGCGTGCGGTACAGCGTGCGGTGCTTCAGGCCCTCCCACTCCAGCAGCACCGCCAGCGACATGCCCAGCGCCGTGGCGAACAGCACCGTCAGCCCCGCGAAGACCACGGTCCACACGAAGATGCTGACGAAGGGGCCGCGGAAGTCGGCGTCCAGCAGCATGCGGCTGTAGTTGGCCAGGCCGATGCCGACCGTGACCCCGGGCGAGATGCGGTCCACGGTGCCGTCGGGCGCGGCGGATTCGAAGTAGCCCGTCTCGCGGTTGGGCGCGAACACGCGGCCGCTGCCGGCCTGCACCAGCGCGCCGTCGGCGCGCGCCGTCCACAGCGGCTCGACCACGCCGAACTCGCGCAGGCCGGCATAGCGCAGGACCTCGCCGCCCGGCAGCGCCAGGGCCAGGCGCTGCAGGCCCTCGCGCTGAGCGATCACCGCCTTCAGGTCGAGCGCCGGACCCAGCGCCGGGCCCGCTGCCGGCGCCGCCCCGGGCGCCATCGCCACCGGCGCGGCGGGCGGGGCCCGCAGGTCCAGCGGCGGCGACACCAGCGGCTCGCCGCCGCCTTCGCCCGGCGCCAGGCGCAGGCGGAACGCGCCGCCCTCGGCGTGCAGCGAGTACGGCCGGGCGCGCGCCTCGTCGACCACGCTCTGGTCGAGCAGGTACGCACGCGAGCGCTCCTCCGACAGCAAGTGCGCCGACGAGTAGTTGGTGAAGCCGATCTGCACCGTGTAGACCAGCGGGAAGGCCACGAACAGCAGCATGCCGGCCACGCCCGGGAACAGGTACTTCCAGGCCACCGAGGTGGCCGTGCCGTAGACCACCAGCGCCGCGCTGCCGAAGGCCAGCACGCCCACCGCCACCAGCGGCTGCCCGGCGGCCCAGAGGTTGAACACCAGCCACAGCAGCGCTAGGCCCGCGAGCGCGGCGATGCCGTGCTGCAGCCACGGGCGTGGGGCGGCAGCCGTGCTCATCGGCTCTTCATCCGCGCCGCGGCGCCATCGAGCGCCTCCTTCGGCGACTGCCGGCCGTTGGTGATGGCCTCCAGCGCCGCTTCGATCGCCGGGAAGAAGCGGCCCATCTCGGGGACGTTGGGGATGGGCTCGCCGGCCCGCGCGTTGGCCATCGTCGCGGCGATCTTCGGGTCGCCGCTCAGCTCGGCGTAGTAGGCCTTGTCGGCCGGCACGCCCAGCGGCACGTCGGCGCTGACGATCTTGAGGTTCTCCACCTTCAGCAGGTGGTGCTCGAGGAACTCGCGCGCGATGTCCTTCACGCGGCTGGGCGCGGTGATCATGCAGCCGAGCACGCCGACGAAGGGCTTGCTCGGGTGCCCGCCGATGGAAGGCAGCGGCGCCACGGTGAAGTCGATGCCGACCTTGCGCACGTTGTCCCAGGCCCAGGGGCCGTTGATCATCATCGCCACCTGGCCCTTGGCGAAGGCGCTCTCCATCTCGGCGTAGCGCGCGCCGCGCGGCATGTGGCCGTCCCTGACGAGCCGCTCGAGCATCTGTGCGCCCTGCACGGCGCCGGGGGTGTTGACGCCCACCTGCGTGGGGTCGAGCTCGCCCTGCGCGTTGCGGCCGAAGACGAAGCCGCCCGGCCCCGCGAGCAGGGGCCAGCTGAAGAAGCTGTTGTTGTAGGCCCAGAGGATGGCGCTCTTGCCCTGGGCCTTGAGCCGGCGGTCGATCTCGATGACCTGCTCGAAGCTCGTCGGCGGCTGCGGCACCAGCGCCTTGTTGACGATCAGGCCGATGGCCTCGATCGCGATCGGGTAGCCCCAGGTCTGGCCGCGGTAGGTGAAGGCCGCCCAGGCCGCGTCGTCGATGCGCTCGCGCAGCGCACGGCCCGGGCGCACGGGAACGATCAGCCCGCCCTTGGCCCACTCGCCCACGCGGTCGTGGGCCCAGCACATGATGTCCGGGCCCTTGCCCGCCGCGGCGGCGGACTGGAACTTGTCGGTCGCGCCCTCGGGGTGCTGCACGACCACCGTCACGCCGCTCTTCGCGGCGAAGGCGTCGCCCACCTTCTGCAGGCCGTTGTAGCCCTTGTCGCCGTTGATCCACACCAGCAGGCGCGGGCTGGCCTGCGCGGCCGCGGTGGACGCCATCGCGGCCAGCACGGCCGCGGCCAGCAGGCGATCAGGCCGCATGCGCGCGCTCGGTCGGCGCGGCGGCCAGGCGGCGGAAGGCCTTCCCGTCGGCGTCGAACAGGTAGGCCTTCGCGGGCGGCACGCCCAGGCTGAGTGCGCTGCCGCTGGCCAGGCGGCGGTCGCCCTCGACGGCGCAGGTCAGCACGTCGGCCACGCCCGGGTGGCTGCAGTAGGCGTAGGTCATGCCGCCCAGGCTCTCGACGAAGGTCACCTCGGTGGCCAGGGCGTTGGCAGCCTCGCCTGCGCGCAGGTGCTCGGGGCGCACGCCCAGCTTCACCGCGTCGCCCGGCCGGGCGGCACCCGCGTCCACGAGGCAGCGGATGGGCTCGTCGCTGCCCTTCACGCGCACCACGGCGTGCTGCGCCGAGGCCTCGGCCACGGTGGCGTCGAGCAGGTTCATGCCCGGGCTGCCGATGAAGCCGGCCACGAACAGGTTGCAGGGGTGCTCGTACAGTTCCAGCGGCGCGCCCACCTGCTCGATGCGCCCGGCCTGCAGCACCACGATGCGGTCGGCCAGCGTCATGGCCTCGACCTGGTCGTGCGTGACGTAGACCATGGTCGTCCTGAACTGCTCGTGCAGCTTGGCGAACTCGTAGCGCATCTTCACGCGAAGCGCGGTGTCCAGGTTGCTCAGCGGCTCGTCGAACAGGAAGACCTCGGGCTGGCGCACGATGGCCCGCCCGATGGCGACGCGCTGGCGCTGTCCGCCCGACAGGTCCTTGGGCTTGCGCTCGAGCAGGTGCTCGATGTGCAGCAGCTTCGCGGCCCGGGTGACGGCGTCGCGGATCTCGGGCTCCGGAACCTTCGCCAGCTTCAGCCCGAAGGCCATGTTGTCGAACAGGTTCATGTGCGGGTACAGCGCGTAGCTCTGGAACACCATCGCGATGCCGCGCTCGGCCGGCGGCACGTCGTTGACGACGCGGCCGCCGATGGACAGCTCGCCCTCGGTGATGTCCTCCAGCCCGGCGATGGTGCGCAGCAGCGTGCTCTTGCCGCAGCCGCTGGGGCCCACGAAGACCATGAACTCGCCGTCGCGGATGTGCAGGTCGATCCCCTTGAGGATCCTTGCGTCGCCGAAGGCCTTGCCGACCCCGGCCAGTTTGACTTCGGCCATTGCGTTGCCTCCGGGCCGAAGCCCTTGCGGTGATGTAATGAATATACAGCCCGCTGCTGGCAGAACTCAAACCCATCGCCCATCGATGAATTGCTGGTTTACCATTAAGAATCAAATACTTGCGGTGACATCCGGGAATCCACTGTGTAGCATTACTACATGAGTGAGGCCCTTGCGAGCACCCTGGCCCCGGGCCGCCGCGGCCCCTTCGGCGCGCACGCGGTGGCCGGCGGCGTGAACCTGGCGCTGTGGTCCGACCACGCCACCGCCATCGAATGGTGCCTGTTCGATGCCGGCGGCACGCAGGAGCGGGCCCGCCACCGCCTGCACCGCGACGCAGACGGCGTGTTCCACGGCTTCCTGGCCGGCGCCGGGCCGGGGCTGGTGTACGGCCTGCGCGCCGACGGGCCGCGCGGGCCGCAGGCCGTGCGCGAGGGCCACCGCTTCAACCCCGCCAAGCTGCTGCTCGATCCCTGGGCGCGCGAGGTCTGCGGCCGCTTCGAGTGGCGGCCCGAGCACCACGGCTACCCGCTGGGCGCCTCGCCGTTCGACGCCGTGGACGCGACCGACAACGCCGCCACGGCGCTGAAGGCCCGCGTGGCGCCCCCGCGCGCGCCGGCGCGGCGCGAGCGCGCGCCGCGCCACGCGCCGGCCGCCCGCGTGTTCTACGAGCTGCAGGTCAAGTCCTTCTCGATGCGCCACCCGGGCATTCCGCCCGCGCTGCGCGGCACCTACGCGGCACTGGCCCACCCGGCGGCGATCGCGCACTTCCAGCGCCTGGGCGTGACGACGCTGTCGCTGCTGCCGGTGCAGCTTCGGCTCAGCGAGCCGATGATGCCGCCCGGGCTGGTCAACCACTGGGGCTACAACACCCTGGGCTTCTTCTGCCCCGACCCGCGCTTCGCGCAGCGGCCCGACGACCCCACGGCCGTCGCCGACGAGTTCCGCGCGATGGTGGCGGCGCTGCACGACGCCGGGCTCGAGGTGGTGATGGACGTGGTCTACAACCACACGCCCGAGGGCAACCACTACGGGCCCACGCTGGCCTTCCGGGGGCTCGACCAGAAGAGCTGGTACCGGGTGGCCGGCGACGGCACGCTGGTGGACTTCACCCACTGCGGCAACACCGTCAACGTCGCGCACCCGCGGGTGGCGCGCTTCGTCGTCGACAGCCTGGTGTTCTGGGTGCGCGAGATGGGCGTCGACGGCTTCCGCTTCGATCTCGCGCCCGTGCTGGGCCGCGGCGCCGACGGCCGCTTCGCGCGCGACGCGGCCTTCTTCCGCATGCTGCAGGACGAGCCGGCGCTGGACGGCGCCATGCTCGTCGCCGAGCCCTGGGACGGCGGCCCGCGTGGCTACCGCGTCGGCGGCTTCCCGGCGCCCTGGCAGGAGTGGAACGACCGCTTCCGCGACGCCGCGCGCGGCTTCTGGCTGGGCCTGCCGGTGCCGCGCGGCGGCACGCCTTCGCGCGTGACGCGGCGCGAGCTGGCGGCCTGCCTGGCGGGCTCGCCCGAGCTCTACCAGGGCGACGGCCGCCCGCCCACCAGCAGCGTCAACTTCGTCACCGTCCACGACGGCTTCACGCTGGCCGACCTCGTGGCCCACTCGCGCAAGCACAACCACGCCAACGGCGAAGACAACCGGGACGGCCGCGACGACGAACTCTGCGCCAACTTCGGCGCCGAGGGCCGCAGCGACGACCCCGCCGTCCTGACCGCGCGCGCCGCCGTGCAGCGCGGCCTGCTGGCCACGCTGCTGCTGGCGCAGGGCACGCCGCTGCTGCTGGCCGGCGACGAGCTGGGCCACTCGCAGCAGGGCAACAACAACGCCTGGAACCAGGACAACGCGCTGGGCTGGCTGGCCTGGGACCGCGCCGACGAGGCGCTCACCGGCTTCGTGGCGGAACTGCTGGCGCTGCGGCGCGCCGGTGCCCTGGGCGTGCCCGCCACCTGGCACGAGGCGCCGCTGCGCGTGTTTGCCATCGACGACGGTGCGCCCGAGGCGCTGGCCCTGCGCGCCGGCGGCTGGCTGCTGGCGCTCAACCCCGATCCCCACCCGCGGCCGCTGCCGCCCGAGGCGCTGGAAGGCGCCTGCTGGGCGCTGGCGCTGGACACCGCGCCAGCGCCACCCGCCGACCCGCACGCCGCCCTGGCCCCGCGCTCGCTGCGCCTGCTTCGGCGCGGCGCCCCGGCGGGCGACGGGTCCTGAGAATGCACCCATGCCCTTCGACCTGAACACGCGCCGTTCCGGCATCGTCCTGCACCTCACCTCGCTGCCGGGCCTGCACGGCCAGGGCGACCTCGGCGACGAGGCGCGCCGCTTCGTCGACTGGCTGGCCGCCTGCGGCCAGAGCCTGTGGCAGGTGCTGCCGGTCAACCCCGTGGGGCCGGGCCACTCGCCCTACCAGTGCCCCTCGGCCTTTGCCGGCAGCCCCGGCCTGGTGGCGCTGGCGCCGCTGGTGCGCGCCGGGTGGCTGCCGGCCGCGGCGCTCGACGCTGCGCCGTCGTTCGACGCCGGGCGGGCCGACTACGAGCGCGCCCTGCCCTGGCGCTGGCAGCGCCTGCAGCAGGCGGCCGCGGGCTTCTTCGCGCGGGGCACGGCGGCCGAGCGCCGGCGCTTCGAGGCCTGGTGCGCCGCCGAGCAGGCCTGGCTGGACGAGTGGTGCCTGTTTGCCGCGCTCAAGGACGCCCACCACGGCCAGCCCTGGTGGGCCTGGGGCGAGCCGCTGGCGCGGCGCGAAGCCGGCGCGCTGTCCGCCGCCCGCGCGACCCACGCCGACGCGATGCGCGTGCACGCCTTCGTGCAGTGGCAGTTCGACGAGCAGCTGCGCGCGCTGCGCGAGTACGCGCACAGCCGCGGCGTGTTCCTCATGGGCGACGTGCCCATCTTCGTGGCGCACGACAGCGCCGACGTCTGGTCGCGCCCCGAGCTGTACTTCATGGACGAACGCCACCAGCTCACGTTCGTGGCCGGCGTGCCCCCCGACGGGTTCGGCCCCGACGGCCAGCGCTGGGGCAACCCGCTGTACCGCTGGGACCGGATGGCCGCGGACGGCTACGCCTGGTGGGTGGCCCGCCTGAAGCGCGCGCTGGCGCAGGCCGACCTCGTGCGCGTGGACCACTTCCGCGGCTTCGCCGGCTACTGGGAGGTGCCGGCCAGCTGCCCCACCGCGCGCGAGGGCCGCTGGGCTCCGGGCCCGGGGCCGGCCCTGTTCGAGGCCTTCCGCGCCGCGCTGGGCCACGACCTGCCCGTGGTGGCCGAGGACCTCGGCACCATCACGCCCGACGTCATCGCGCTGCGCGACGGTTTCGGCCTGCCGGGCATGCGCATCGTGCAGGAGGCCTTCAATGGCTGGGGCGACGGCGGCCCCGCGGCGCAGGCGCAGCACCCCTTCCTGCCGCACCACCACGTGCCGCACGCCCTGGCCTACAGCAGCACGCACGACAGCGACACCGCCTGCGGCTGGTGGGCCGGGGCGCACCCGGAGGTGCGCGCCTTCGCTGCCGAGTACCTGGCCTGCAACGACGCGGCGCGCATCCACTGGGCGCTGATCCGCGCCACCAGCCAGAGCGTGGCGCGGCTGGCGCTGTTCCCGCTGCAGGACGTTCTGGGCCTGGGCAGCGGGCACCGGATGAACCGCCCCGGCACCGCCGACGGCAACTGGCGCTGGCGCTTCACCTGGCCGATGCTGGAGCCCGATGCAGCCACCTGGCTGGCGCGCATCACCACCGCCGCAGGCCGCGCGGGCTGATCCCCCCGCCAGCGCTCGGGTCGGGGGTGCCGGCGGGTCGGTCGGCGCAGGGTGTCAAGGTACATTTCACTCCGGTTTTTCGGCGCGTGAAGTCGGCGCCCGCGGGAGTTCCATGGACGCGATCAGCCCCTACGACCTGAGGCCCTGGGTTGGCCAGTACGGCGCCCACATCCGGGCCGACCTCGCGCCCCCTTCGGCGGCCAGCCTGCCGGCCATGGCGCAGGCCGCGGCGGCGCGGTTCGCCGGCCAGCCGGCCTTCACCACCGTCATGCCCAACGGCATGTACGGCTCGCTCAGCTACCGCGAGGTCGACGAGAAGAGCGACCACTTCGCGCGCTACCTGAGGCAGGTTCTGGGCCTGCAGGCGGGCGACCGCGTGGCCATCCAGATGCCCAACTGCCTGGCCTACCCGGTGGCGCTGCTGGGCGTGCTGAAGGCCGGCTGCGTGGCCGTGAACACCAACCCGCTGTACACCGCCAGCGAGATGGCGCACCAGTTCAAGGACAGCGGCGCCCGGGCGGTGGTCGTCGTCGACATGTTCGCCGACAAGCTCGAGCAGGCGCTGCCGCACACCGACGTGAAGCACGTCGTCGTCACCCGGGTGCCGGAGTTCTTCCCGGCGCTGGTGGGCGGCATCGTGCACGCGGTGATGAGGTACTGGAACCGCCAGATCCCGAAGCACGGCGTGGCCTTCACCGCGCTGCCGCAGGCCCTGGCCCAGGGTGCGGCCGCCGGCGGCGACGTGCGAGGCTGGTGGGCACCTCTCACGCACGACAGCCTGGCGCTGCTGCAGTACACCGGCGGCACCACTGGCGTGGCCAAGGGCGCGATGCTCACCCACGGCAACCTGCTGTGGAACCTGGCGCAGATGCGCGCCATGGTCGCGAGCCACCTCGAGGACGGCAAGGAGGTGGTGCTGACCGCGCTGCCGCTGTATCACATCTTCGCCTTCACGGTGAACTTCCTCTGCATGTTCGAGGCCGGCGCGCGCAACATCCTCGTGCCCAGCCCGCGCCCGATCCAGAACCTGCAGCGCGCGATCGAGAACTACAAGATCACCTGGCTCACCGGCGTGAACACGCTGTACAACGCGCTGCTCGGCGAAGAGTGGTTCACCGCCTTCCCGCCCAGGCACATCAAGGCCGCCGGCGGCGGCGGCGCGGCGATGCACCACGCGGTGGTCGAGCGCTTCGAGCAGGTGACCGGCGCGCCGCTGGTGGAGGGCTACGGCCTGACCGAGAGCTCGCCGGTGGTGTGCTTCCAGCCGCTCAACGGCAAGCGCCAGAAGGACACCATCGGCATCCCCGCCCCGATGACCGACGTGCGCCTGGTCGACGACGGCGGCGAGCCGGTGCCGCTGGGCCAGCCGGGCGAACTGGTGGTGCGCGGCCCGCAGGTCATGCGCGGCTACTGGCAGCGGCCCGAGGCCACCGCCGAGGTGCTGAAGGGCGGCTGGCTGCACACCGGCGACGTGGCGGTGATGGACGCCGAGGGCACGTTCAGGATCGTCGACCGCAAGAAGGACATGATCCTGGTCAGCGGCTTCAACGTGTACCCCAACGAGATCGAGGACGCGCTGACGCGCCACGACGGCGTGCTCGAGGCAGCGGTGATCGGCGTGCCCGACGACAAGACGGGAGAGGCCGTGCGCGCCTACGTCGTCAGGCGCGACGAGGGCCTCAGCGCCGAAGCCCTGATGGCGCACTGCCGCACGCTGCTGACCGCCTACAAGATGCCCGCGCGCATCGAGTTCCGCGACGAGCTGCCCAAGACGCCCGTGGGCAAGATCCTGCGCCGCGACCTGCGCGCCGAGGTGCTGGGCGCACAGAAGAACAGGACCTGAGGAACCGCCATGCTCTCCGAGACCGAAACCCGGCTGCTGGGCGTGATGATGATGGTCATCATGCT